>PMCH01000068.1:5412-29706 GCA_003154055.1 Acidobacteriaceae bacterium
GGACCGCCGAGGCGGATGCTAAGCGTCTTCGCCGAACGCCTTACCCAGCGTTTCAGTTGCGGCGACCACCGCCGACTTGGGGATCTCAGGAATCAGCCATTTCACCTTGCCGGCCTTGATTTCATCCTGCGCGATACGGCAGGGTTTGCGCGATCCCGTATCAATGACCGGTGGAGCCCCACCCTGCAGTTGCCGCGCCCGTCGCGCTGCCACCAGGATGTAACGATAGTTGCTGTCGAAGCCTTCCATGAGTTTCATGTACTCTCCCCCGAAACTTCATCTTCCGCGCGCCGCCGGCGAAAGAAAGGATGCCAGGATCGGCTGCACACGCTCCCGCGCCTGATCCAGACGGTCAGCCCGAGCGATCTCCAGGAGCCGCGCTTCCTCCGGCGAAGGTGCAGCCCCGGATAAAATCAGCCGCTCCGCCAGCACTACGGCCTTCAGTTCGTCGGTCGATCGCTCCAACTGCCTGTTTACCAGTATATAGTCGTATTTGGAGTAATTCTCAATCTCCCGTCGGGCGGTGTCCAACCGGCGGAGGATCACTGCCTCCGAATCCAGCCCCCGGTTGCGCAACCGCCATTCCAGCGTGTCACGATCGGGCGGAAGAATAAAGATGCTGACGGCCTCGGGAAGGCGCTTTTTGATCTGCTGTGCGCCCTGCACGTCGATGTCGAGCAGGAGGTCGTTTCCCTTCGTTTCGGCCTCGCGCAAGAACCGGCGAGCGGTGCCGTAGTAGTTTCCAAAGACGTTGGCATATTCCAGGAATTCATCGGCCGCGATCATGGCCTCGAATTCGTCTTTGGAAACGAAAAAATACTCCTTGCCGTTCTGCTCGCTGCCGCGCGGAGGCCGAGTGGTGTACGAGATCGAGAAATCCAGGCCCTTTACCACCTTGAACAGCTCGTTGACCAGGGTGGATTTGCCTGAGCCCGAAGGCGCCGAAACGATGTAGACGATGCTCATTCCAGGTTCTGCACCTGCTCGCGTGATTTTTCAATCTCGGCCTTCATCAGCAGGCCCATCTCGGTAATTCTTAGCGCTTCGCCAGCCAGGCCGGAAGTCTTCGAAAGCAGGGTATTGGCCTCGCGATTCATCTCCTGGAGCAGGAAGTCGAGTTTCTTGCCCACCTCGCCGCCCTGATCCAGCAAGCCGAGGAAATGCTTGACGTGCGTCTGGAGGCGCACCAGTTCTTCCTGGATGTCACTGCGATCGACCAGCACGGCAGCTTCTTGAAGAATGCGCTCCTTATCGATCTGTGCGCCCAGCATCTCCTGCATGCGGGCCTGGAGGCGCTCGGAGTAGCTGCGCAGGATGGTGTGGCGGTGGACTTCCACGCCTGCCCCGGCCTTCAGCAACTGAGACATGCGCTCGCGCAGCTCGGCGCCGATGCCGCGGCCCTCCTCTTCCCGCATCTGGTTCAGCTTGGCCAGAGCCTCTTCGACCTGCGCCATGACGGCGGCCTCGAGTTCTTCGCCGGACTTCTCAGCTCCGGAATCCATGGCGCCCGGCATGCGCAGGACGACGTTCAGATCAGGTTCACCGGTGACGCCGAACTCGTCTGCCGCGGCCCGAAATGCCTGCACGTAGCCGGCGACCAGTTCCCGGTTCAGGGCTACGCCGTTACTGCTCGCATATTCCAGGCTCAGAGTTACTTCGACGTGGCCGCGGGCGAGCTTTTCCTTGAGTAACTTGCGCAACTTCATCTCCAGCGAGTCGGTCTCCGATGGCAACCGGAAATGCAGATCAAGAAAGCGGTGGTTAACCGACTTCAGCAACAGCGAGAAAGCGAGGGTGGGATGAACCTGGCCTTTGACCTGCGCGAAACCCGTCATGGAACGAAGTGGCATGGGCCCTCTTCCTGTGGATTCTACTGTGGTAGCGCACCCGTGCGGGGCGCGTCGGCTTCGGCAAATTGCAACTCGTACAACCGGCGGTACGTGCCCAACTTTTGCATGAGCTGTTCGTGCGCGCCAATATCGCTGATGGTGCCATTTTCGATCACCACGATCCGGTCAGCACGGCGGACGGTCGAAAGGCGGTGCGCGATCACCAACACGGTACGCCCGCTCATCAGATTTTGCAGTGCCGATTGCACCAGCGACTCCGATTCGCTGTCGAGCGCAGACGTCGCCTCGTCCAGGATCAGGATGGGCGCATTTTTCAGGATGGCCCGTGCGATGGCAATCCGTTGGCGCTCCCCGCCAGAAAGGCGCACGCCGCGCTCCCCGATCACCGTCTCGTATCCCTCGGGAAGGACTTGGATGAAGTCATGGGCCAGGGCTGCGCGAGCCGCTTCCTCCACCTCTTTTTGCGAGACATGCGGCTGGCCGTAGGCGATGTTGTTGCGGAGAGTG
This sequence comes from Acidobacteriaceae bacterium, assembly GCA_003154055.1. Classification (GTDB taxonomy): domain Bacteria; phylum Acidobacteriota; class Terriglobia; order Terriglobales; family Acidobacteriaceae; genus Acidiflorens. The sequence continues at coordinate 7,770 of PMCH01000068.1, forward strand.
TCGTTGAAGAGCACGGTTTCCTGCGTGACGATGCCGATTTGCGAACGCAGGGAAGCCAGCGTGACATCGCGCACGTCACTTCCGTCAATCAAAATGCGTCCACCGGTGACATCGAAGAAGCGCGGGATCAGATGGACGAGCGTGCTCTTTCCGGCGCCGCTCGATCCCACCACGGCCAGTACTTCGCCGGCTTGCACCTCAAGGTTGATATTGTGCAGGACTTCGCGCGAATCGTCGCTGCCGCCCTCGTAGGAGAATGTGACGTCGTCGAAGAGGATCGTCCGCGAGAACTGGGACAGTCGCTTGGCGCCGGGCTTCTCCGGTACTTCGTCTTCGATATCCATGAAGCGGAAGATCTCCGAAGAAGCGCCCACCGCCTGCTGGAAACTATTGTTGAAGAGCGCAAACTTGCGGACCGGGTCGTAGAGCTTGAAAACGGCCACGATGAAGGCCAGGAAAGTTCCGGCGGTAAATACATGCCGGTTGATCTGGTCGCGGCCGAGAAGGAGCAGCATCGCAATCGCGATCGAGCCGAACACGTCCATCAGGGGAGAACTGATGGCCGCGGCCGCCACCGACCGCAGGTTGGCTTGGAACAGCCGCCGCGCCGCCTTGCGGAAGCGCGACATCTCCCAGTTCTCCATCCCGAACGCCTTGACGATGCGGTTGCCGGTGATCGTCTCATGCAGGATGTTCTGGATTTCGGCGAGCTTGTCCTGCCCTTTCCGNNGAACAGCAACAGTACCCACGCCAGTTTTCCTCCCAGCAGCACGACCACGGCCGCCGTGAAAAGCAGGGTGAAGAATTGTTGCAGGAATTCCGACAGCACACTCGACATGGCGTATTGCACGCGCTCAATGTCGTTGACGATGGTCGAAAGCAGCGTGCCGGTGGTGTGCTTTGCGAAAAAAGCCGCCGAGCGCCGCAAGATCGCGTTGTAAAGATCGTGGCGCAGGTCGGTGATCATGCCGAAGCCGGCGTAGTTCGCCAGGTAGGTGCCAGCATAGTCGAATATCCCCTTCAGGATGGTTGCCGCTACCAGCGCGAACGCTACCACCGTCCACGGATTCTGAAAGTGCGAGGGAACCAGCTGCTGAAGGTTGAGAACGCGGTCGGAGCCGGGGAATCTGAGAAGCTGAATCGTCCTGGTTTGGGAGCCCGGGTTGAGTACGCGATCGAAAATCGGGCCAATCAGAAGAAGCCGGAAAGCATCCAGCAGGCCCACGATCGCCATCAGCACAACCGATGCGAGCAACTGCCACCAGTACGGGAGGACATAACGCAGCAGGCGCGTCAGTGGGCGCATTAAGGCTCCTGCAATCCCGGCTGGTTGGAGCCTGTGGGGGAATAGCTTGGCATGGGCAACGGTTAATTCTACATGGGATCAGGCTCTGGGCTTCGCTCTCGGTTTCAGGCCTGCCGCGAGGTTCCGCCGAGCGCCTACTTGGGGCTGTCCCGGTGTACGACCTTCACTTTGTATCCCGCTTTGCGCAGCCGCTTGCTGACATCCTCGGCGATCATCACGGAGCGGTGCTGTCCGCCGGTGCAGCCGAAGCTGATGGTCAGATAACTCTTCCCCTCGCGGATGTAATGCGGCAGTAAGTAGACCAGGAGCTCTGAGATCCGGTTGATAAATTCCTTGGTCTGCGGAAACGACCGGATGTACTTGGCCACTCGCGGGTGGCGCCCCGTCAGCGGACGGAACTCCGGGACAAAGTGAGGATTGGGGAGAAAGCGCACGTCGAACACCAGGTCGGCATCATCCGGCACGCCGTGCCGGTAGCCGAAACTCACGCATGAAACCAGGATGCTCTTCTCGCCGCCCGTCTTCTTCTTGAAACGATCGGTCAGGTGCGACCGCAGTTCGTGGACATTGAACTTGGAGGTATCGATGACCAGGTCGGCGATTGCCCGAATCGCCCGGAGATGGCGGCGTTCCTCTGTGAGCGCGGAGCGAACCGGGCCATCGGCACCGAGCGGGTGGGGACGCCGAGTCTCGCTGAATCTGCGGAGCAGCGACGCGTCGCTCGCCTCCAGGAAAATTACCCGCGTGGGAATCATCCGTTTGACGGACTTCAACATGGCGGGCAGCTTTTCCAGCTGCGATCCCTCGCGTACGTCCACCACCAGCGCGGTGCGAGGGATCTCCCCGGATTGGAGCGCCAGCTCCGCGAAACGTGGAATCAGTTCCACGGGAAGATTATCGACGCAGTAGTAGCCAAGGTCCTCGAAGGCCTTCAGGGCGGAAGCCTTCCCCGATCCGCTCATCCCGGTGATGATGACCAGTTCGGCCTGCTCGCGATGCTCACCCTTGCGCGGACGGACAAGCTTTGCCGCGGTGCGGACCACTTTCTTGATGGTCTTACGAACTGGCATTCCCGGCATCTTAGCATTTTGCCGGTATCGGAATCTGCTTTGTATGGGTTGAGAGGCGGACCAGGCAGTAACTGCTAAGAAACTCCCTGGTATGTGGTCATTTCGGTAATCGGACGGCTGCCCCTGGCAATCGTTACGCTACTGCCCGGACCCCGATCTCTACTAACTCCTGCTCCACGATGGCACACGCCTGGGCAAAGGCTGCGGGAAGAGACTTCGCGACCCGCTCGGAAAGGCCCAACCCGGTTCGCACGTGCTCCGGCTCGATTCCCACCAGGAAAACCCGCTGCGGCAGTTCCCCCAGGAGGCGCGCGGTGACCAGCAACTCGCCCGCATTTCCCTCATGCGCAGTGGTGGACCGGAGCGGCCCGCAACCGAGGAGTGCCGAGACTTCCAGCACCGACACTTCCCCAGGACTTTTCCCGTCGGAAAACGCGTCGAGAATAACGAGCGATGTTCGCCCCGCGAAGTAACCGAGCAGGGCCAGCCCCTGGGTGCCGCCGTCGACGCATTCGACCGCGTTCACGCCGGCATAGAGTCCCTGGACTTGTCCTACGAGTGCCGGACCAACTCCGTCGTCGCTGAGCAGGACATTGCCCACGCCCAGCACCAGCACTGGAGCAACGGGNNGCGAAGGTGTGATGCCACATCCTCGTCTGAAAGGACCCGCCCAGCAGCCACAACACCCAGCCGAAAACGCGATTCAGAAACCCGCCTGGATTGCTCTCCGAATACATCGCCAATCCGGTGAAGATCTGGCACCATCCGAGAACAATCACAAACAGGGTGTAGGCGACGCCGCCCAGGGAGTTGTGGCCGAGGTGAACGTGGCCGCGCTCCAATTTCAGATAGTCAGTGGCCTGGCGGAACAGATCTTTCCACCACTCCGGTCGCCACACATAGGGGAATCCGGAGCGGGAATAGTGGTTACCCATCCAGAACCAGTAGATCCGCACGAGAAAGCTGACCGTGAAGATCATGGCGGCTATAAAGTGGATCTGCCGGACTCGCCCCATGACGAAATTGCGGAAGGCTTCCCCATTCGGCGCGAGCAGCGGATGAGAGATGTACAGGCCGGTGAGGAAGAGCACGATCAGGCTGGCGGCATTCACCCAATGCGTGATGCGGACCGGCAACTGCCACACGTATTCGCGCCGGAAATACTCTTCCGGACGCCGAGCCATTTCGCGCGGATCGAATTCCGAGACAGTGCTCGACATACGTCCTCCTAGCGCACCTTCACTTCTGCCAGTTTCCTTCCGTCCGGCCCAAACACGTGCGACGCGCAGGCCAGACACGGATCAAAGGAGTGGATGGTCCGCAGGATTTCGAGCGGACGTTTCGGGTCTGCCATCGGGGTATTCAACAACGCTGACTCGTAGGCCCCGTGCTGTCCTTTGCCATCTCTAGGGGAAGCGTTCCACGTTGAGGGGACGACAATCTGATAGTTCTCGATCTTGCCGTCCTTGATATGCACCCAATGACCGAGCGCGCCGCGGGGCGCTTCAGTGAAGCCGTAACCCTTGGTTTCCGCGGGCCAGGTCGATGGCTCCCAGCGCGCGGTATCTGCCGTTGCGGAGTCTCCCGCCTTCAGATTGGCGATCAGGTGCTCGTATTCCGCCATGAGCCAGTGCACGCACAGTTTCGTCTCAAGGCCGCGAGCGGCCGTACGACCCAGAGTCGAGAACAACGCCGTGGCCGGGACCTTGAGCGCTCCCAGCGCGTCGTTGACGACATCCTTGAATTCCGTCTTGCCACTGGCATAGCCCACCAGCATGCGCGACAGTGGGCCGACTTCCATCGCGTTGCCTTTCCAGCGCGGTGCTTTCAGCCAGGAATACTTCCCGTTCTCGTCGAGCTGTTTGAAGGGCGGTTTGGGACCGCTGTATTTGGCCTCCGTCACTCCCTCCCAGGGATGGAGCGAATCCTTGCCCGCGGGATATTCGTACCAGGAGTGCGCCACTTCCTCCCGCACTTGACCGGCGTCCGTGAGGTCGAGCGGCAGCACGTCACTCAAGTTCTTGTTCAGGATCACCCCGCGCGGGAAGCGGAACTGGCTGACGTCGCCGATTCCGTTTTGCGGGATGTCTCCATAAGCCATGTAGTTCCCGAGGCCGCCGCCAATCTGCGTCCATTCCGGATAGAATGACGCCACGGCCAGCAGGTCGGGGATGTACATGTTCTCGACGACCTGCATCGCGTCCTGGATCAGTCCCTTCACGTAGTTCAGCCGTTCCATGTTGATGGCGTTGTCGCCCTGCATGGAGATGGCCGACGCCATGCCGCCGACGAGATAGTTCGGGTGAGGATTCTTGCCGCCGAAAATGGTGTGGATCTTGATGANNTCCTTCTGCCACTTCAGCGCTTCCAGGTAATGCGCGACTGCCATCAGGTTGGCTTCCGGCGGAAGCTTATACGCTGGATGCCCCCAATATGCGTTCTGGAAAATGCCAAGTTGGCCAGAGTCCACGAACTTCTTCAGCGTTCCTGCGAGGTCCTTGAAATAGCCAGTGCTGGCGATGGGCCACGAGGGTGACACCTTCTGCGCCAACGCCGACGTTGCCGCCGGATCGGCCTTTAGCGCGGAAACGATGTCCACCCAGTCGAGTGCGTGCAGATGGTAGAAGTGGATGACATGGTCCTGCACCATCTGGGTCAGGAACATGATGTTGCGGATGATTTCCGCATTTTGCGGGATCTTGATTGCCAGTGCGTTCTCGACCGAGCGCACTGAAGCCAGCGCATGCACCGTGGTGCAGACGCCGCAGATGCGTTCGCAGAAGGCCCAGGCATCGCGCGGATCGCGGCCCTTCAGAATCACTTCCAGGCCACGCCACATGGTGCCGGAGGACATGGCGTCTTTCACAACGCCGCGCTCATCGAGCATCGCTTCCACCCGCAGGTGGCCCTCGATGCGAGTGACGGGATCAACCACGACTCGGGTCGCCATGCCTCACCTTCCTTCCGTGGCCGGGGGCTTCTGTCCCGGCGTTTTGTCTTTTTGGGCCGCGCGCCGTACCTCGGTGGAGATGAAGTGCGCGCCCACGCCAATCGCCGCCGCTCCCGCTGCCACCATGCCGACCGTGTCGGGAGTGGATTCAATGCCCGGGACAGGAATCGACGAGAGCCGCTCATAGAACGGACCGTTGTCCCAGAAATTGGCCTCGCTACAGCCAATGCAGCCATGGCCGGACCCAATGGGATACGACACGCCGTTATTCCATTTGAAGGTGGAACAGGAGTTGTAGGTGGTCGGACCACGGCACCCCATCTTGTACAGGCACCAGCCCTTGCGCGCGCCGTCGTCGTCCCAAGTCTCGACAAACTGCCCGGCATCGAAATACGGACGCCGGTAGCACTTGTCGTGAATGCGCTGCCCATAAAACATCTTCGGGCGGCCGAAGCGGTCAAGATCCGGCAGCGTGCCGAAGGTCAGAATGTAGGTAAGGACGCCGGTCATCACCTCGGCAATCGGCGGACACCCGGGCACATTGACGATCGCTTTGTGCGAGATCAGCGCGTGCACCGGCTTCGCCCCGGTAGGATTCGGCTTGGCCGCCTGCACGCAGCCGTTCGAAGCGCACGACCCCCAGGCGATCACTGCCTTAGCGTTCTCGGCAGTCTCCTGCAGGATGCTCAGGAAAGTCTCTCCACCCACGGTGCAGTAGACGCCGCCGTCGGCGGTGGGAGCGTTGCCCTCGACCGCGAGCAGGTACTCGCCCGCGTGCTCCTTCATGATCTTCTTGCGGATCTCTTCCGCCTGGAAGCCGGCCGCCGCTTGCAGGGTGTCGTCGTAGTCGAGCGAAATCATGTTCAGCACGACATCCTGCGCGATCGGGTGCGACGAGCGGATGAACGACTCGCTGCAGCAGGTGCACTCAAGACCGTGCAGCCAGAGCACGGGAATACGGGGTTTGGTCTCAAGCGCCTCGACGATCTGCGGTACCACCGTCGCGTCAAGACCGAGCGCAGCCGCCATCATGGTGCAGAACTTCACGAACCGGCGGCGATCCACTCCGTGGGCTTTCAGGACATCGTAGGTAGAGGCACTGCGCGGGTAGAGTTCCATAGGCCGCCTCGATGAAGATGTGAAAAATGGCCGAACCTGGGCCGATGGAGGCGAATGTTAGTACAGCTGTATGCAGGCGCAGTGACATCGGTCACTGATGGATGTGAGCATTTCGCGGAACGCGAGGCGCCATTCGCGGCGAAGATAAAGAGAGCCGCCCGGAGAGCGGGCGGCTTGAATGGATCCGAATTCGCGGGCAGTCTCAGGCCAGGCCGTGGTCTTTGCTTGTTCAGCGGAATTGCACTGCGGCCACACATTCGTTGGCGCATTGCCCGCCACCGTAGGTCCCCACCGCAACTCCTTGGTTGTTCACCCCTACAGCGAGACTCCAATCGCCCGGGAAGCCGAGGGAACGAACAAGAGTGGGGTCTTTGGCGCTCCATCGTACGGCAAGCATGTTCCAATCGGCATCGTAGGCGGCGCCCGCGATGTCACCCAACTCGCTGATGCTCTCCGCGAAGCCTCCATTCGACGAACCCGGCAGATTCGGCAGCAAAGTCAGCTGATAGACCTTCCTCTGGCGGTCTACCGGCTTCCAGTGAGCGGCAGAAAAAGTGCTCCAGTCGGACGAATCGACATCGCCGACAACCTCTCCCAGTTCGTTGATAGAGCCGATCTCGGCGTTGGGGTAGTCCGCGGAAACAGGAAGCTGCATGATCTTCCAACCTTTTCCGTTGGCAAGTGGATTCCAGATCACACCAACATCGTTTTCAGGGTCGGAATTGTCCCAGGCGATCCCACTAAGTTGTCCAAAATCATTCGCTCCAGTCACCATCCAGTGATGAAATCCCGCAAGACCGCTCGTGTCGAGCGCTTGGATCTTCCAGACTGCTGTCAGCCCATCTGGTTTCCACTGCAGGGCTGGCGTCCACACAACGGGTAGCGAGGAATCACTGTTGTCAGAACTGCTGCCGCTCCAGCCCACGATCAGGGTCCCGAGTTTGTTGACACGTTCGGCTACGCTGAAGTTGTAACCGAGATCAGAGAGGGACCCAAGATCGACCCTACCGGACTTCTTTGTCCAGGCAAGGCCGTGGACATAGCCATCCTCAGTCGCGGCGTAGCCCACAATCATTCCGGTGTCGGCGATCTCCGGCCAGAGGAACCATCCTTCATTAGCGCCCATGGTTCCGAGATCGGACCACTGCGGGCCCTGCGGACCAGAGAGTCGAATCGTAAAGAGATGGTTGTCGCCGTCAGGGCCGGTATCGCCTTGGGCAACCAGAACGCCAAAGTCGTTGATACCTCCTGCTTCGGCCCATGTGCCGCCGGTGTATGTTCCCAGGTCCCAAACCTTCACGTTGTGAGCCGCCGCTCGTTGGTTGATGCTCGGATTGCTCGCCATACCGGACGACTTCGCGACCACACTGAAGCCTCGATGGCCGCGAACGGCATGTCTGCCGAAATCCGACCTGCCAGACGGCTGCTGCGCTCTTACCACTGACACCAAACACGCACATAGAATAAAAGCCACAATACTAATTCGTCTCATGAGTGCCCTCCATAAAACAGTGACTGCTGATTGATTCTTCCGCCTATTGTTTGTTGGCCGTTGCGATCTGAGAAGGCACGCATCGCTGATTTCCTCACCGGTGCGCGACCAGCCAGTCCAGAATCGGTTTCCAGACCAACTTCTGGGCGTCGGTGGCCAGGAACAGATCGGCGTGCCCGAAATCGAGTGCCCGCTGCTCATCCGGCAGGAGTTGCACATTGAATTTCGTAATGTCCGTATCCGCCAGGGTGAGCATGTGGTACCCGTACGCCCCATCGCCCCCGGCGGAAGCAACGTAAAGAATCGGTAGGGAGATTTCGCCCAGATGGTCGTCAATCGAGGCTTCGACGTTGTCGCAAGTCGCGGCGTCACCTTCTGTGAGCCGCCTATTCATGGTGTCCTCCCTGTGCGGACCTGCGCATGGCCCTGTGCGCTCGATCACTGAGAGATAGGTGGGAACTATGCTAAGTTCTGTCCGGCACGGTATGTGAGGGCGGGATCCCAGCTATTTCCTGCCTCCTGCTTAGATAGCGAGAAACAACCGGCAAAACTGCAACGTCCGGCCAAGAAATTTCACCGGTGCAATCCATGGCGGACGGAAACAAGTTAGGCGCTGTGGGAGACCGTACGACGAGTGCTTCCTCGTCGCACGAAGTCACGTACCTTCTGCGCGCGTGGGGGAGCGGGGACGAGGACGCGCTGCAGCGTCTCATCCCGGTCGTGTATCCAGAGCTGCGTCGTATCGCCCGGCGATACATGTCGCGCGAACGTTCCAGCAACACCCTGCAGACAACGGCACTGGTCCATGAAGCCTACCTGCGTCTGGTGGACCTGCAGGGGGTGAACTGGCAGGACCGGTCGCACTTCTTCGCCATCTGCGCCAGGCTCATGAGGCGCATCCTGATCGATCTTGCCCGTTCCAAGCTCTATCAGAAGAGAGGTGAGGGGAAGGCCTGCGTCTGTCTGGACGAAGGGCGGGTGATGGGGCCACAACCTCCGGCCGATATCGTCGCGTTGGATGAAGCATTGAAAGCACTGGCGGCGCTGGATCCCAGAAAAGAGCAGGTCGTCGAACTCCGTTTTTTCGGCGGACTGTCGGTTGAAGAGACAGCCCACGTTTTGCGGGTTTCTAACGAGACGGTCATGCGCGATTGGCGCCTGGCGAAGACGTGGCTATGGCGCGAGTTGAGCCAGGAGAACTCGCATGGAGACTGACCGCTGGCGGCGCATCGAGAGCTTGTATCACTCCGCGCTGGCGCTGGAGGAAGACGGACGCGCATCTTTTCTGCGGGATGCCTGTGGCTCTGACCAGGAATTACGTCGAGAGGTGGAGTCGCTGCTCGCCCACGATCCCGACGCCAAGCAGTTCCTGGAAGGCGCCGCCCTGCCGAGGGCAGACCGAGAGGAATCCGCCAGTGAGCCGTCGTCCGCTAACACTCCGGACGATCTTCACCTGGAAGGAGCCTCGGTTTCTCATTACCGGGTATTGAAGAAACTCGGGGGCGGTGGCATGGGAGTGGTCTATCAGGCCAAGGACACCCGACTGGGTCGCCTGGTTGCGCTGAAGTTCCTATCCGGCGATCTGTCACGGGACCCGAAGGCGGTAGAGCGCTTCCGACTGGAAGCTCAGGCGGCTTCCGCTCTCAATCATCCCAACATCTGTACCATCCACGACATCGACAATTACGATGGGCAGCCCTTCATCGTGATGGAAATGCTGGCAGGGCAGACCTTGAAGCACCTGATCAGCGGACGGCCCATGAAGGCGGAGGACATTTCCCAGTTGGGCGCGCAGATCGCGGATGCGTTGGATGCGGCCCACAGCCGGGGAATTGTTCACCGCGACATCAAGCCGGCAAACATTTTTATTACCGAACGCGGACAAGGGAAGGTGCTGGATTTCGGGCTGGCAAAACTGCTGCGTCCGCTGGGCGAGACGACCCTCAGCGAGGGCCTGACCGAAGTGAGGGCCGTGGTGGGGACCGTGCCCTACATGGCCCCCGAACAACTGCGTGGACAAAAGGTGGATGCTCGCACCGATGTTTACGCTTTGGGTGCCGTGCTGTATGAGATGGCCACCGGCCACCGGCCGTTCGAGGAAGAGTTTTCGCCAGTACTCGCCGCCGACATCATTCAGAAGTCACCTCAACCGCCGTCTCAGATCAACCCGGATATTCCTGTCGGGCTCGAGGACATCATTCTGAAGTGTCTGGAGAAGAATCCTGCGGACCGCTACCAGTCGGCTCGGGATTTGCAAGATCAGTTGGGCCAATGGAGCGCGCCGTTGGCCACCGCCACCCATACCCTCGCACGCTTGCAGCGCAAGCTGGTGGCACGGCCGCTCATCCTGGCCGCGGGGCTGCTTATGTTGCTGGCGGCTGCCCTCGTCGGTTATCTGTACTTGAGTAGTGCGGCCCGGACGGCCCCGATCACGACGTTGGCCGTGCTTCCGTTAGCTAATCTCTCGGGGGATCCCAGCCAGGAGTATCTCGCCGATGGCATGACCGAGGCCTTGATTACCGACCTGTCGAAGATTCGGGCGCTGAAGGTGATCTCGCGTACGTCCGTGATGCGGTACAAGGGCGCGAGCAAGCCGCTGACGGAGATTGCGGGCGAGCTTGGCGTGAACGGCGTGGTCGAAGGTTCTGTGCAGCGCTCAGGCGAACGTATCTTGATTACGGCGCAGCTCATCCGCGCCTCTACCGACACGCACTTGTGGGCGGACCGCTACGAGCGAGATTTCCGGGATGTACTGACCTTGCAGGGCGAGGTTGCCCAGGCGATCGCCCGCGAGATCAAGGTTGCGGTGACACCGGAGGAGACAAAGAACCTCTCCCGCGCCCGCCCGGTCAACCCCGAAGCCTATGAGGCGTACCTCAAAGGCCAGGCACACTGGTACCGGCTATCCCGCGAGCACTTCGACGCGGCCCTGGAGTACTTTCAACTCGCCTTGGATAAGGATCCGAATTACGCGCTCGCCTATGTGGGTGTCGGCAGCGTCTGGATGATGCGCGGGGATGCTGGGTTCATGCAGCCCAGCGAGGTGTTTCCAAAAGCAAAGGCAGCCATCTCGAAAGCTTTGGAACTCGACGACACGCTCCCCGAAGCTCACATCACTTTTGCCAATATTGCCGGTACGTACGACCACGACTGGTCAACCGCGGAACGCGAATTCCGGCGGGGCATTGAACTCAACCCCAACAGTGCGGACGGCCACTTCAGTTACGCGGACTTCCTGATCTCGATGAAACGTACGCAGGAGTGGGACGCCGAAATCCATCGGGCCCTGGAGTTGGACCCCTTCAACCCGTTTTTCCCGTGCTTTTATGGTTGGCAGTTGGTGTATGTGCAGCGCTACGACGAGGCCATCGCGCAATTCCGCAGGGTTCTGGCGACCGAGCCTGATCTCTCATCGGCGCACTTGGGGCTTTGGGGCGCCTTCTACAAGAAGGGAATGCACGCGGAAGCTCTGGCGGAAGCCAGGAAGTTTTTTGCGGTGCTCCACGACCGTGAAGTCGAGGGCGCCCTGACGCGCGGCTATGCGGAAGGCGGTTACGCGCGAGGCATGCACCTTGGGGCAGAGGTGCTAGCAGCGCGCTCCAAGCGGACCTATGTACCCGCTGTCCGTATTGCACGCTTGTATGCTCACGCCGGAGAGAACGATCAAGTGATGATATGGCTTGAGAGGGCTTACCAACAACGTGAAACCCCGTTGTGTCATCTCAGCGTGGGATGGGATTGGGATAACCTGCGCGACGACCCGCGCTTCCAGGATCTTGTGCGGCGTGTCGGATTGCCTCAGTGACGGCCGGGTCCTCTCCACGAACCCGCGGTCGACATTCCAATCCCCTTCAATCTGAAATGGGAAGCCCCCGTGGAGAGTCATTTGCTACAATCTCACTACCGCGTTCGTTGGGCGCTTAACTCAGCGGTAGAGTGCCATCCTCACACGGTGGAAGTCGTAGGTTCAAATCCTACAGCGCCCACCATTCCTTCCAAGTTGCCGGAGCCCATGTGCCTCTTGACCACGGTTCCGGCTGCGGATAGCCTTCTGTGCAGCCTCTCTCCCATGCTGGACTCGGACAGCCTCGGAACTCGGCATGTAAGTGATTCAGCGGAAAGCACTTCCGCTTTGTCAGCCTCCGCCGCTGCGGCGCAACTTTCTGGCCGCAACGGGGTTGATACAGGTGTGAGCAGCTTGGCCATCGACCGGGGACTGCTAGCTTTTGGGGGAGAGTCGCCGACTGCCTCAGTGTTGGACTCCACCCAAGTTGTCTCGGATGCCGATGTGATGCTGCGGGTGAAGACGGGCGATGAGTCCGCCTTTGCNNGTGTACCGGTCACGCGCGGGCTACGAACCGAGCGCAAAATTCAGCACCTGGCTGTACCGGATCGCCACGAACCTGGCTGTGAACCATGCTCGCGATACGCGGCACGAGCGTCCGGAGAACACGGTTCGTTTGGATGAGCCGGACCAGGAGACCGGGACGACTCCGGATCTGGCCGACGAATCGCTTACGGCCGAAGAGCAGATGTTGCGTGCGGAGCGAGTGGCGATGATCCGCCAGAAAGTGCAGGCGTTGCCCGAGCGGCAACGCATGGCCGTCATCATGCATAAGTATCAGCAGATGGATTACCGCCAGATCGCGGATGTCTTGAAACTGAGCGAGTCGGCGACCAAGTCGCTGCTGTTTCGGGCCTACGAAACATTGCGCGAGCAATTGAAAGAGTTCGTTTTGGTGAAGTAAGGGGAGCAGTATGAATTGCAATGAAGTTCGCGAACTGTTGCCGGATGTGGCGGTGGGCATGGGCGCAGGGGCGCCGGAGGTCGAGACGCACCTCTCGTCCTGCCCGACCTGCGCCGCCAAGCTGCAAGGCTTGCGGCAGACCATGACTTTGCTCGACCAATGGCAGGCGCCTGAACCGTCCGCCTATTTTGATACTCGTCTTCAAGCCCGGATGCGCGAGGAGATGGCGCGTCCAGCGGCGGGATGGCTGCACTGGATGCGCCGCCCGGCCCTGGCAGCCTCGCTGGCTGCGGTGATCGTTGCGGGCGGATTGGTAATCGGCAATCGAGGAGTTCTTTTTCCGGAGCAAATGGCGATTAACGCTCCCGCAATCCCCGGACCGGTTGAGCCGGGAACCGCGGTGGGCGATTTGCAGGCGCTGGATAAGAATCACGAGCTATACGCGGATTTTGACATGCTGGACGAACTGCAAGTGCAGGACGACGTGACGGCGAATCCGTAAGGGGAGACAGACTGTGTTGCGGCGAGCAAGAATCGCGGGTGTGCTGGCAGCGGGTCTACTGCTGACGCCAGCGTTCGCCCAGCGCAAGAACCCCGCCCCGCAATTGCATTCCGCCCAGAAACAGCAGCCACAGCCGGAAAGACATGAGCAGCGGCAGCAGGAGAAGGAAGCCCGGAAAGAGGAACGAGCCGCCCAGCGCCATTCCGGAGACTGGCTCCGCCGGTACAAGGGCCTTCCACCCGACGAACAGCGTAAGGCTCTCGAAAACGATCCTCAATTCCAGAAACTCCCGCCGCAGCGGCAGGCACAGCTACAGAAGAGGCTGGAGCATTTTTCCAGTCTGCCTCCGCAGCAGCAGGATCGCATGTTGAACCGGATGGAGACTTGGGAACACCTGACGCCCGACCAGAAGAGGCAGGCGCGCAACGTGTTTCAGCAGATTCGCGAGTTGCCCCCGCAGCGCCGCCAGATGCTGACCAAGGCCATTCGCGGGATGCGGGACTTGAATCCGGAGCAGCGCGAGCAACTGATTAACTCTGACCGGTTCAGGAACATGTTCTCGCCCCAGGAGCGCGACCTGCTGAGCGGGGCCTCGCGGCTTCCCCTTGCCCAGGGTGAAAGCGGGCCAGCGGAACCGTCCGACGAGTAAAACTGTTTCCAGACAGAACGCCTATCCTGTGTAATGCAGCGCNNGCGCATACCCTTCCGACATGCCTGAAGGCATGCCCTGATACGAACTCCCACTTCCACAACGGGGCTCTTCGCGCAACAGTCCGCGAGTCCTTACCGGTCCGCAGGCGTCAGCGGAGAGAGCGTGTGGGCGGGCGAAATCCGCACCGCGTGTGCCGCACCCTTCCCATTGATGGTGGCAGTTACATGAACGACTCGTCCCGGGGTCAGCGCCAACCGCTGATGCCGTGCGAAGGCCTGGCTCACATCAATTGCAATACTGCGGCCGCTGCGCAGCGAGAGTTGCAGTTCGCTGCCGCTGACGCGGCACACCGTTCCGTAGAACTGGTGAGTGGCAGGGGCAGCGGTATCCACGGCCGCGAGCGGGCTTCCACTCGGCGCACAAGTGACCGCGTCGGGCTGGGAGGGAGCGGGCGGGTGCGGCAGGGCAGCCCGGGCAGGGCTTCCCTGGGGAGGTAAGAGCCCAAAGATCTGCAGTTGCTTGTTGCTCGCGACGTAGACCTTTCCATTCGCCACCGTGGGAACAGCATTAGCGTTGCTGTTCACGGCGTGTGTCCACGTGCCAGCCTGGGCGGAGAACAACTGCCGGGTGAGGTTGGAGGCATCGTACGCCATCAGGGTGATCGGAGTGCCCGGGTCCGAATCAGAAGACGACTGCGGTTTCCGGACGAACCACACCACCGCACTGCCCGCCGCCGTTCCGTTCGAGGAAACGACCGGGATGGCTCCGCCATACTCGGGCAAGCCATCTGCAGCGGTCCCACCCGTGGAAGTCTGCTGCACCAAGTGAGCCGAGGGACTGGTCTGCAGTTGCCAGCTGGTGATGCCGTTCGAGCCGCCCGTTAGAACGCGGGGATTGCCATCGCCGCCGACGAAGTACGCAGGCCCGCACCAGCAATTTCCCTGATTCACTGCCTGAATGATGTTGTCAGGGCCACCCTGCGTGTAGCCGCCCAGATTGTCGCGGTTGAGCAGGAACGCGCGCCCGTCCTTACTGCCGCCCACCGCCAAATGAGGGATGGAACCCGACTGGTCGGGAAGCAGGATCATTCCAGCGGAGCCCAGATCGAGATCTGCCTGATCCAGTTGGAAGTAGTTGGCGGGTGTAAAGCTATCCACCAGGCTGTTCAGGTCGGCCGATAGACGGACGATGCTGTCCGGCCGATTGAAACTTTGCGAGTAGGTTGGCTTGCCGGGATCGCTGTTGCCGGTAGAGAAATAGACATCGCCGTTGGCGTCGGCGGCGGGTGCGTATCCCGATTGCCAGATCGAGGAGAGGAAATAGGAATTGTGCACGCGGTCGAGCGTGTCGGTGACGTCACTGCCGATCCGCAAGAGCGACGTTGCGTCGTAGCGCACAATGGTGCCCCGCGACTGGTCGGGATTGATATCCCCATTGCTGCCAAACGCCACGTAGATGGCGCCGTTGGCTTCAAGCAGTCCGGGACGCTGCAGGTGGTATTTCGGATTAAAATTCCAGGTCGTGCCATCCGACAGCCGGGCCGTGACCTTGACGGTTGCTGTCTTCAGCGTGCTCTTGCCTGAGCTTAACGAGATGGCGTGCAGATGGAAGTTGTCCGTGGTTCCGTTATAAGCGTCGGCGACGAAATACAAATTTCCCAGGTTGCGATCAATCACCGGCGTGCCCAGAATGCCCATGATCGGAAACACGTTGTCATCGAAGCTCTTGTACTGGTAGGGAACAGGCTTGCCAAACGTCTTGTGCCAGAGGATTGATCCGGTGTCGGCGTCGATTGCATAGACCGTGTTGTTCTCGGTCGCCACGTAGAGGACGTTGTGCACTCCCTTGTTCAGAATCGTCTGCTGCGACACATAGAGAGGTTCAGCGTCGACTCTCGCGTCGAGGGCCACAACCTTCAGCAATCCGAACGAACCTGCATTCACATTGCTGGTGGTCAGCTGGGTTTCGGCAGGGAGCCAGCCGGTTCGCAGATTGTCGCCGTGGTAGGTCAAGACGTCCTGCGGGGAGGCAGGTGGAGCCTGTCCCGCGAGAGCGGGAACCGTGAAGAGCAGGGAAAGCACGAAGACAGTGGACACAAAGCAATCACTACGGGAGCGAATCATCACAGAACCTCGATACCTTGAAATGGCACGACTGGCGCGGCAGGCGGACCTGCCCGAGGGCTGGCAGAGTATCACATTCCCGGGGCGCCGGAGGCTGAGATTTTCGGCAGAAACCCCATAGTCTGCGATCCAATCTTCGCTTTTCGCACGAGCGTGAAGAGTTATTACCTCTCTCCGTAACCTTTCTCCCGCATCCCACGATTAGAAAGGTAGAACGGTAGCCCGCGGAGAAGGTTTTGAAAGTTCTGGAGAACGGAACAGACGAGCAGCTTCTGGTGGTGGCGGCGCAGCGGGATCCGTCCCGTTTTGCCGAGCTCTACGAAGGCAACTTCGAGCGCGTCTATGCGTTCATCGCGCGGCGGGTAGCGAGTCGCGAGGATGCGCAGGACCTGACAGCGGAAGTTTTCCACGAAGCGCTGCGTAATTTGAGCCGTTTCGAGTGGCGGGGACTGCCGTTCGCGGCATGGCTCTTGGGGATTGCCTCCCATCTATTGGCCGACCGCTGGCGGCACTTTGCAAGACGGCACGAAGTTCCCGCTGGCGACTTGAACGAGCCCGGCGCCGATCCGCAGATTGAGACGCACGCCATGCTGTCCCAGTTGGTCGATGCCCTTGCGCCGGATCAGCGCCTGGTCGTTCTCCGGCGTTTTGTGGAGCAGAAGAGCTTGCGTGAGATCGCTGGGGAACTCGGGCGCAGCGAAGGAGCCGTCAAGCAGCTACAGTTCCGCGCCCTGCAAAACCTAAGGGCGCAAATGAGGAGCCGCTATGTCTGACACGACGCCTGACACGACAATGATCGATCAACTGGATGCGGGTATCGAAGCCCTGCTCGCCCATCCGAAGACGGGAACGTCGGTGTCCGACCCGGTGCTGGCCGAGTTGTTGGGAATCGCATCCCAGCTGCGGATGCTTCCGAGCCCAGAGTTCAAGGCGATGCTGAAAGCCGATCTGCTCGATCGGGTCGATGTGACCGGCGAGACCGGCACGCGGAAGGAGAGACGGAAAGCAGATCTGACCGTCCCATCCGGCGTCCTGCCCACGCTCGCAGGCACGGGTGCCGGTTTGTATCCGGTCCACCGCAGCAGCTTTATGGTTTCGCTGGTGGCGCATGCGATGGCGGTCGCCCTGCTTGTTACCTCGGGTATTTGGGCAGCACAAGGCGTGCGCGAAGTTTCCAGAGTCTCTTCCCATCTTGTGACCGACGTCAGCCCATATCTTCTGCCCGCCGCGGACGACAAGACTGGCGGCGGTGGCGGAGGCGGCGATCTCGACAAGGTGCAGGCCTCCAAAGGCATGCCGCCGAAGTTTTCGCGCGAGCAGTTTGCGCCGCCCGCCGTGGTCGTCCGCAATGAAGACCCAAAACTGGCGGTGGATCCCACGGTGATTGGGCCGCCGAACATCTCCTTTCCGGTCGGTCCGATGGGTGACCCGATCTCCGGCGTGATGGGTATCCCGTCCAGCGGGACGGGAACCGGTGGCGGAATCGGCAGCGGCAGGGATGGTGGGGTCGGAGTCGGATCAGGCCGCGGAGTGGGAACGGGTGTAGGCGGCGGAATCGGCGGCGGGGTCTATCTTGTGGGTCGCGGCGTGAGCGCCCCCCGCGCGATCTATGATCCTGAGCCTGAATACTCTGAGGAAGGTCGGAAGGCCAGGTACCAGGGCACGGTGCTCTTGCAGGTGGTGGTGGGTGTCGATGGCCGGACCCGCGATGTCCGTGTAGCACGCTCGCTGGGCATGGGGCTGGACGAAAAAGCGCTGGAGGCCGTGCGCCAGTGGCGCTTTGACCCGGCTACGCAGGATGGGCAACCGGTCGCGGTGCTGGTGAATATTGAGGTGAACTTCAGGCTTTACTAGAGGATCACGGACAGGTGCAGTGCGTGGAGGAGGCGGTTGGGCGCAAAAAACTCTGCGCCGTCCTTCCCCGTGACGGCGCAGAGAATATGGAAACCCTGGATCTCGATTGCTAAAATTTGCGAGCCACGGACCCTGGTCCTGTCGGGATCATGCACATAGCCGAGGGGGCAAGCTCTGATCCCTTCAAGCTGCTTCCAACCTATAAAACGACAATTCTGGGTAGAACCCTTCAACCAGGAAAGAGAATTCCGGCAGGACCACTCGAATCGGGAATAGGCAGGCGTTGGAGCTACTTCCGAAGCAGGTTTTTGGCGATAAATAGCACATTCGCCGGACGTTCCGCTAATCGGCGAAGCAGGTAGGGATACCACTCGGTGCCGAAGGGGATGTAGACCCGCATCCGCCAGCCTTCCCTGACCAGGCCCTGCTGCAGGTCGCGGCGGATGCCGTGCAACATCTGGAACTCAAAGGCGTCCCGCGGAACACCCTCGCGCGTGGCGAAAGCCTTGGCTTGGTTGATGATGGCTTCGTCGTGGGTCGCCAGGCCGTGATAGGTCCCGCTCTTCATCAGGGTCTTCATCAATCGGACATAGCTGGCATCCACCTCGGCCTTCTTCTGGAAGGCGATTTCGGGAGGTTCCTTGTACGCGCCTTTGCAAAGCCGGATGCGGATGCGCTCGGAGAGCAGTTTCTCGACGTCGGCCTCGGCGCGGCGCATGTAGGACTGGATGACCGCCCCCACGCATCCCGCATTCCCCGGCGTCCGGTGCAATTCATGGACGAAGTCGAGCGTGCGCTGGGTGTAGGGCGACCCCTCCATGTCCACCCGCACAAAATTCCTCGGGGACATGGCGGCAGCCTTGGCCACGAGTCCGCGGACAAGTTCCCGGGCCATGCCTTCGTCCACATCCAGACCCATGTGGGTGAGTTTGAGGCTGACGTTGGCGTTGAGCTTCCGGAGGGCGATTTCGTCGAGCAGGTGATGGTAGAGCTGGGCGCTGGCTTTGGCCTCGTCCGCGTTGGTGACATTCTCGCCGAGATTGTCTACGGAAACGCCGGCCCCGAACTGGTTGACGGCCTCGGCGGCGCGAATGGCGTCGGCCACCTGGGTTCCGGCTACGAAACGGCTGGAGGTCTTTTGTCCGAAGCTCGATCGCTCGGCGATCGCCCGTAACGACCGGCTCTCCGACAGCGCGATGAACGCTGCCCTCAGCACGGGGCACCCGGTTTTATTAGACTGGAACTGCCATCGACGTGCATTGGCATTACAGTATTTTGTACCACAAACCCCTTAACCCAAAGGGTGATTGGGATCACGCGGGCGANNGATCCGATCGCCTACCGCGTGCTCGGGCTGCCCGATGGACTGATGGTGACCCGCCGCTGGTTCTATGTGATCCCGGCGAAGGGCGATCCGGTGAAGCTGGTTCACAAAATCGAGGCCGGGCATCTGGACACCTTACCGGGCGCCAAGCGCCAGTACGCCGGATGGCAGGAGCTGTTCGATAGCCTGAAAACGCTGCTTGCCGGCTACCGCGATATCGCGATGCAGTATTCCCCCAACAACCTGGTGTTTACGGTTTCGCTGGTGGACGCCGGGACGGTGGACCTGATCCGCGGCCTGGGCAAGAACGTGGTCAGCTCACAGGACCTGATCGCGCAGTTCGAAGCGACCCTGAACGCCGACCAGATCAAAACCCATTTTGCCGCCCGCGACGTCATTGATTCCGTTACGGCCGCTGCGTTTCAGGAGATCGGCCGGCGTGTGCGCAATGGTGGCACGCACGAACACGAGATCCAGCAGTTTTTTATGGAAGCGTTCCAGCGCGAGAACATGGTGACCGACGATCCGCCCATCGTGGCCGTGAACGCGAACAGTGGGAACCCGCACTACGAGCCCGGCGCAGGTCATCCGGTGCCGATTCGCGAAGGCGATCTGGTGCTGCTGGATGTCTGGGCCAAGAAGAATACGCCGGGGGCGGTGTACTACGACATCACCTGGACTGGATTTGTGGGCAAGACTCCTTCCGACCGCCATCGCGAGATTTTCAAGATTGTTTCCGAGGCACGCGACCTCGGCGTGAAGACTGTGCAGGATGCGATTTCGGCCGGCAAGTCGATCGCGGGCTGGGAAGTGGACCGCGCCGTGCGCGGGCATATCAAGAAGGCTGGGTACGGCGAATATTTCATTCACCGCACCGGTCATTCGATCGGGACCGACGTGCACGCCAACGGCGCCAACATGGATGATCTCGAGATCCATGACGAACGCCGGATCCTTCCCAATTCACTTTTTTCGATTGAACCCGGCATCTATCTGCCGGAGTTCGGTGTGCGCCTGGAAGTCAATGTGCTGGTCCGGCCCGGAAGCGCCGAGGTCACTGGTAAAATTCAACGCGAGCTCGTGACGATCTGAATGGCCAATTCCCCGACAGACAAAGCAAGAACCGAAGCTATGCCGCCCGCTCCGCCGATGACCACCATGGCGGTCGTCGCCCCGCTGGTGGGATGGCTGATCCCCGGCGCTGGACACATCCTGCTGAAGCGCTATGGGCGCGGCATTCTGCTCATGGCATCGGTCGTCGGCATGTTTCTGATCGGCCTCGGGATGGATGGGCACATCTACCGGCCGAATGGTGGGGACATTCTTGACATTCTGGGATTCGTGGGCGATGTGGGCGCAGGTAGCCTCTACTTCCTGACGCGCATCATGGACTGGGGCCACGGATTGATTGCGCACGCAACCGCCGACTACGGCACGAAGTTCCTGATCGTGGCGGGGCTACTGAACTTTATCGCGGCGGCCGACGCCCACCACATCGCGCTGGGGAAGAAACCGTGACCATCACACTGTCCCACTTCAGTGCTGCCGTCCTGTTCGCGCTGTTTGCGTCCGTCGTCTTCGGCATTACCCAACGCAATACGATGATGGAACAGGTCCGGTACGGCCTCTACTGCTTCGCCATGTTTGTCGGCGGAGTGATTGTGGCCGGATGGGTCATGTGGATGTTGAGGAGATAGCGGTTTCCAGTTTCTGGTTGCTCGTTTCTGGTCACACCTCTCGTTCCTGGTCTCGGTTCCCACACAAGCAGATCCTGTCGCGACCGTTCCTACTTCAGGTTCACCGATTCCTTCAGGGGTAGACTCCGCGACGAGGGTCCTGCCATCAAGGTGTAGTCCCCCGGTATCAGTTCCCACGCATGCCGGCTCGCGTTAAAGACGGAAAGATATAGCGGGTCGATCTCCACGGTCACGTCCTTACTTTCGCCCGGATTCAGTTTGATCTTGCTCCAGCCCACCAGTCGCTTCGGGGGTTCGCCGGTGCTGGCGGGCAGGGCGGCATACACCTGCGCGATCTCCGCTCCCGCGCGAGTCCCCGTATTCGCGATCGTGAAGCTCACGCGAACATTTTTTCCGGGCGCCACTTTAAGATTGGAGTAGCTGTAGGTCGTGTAGGAGAGGCCGTAGCCGAACGGGAACAACACATCCTTCTTTTCCGCGTCGTACCACTTGTATCCAACCTTCAACCCCTCGTCATATTTGATCTGAAACGCCGGCAGGCCAGCCGCGATGTTCTTCCAGCCCTCGGAGTCGCCGTCCTTGGTCGTCGATTCCACCGGCGGCTTGGTGACAGTCAAATGCGGCAGATCCGCGTCGCTTTTCGGAAAGGTGATGGGCAGCTTTGCGCTCGGGTTCACGTCGCCGAAGAGCAAGTTGGCGACCGCATCGGCGCCCCGGCTGCCCGGATACCATGCTTCCAGGATGCCGTTCACCTGATCCACCCACGGCATGGTGACGGGACTTCCATTCTCCAGCACCACGATGGTATGCGGGTTTGCCGCCGCGACCTTGGCGATCAAATCATCCTGATGATCGGGAAGCGAAAGGCTGTCGAGGTCCATTCCTTCGCTCTCCCACTGCGAGGCGAACACGATGGCGACATCAGCAGTTTTCGCCAGAGCGGCCGCGGAAGCAGGGTCCGCACCTGGGTCGTATTGAACGTTCGCTCGCGGAGCCTTTGCCCGGATCGCCTTCAGGGGAGAAGTTGGAAACCATACGTGTGCCTGCCAGGTGGTGTTGCCCTTTCCGGGCGGCATGATCGCATTTCCTCCCGGGGGATC
>PMCH01000068.1:29716-37265 GCA_003154055.1 Acidobacteriaceae bacterium
GGCGGATCGTCAATCACGCCGCTGGCAAACATGGATCGCAGGATGCGGTGGACATGGTCGTCCAGTTCCGTCACCGGCACTTTGCCTGACTTCACAGCTTTCTTGAAGGCCTCGCCGTAGAAAATTTCACCCGGCTGCTCGTGGTCCAGACCGGCCGTGGAAGCCTTGGCCGTGCTGTGCGCTCCCTGCCAATCGGAGAGGACGAAGCCCTTGAAATTCCAGTCTTTCTTCAGGACGTCCGTCAGCAGGTATTTGTTTTCACAGGCATAGTCGCCGTTCACCCGGTTGTAGGAACACATCACGGCCGCGATATCACCCTCGCGCACGCCGATCTCGAAGGCCAGCAGGTCGCTCTCGCGCATCGAGCGCTCGTCAACATTCACGTTGACCGCGTTGCGCCCGTTCTCCTGATCGTTCAATGCGTAGTGCTTGATGTCGCCAATCACGTGCCCGGCTTTTTCGGCCTTCATCACGGAGGCGACCAGTTTGCCGGCCAGAATCGGGTCCTCGCCGAGGTATTCGAAGGTGCGGCCGTTACGCGGTTCGCGCGTCAGATTCACGCCTCCACCCAGCGACATGTTGTAGCCCTGGGCCCTCAACTCCCGCGCAATCAGGGCCCCATANNTACGCTGCGTCTGACATCTGAATTGCCGGAATCCCCAGCCGTGGAGTCGCCACCACGTATCCGGCTCCGCCGTTGGACTTTTCAGCCAGTGGGCTGACCGGGCCAAGGCCGGCCATTCCCGTTCCGTGAAGAAGCGAAATCTTCTCATCGAGCGTCATCTGCTTCAGTACCAGCGTTGCACGCTCATCGGGCGAAAGGTTCGGGTTCATCCACGGCAGTTTGTTCCCACCGCCGGATTGGGCGGCGGCCGGCAACAGGGCAACACTGAGGATTACGACGCTGAGTTTTACCAGGCTGGTTTGAAGGACGCGAGCGCGCAGGTGCATGGGTCTTCCTTTTGATGGACTAAAGATGACAGCTAAAGAAATCCAATCTTACTACCAGAGAGTCCATTGTGAATGTGAGCAGATAGGGTCACCCTTCCCACACAAACGCGTCGAAGACGCGGATGGAGTCGAACCCGAGGCGCTTGTAGAGGGTGATGGCGCGCGCATTCGCTTCGGTGACGGTCAGCGAGATGGAATTGAACCGGCGGTCCCGCAGATTTTTCGCGGTGGCCGCCATCAGGGTTTCTCCCAGGCCCGCCGACCGGTACTCGGGAAGCATGCAGATCTGGGTGATGTGCCCCACGTCGGGGCGCACCTGCGAACAGAGGATCAGGCCGACCAGGGTGTGGCTGCGCCGTTGAAATACCAGGAAAGATGCTTGCGGGTCGAACGTGCCGCATCCGGGGAAACGCACGATGTTGTTCAGGAAACGCAAAGAGCCGCTGAGGGTGCGGTACTGATCGTTGATTTCGGCATCCACGTGGCCGCGATAGGCGGCAGTAATCACGGCGGCAGCTGCCTGGTACTCCTGTTCGGACCAGGGCCGGATCTCGAANNCCGCGGGTGCCGGCTGAATCCCTGCTGAAGGAAGGGCTGGGCCACCTCTCCGGTTGCGTGCGCCAACAATTGCGCTTCGACCCGGTGGATACCCGGAGACTGTTGCAGAGTCTCAATCACATGGGTCAGCAGGCGCTCTTCCACCTGGTGGCGGTCCGGTGTGCGGCCTCCGTCGCGGACGAACAAATCGCCGATGACTCCCTTGCTTTGCTCATAAACGAAAAACGAATAGCCGAAAATGCTGCCCCGCTCAATCGCCGCGTATCCGGGCAGGATCTTGGCGTCCATGTAGCGCAGGATCATCTCCGCCGAGCCCGAGTAATCCCACGCCAGCAGCCGCGCCCAGGCGGCGACCTCATCCTCCAGCAAGGGGCGAAGGTCGGCGGAAGAAAAATGCCTGAGATCGAGGATTTCCAAGGGGCTCCTGGCGGAATTTCGGAGATGCCAATCGCAGTCTAGCAAAATTACGGCTCGTAGCTCTTGGCTTTCAGGGATGTGCTATCGGCGTTGGAGCTACCCAGTAGACGTCCAGCTTTTGAGCGGGGACGGTGGTCAGGCGCGAGACTTTGCGGGCGGGCAGAAAGCCGGATAACTGTCCGGCCGTATTGCGCGCGGCAATGAGCACGTGGCCTTCCTGTGGTACCTGTCCAAGCTCGTAACGCTGCACGCCGTGGTTCAGATAGAACTCCAGGCCGTACTCCTGCACGCGATTGGCGTGATACACCGCGATCGGTACCGCTTCCTGGGAAAAGCTCTGGATGGTTTCGGCAATGGGACGGGCCGAAAGTGTGGCATCCACCATGGGCGAGGCCAGCCGCAGGATCGCACCGACCCCAACCACGATGGGAACCATAGTCGCAAACCGCAGCCAGCGCAGGCCGGTTCGTGAAAGTAGCACCCCAGCGATCCCGAAAGCCACCACAGAGGCGACTGCCCCGGCGAGGTAACTACCGGTTCCCCATGCCAGGCGGTGATTCAGAACTATGCCGGGCGCCGACAGCGCGCCGAAAACCACTCCGCCGCAAAGCGCGGCATGCAGCCCCGCCAGCCAGGGTGAAATCTTCGATTCTCGCTCTTTCCTGACGGCCAGGTAATCCGACACAAGCAGGGCTCCGGCCGGGATCGCTGGCAGAATGTATCCCGGCAACTTGGAGTGTGAAGCGCTGAAGAAAAGCACCGGCACCAGCAACCAGATCAGCAAAAACAGCTGCCATGAATCCTCGTCGCTCGAAAACGCGTTCTTGCCTTCCGACCAGACGAGCCGCAGGCGTTCCGCTATCGCCGCGACCGCCCACACCGTCCACGGCATCAGGCTCAGCAGGAGCACAGGAAGGTAGAACCAGAACGGCTGGCGATGATGGTAGAGGTCCTGGCCGAAGCGGGCGAGATTGTGCTCAAGGATAAACGTGCGAAAGAACTCGGGATTGCGAAGCTGGACCGCGACATACCACGGCATAGCCACCACGAGGAACAGCAGGATGCCGGGAATCCAGAGAGTCCTCAAAAGGATGCGCCAGTCCCGCTTCAGCGCTGCAAAGATCAACAGAATGACGCCGGCCAGAAACGGGGCGACCGGACCTTTCGCCAGGGTCCCAAGCGCAACGAAAACGTAAAACGCAGCAAGATACGCGCGCGCGCGGCTTTCGTACCATGCGTACCAGGCCAGCATGGCGATGGCGAACATGGCGGCCAAGGGCATGTCGGTGGCGGCGGCGCGAGCGAAACCGATGGTGCCGGCGCAACCGGCGGCGATCAGCGCGCCATCAATTTCTGAGCCGGGACGGAATCGCCGCAGAAACAGATACACGAAGGCGATCATCAGGGCGGCGTCGAAGGCGGCGGGCATCCGCGCTGCACGATCGTTCACGCCAAAAACAGAGAACGACAGCATGGCCTGCCAGTAATAAAGAGGCGGCTTCTCCAGCCACGGTTTTCCCTGGAGCGTGGGAGTAACCCAATCGCGGCGATCGAGCATTTCACGCGCCACCTGCGCGTAGCGGGGCTCATCGGCGCCGAGCAATCCAAAAGCGCCGAGACCATAAAAGAACAGGAACCCGCAGCAAGCCACCAGCAGCAGCACGTCGGTGCGGGTTCGCATGTTCATAGGCACATGTTCAAAGAGAAAATAGGTCAGGCTTGCCGCGGCCGCACCAGCGCCCAAACGCTGATCACGGCCCAGGTAGCTTCGAGCACGACGAAACCGAGTTGAAAGGGATGGAACGCAATCCAGGCCAAAATCGCCGATCCGACCGCATTCAGGACGTTGTATGCGGTCCGCCGCGAGTTCATCCATCCCAATTGATGGCCCACGTAAGCGACCAGGATCAGCATGGCGCCCGCGAAAGACACGAGTTGCCGGCCGAGATCGATGCTCATCCCGCTGTCACTCCGCGTTCACCGCAGCCCTTTCCGCGCGCAGTCGCTCGATCACCTGGGCCACCGCGGCGGAAAGTGGTCCCTCAAGCGAACAGCCGCTCGCGCACTTGTGCCCGCCGCCGCCAAAGTGTTCGGCCACAGTCGAGACATTGACTTCGCCTTTGCTGCGCAGGCTCACCCGCCAGCGCTGGTCCGGCAGTTCGCGGAAGAAGATTGCCACCTGCACGTCTCCGATGGAAAGAGCATAGTTCACCAGGCCCTCGCAGTCTTCTTCGCGCGCGCCGAACCGTTCCATCTGCTCCTGCGTCACCCAGATCCAGGCGAGCGGTCCTTCACGGTGCAGGTTGGAAAGGGCGGCCCCCAGCAGGCGCAGTTTGGCCGTGGAGTGCCCGAAGTAGATGTGGCGCGCGCAACGGGCAGGATCGGCCCCGGCAAGCACGAGTTCCCGTGCCAGCGCGAACGTATGCTCGTTGACCCCCTCGAACATGAACGAACCGGTATCGGTCATCAGGGCGGTATAGAGGCACGTGGCGATATCCGGATCGATGGGAACGCCTGCCAGTCGGGCCATGCGATAGACCAGTTCAGCGGTGGCCATCGCGCTGGAATCAATCCAGTTCACGTGGGCGAAATTGCGGGCACTGACGTGATGGTCAATGCTGATCAGGAAACGGTCTTCCAGTCCCCCCAGCAGCGTCCGCTTGATGCTGTCGCATTCCAGCACGATAGCCGCATCGCTGGGCGGAGCGAGGTCGGCCTGGATGACGCGATCGGCAAAGGGGAGGCTCTGATAGATGCGCGGCACTCCGTCGTGCATGACGACGTCCGCCAGTTTGCCCATGCGGCGCAGGATCTGGCCACACGCCAGTGCCGACCCGATGGCGTCTCCGTCGGGCCTGGCGTGGGAGGTCACCACAAAGTGGCGGCGTCCGCGGATTTCCTGCAACACCCGGTCCAGCATAAAAATAGCTGTCAGCCGTCAGCCTTCAACTTTCAGGTAAACCAGAAAACTTGCGGCTGGCTGCCGGCACTTCAAGGCTCCTTCTTGCGGCGTTTCTTCGCGCGTCCCAGAAGTTCGTCCACCCGGCTCTCTAACTGTTGAGAACGGTCCACCTGGAAAATAAGTTCCGGAGGGCGCCGGAGACCTAACCGCTCCGCGATTTCGTGCCGGACGTAGTTCTTCGCCGCCTGGAGTCCTTCGAGGGTGCGCTCGGCTTCGCTGTCATCCCCTTGCACGTTGACCATAACCCGCGCCGACCGGGAGTCGTCCGCCATCAGCACGGCGGAGACGCTCGCCAGTCCGATGCGGGGGTCTGCCAATTCGCCCTCGAGGATGGTTTCGATCTCCTCGCGGATCGCCCCGCTCAGCCGTTGCCGGTGATACTTCACACCACGACGTTCCAATCACCACCTCGAAGGAAGGAAAACCGATGAGAATATCAGAAAAGAGGCGTCAGGTCTCAGCGGGCAGGTCACGGGTGACAGGTGACAGGTCCCAGGTGACAAGAAAAGGCTGGCACCGAGAGATCTTCCTGAGACCTGAGACCTGACACCTGACACCGTGACCTATCTAGAGGAATTCCACAAACGAGTCCGTGACCTCGGCGCCGGCATTGTTGGCAATGCGGGTCGCGGCCCGTTCAACGTTTTTCATGAGGCCGTCGAGGTAATCGCGCGAGTGGGAGACGCTGACCACGCCGATCGTGGCCAGGTTCCAGAGATTCGAGGGATCGAGTTCCGCGACCGAGATGTTGAAAGATGCACGCAGCCGGTCTTTCAGGCTGCGGACGACCTGGCGCTTGTCCTTGAGAGACTGGGCCGCTTCAATGCGAATTTCGAGTGTGAGGAAGGCGAGCATGAGAACCAGTGGTCGGTGGGCAGTGGTTAGTGGTCAGCGGTCAGTTGAGGCCCATCAATCCCTGTATCGCTCAAACTAGCCACTAATCACTCACCACTACCCACTAAATCGGCTTACTCCCCTTGAACAGCCAGATCAAATCAATAATCAGGATAATCACCACCATCAGTTCCAGCACAAACGCGCGGCTCTGATGGAACTGGTCCACCATGAAGCGGTAGAGTTCTTCGGCGGTGTGGACCTTCTGATTGACCAGGTCTTTGTAGTCGGTGACGCCGATNNATGCCGGTCGATCCGTGGTCCAGGAAGTCATAGACGCTTTGCAACTCACGCGTCAGCAACTCGTCGTAGTGGCGGAATTCGAGCAGCTGCGAGTTGGCATACTCAAGCAACTGAATGACGGTTTCCGCGCCGGCAGCGGTGTCGTAGAGGAACGCCCCGTTCCAGCCAATCACGGCGAGGTCATTGGGGTAGTACGAAATCTGGGACTGCAGGATCTCCTGGCGCTCACCGTCGGAAAGCGGCACGGTTTCGCCGCGCACGATCTGGGCGATGCGCCCGCCCTGCGATGTCAGCAGCTCCGAAGCCGACGGGGTTCCGGCAATTTCGCGCACATGGAAGACGAAGTAGTCTTCGTGCAGCCACTCCTCATAGAGCTTGACCAGCGCGGGACGGGCACGCTCGATCTTCTGCCGGACGATTTTCTGGGCGAAGCTGGTGAAGTCGGTGTCCCACACCCAGCGGCTGGCCAGGCGCACCAGCGTGTCCCAGTCACCCGAAAACGGCAGTTCAAACACCACGCTCAGGACGCCGTAGTCGTAATACTTGATCTGGGTATCCAGACGCTCGCCACTTTCCAGCACCAGCGGTTCCACCCGCTCGACCACAGGCGGCCGCTGGTAGCGGACATACCCGGGGGCAGGGTGCTTGAAGCTGGCCTCCTGGCGGCGGGCGCCAAAGATGTCGCGCAGGGCGTCAAGGTTGATCTCCTCGCAGACGTCGAACTGAATGAGGACCAGGACCGAGCCCTGGAGTGTTTTGTCTACAGTCGTGGTGGGGGCTGACTCGGTGAGCGTCGGGTTGAGGATGGAGGTGCGTTCGGATTCCATGGGATTTCAGCTTTCTTCCGGACGGGTGGCGAACTATCACGACGAGCCCAGGAACGACGCAAGCGGCTCAGAGGCCAGTCGAACGGGCAAAGATACCTCTGTATTTTCCCAGAAAGCAGGAGATAAAGGCAGGGGCTGGATAAGTCTATATTTATCAATGAATTGGCGGATTGCTCTGGGGTTAAGGGAGTGGGCTGGGAGCCCTCTCGCCAGCCGGGGGGCGGCGCGCTACGCGCTTAGCGCTTCCTGGCCAGTGTCCAGAGAAGGGCGGCACCGGCTGCCATGCCAGCCATGACGAGTCCCGTGCGCTTCATCGACTGCTGGATGGCGGCTTGGTGGGGACGAACCCACGCGTCCTCGGGGTAGTGTTTCGGAACTTCGCCAAACAGAGGTGCGCCGTCCGGAGTTTCGGTCGCTTCGCCCATGGCCATTTGGAGGACTTCGGCGAGGTGCAGCGCCTGCCGATCGGTTTCCTGGGCGATCTGTTCGCGGCAACTGAAGCCGTCGGCGACGATCAGCCAGTCGGTTGGGGCTTGGCGGACGGCGGGCAGCAGTTCGAGTTCGCCGATGGCTTTTGAAACGTCGTACTTGTCGTTTTCGAAGCCGAAGGCCCCGGCCATGCCGCAGCATCCAGGGGCGGGTGCGGTGAACTCGATACCCAGGCGGCGCAAGACGGCCTCTTCGGCGGTCATCTTCA
>PMCH01000313.1:0-3639 GCA_003154055.1 Acidobacteriaceae bacterium
ATGGCGTTAAAGCTCTACTTCTAGCAGACCTGGATAAGGCGTCTGCAATGAAGTGGCAATGCAACGGTTGGGCGCGGTTCTTCGGAATCGCGCCCGTTCTACTTTCTGGACGAACGGGGAGGTCCCGATGTCGACGCGAAGAATGATCGCGATTCAACGAAGCGCCACTCTAGTGCTGACGATTCTCTGCTTCGGACTATGTTCTCCAGCCGCGGCGCAGGTGCCCGCACCGCTGTATGGCATCACCGTGGACCAGGTGTCCGACCTGCCGGCCACCGTCACCTCGATTGGCCACCTGAGCCGGAAAATGACCACCCGGATCGTCTACGACCCCGGCAAGCAGGCAAAAGACTATCGCGATGCGACCACGGCGATAAAGAAAGTTAGCTTTGTGATGGGAGAGATCGTCGATTCCTTCTTCATGAAGTGCTACACCGTGCCCGAGTATCTGGATCGCACAAAAGACTATGTGGATACGCTCGGCGATGTTGTTGATCTGTGGGAAGTGGGGAATGAGATCAACGGAGACTGGACCTTTGGCAATACCCGTGAGTGCAAACCGAAGGCCAGTGTTGAATCCACCTCCGCGGGCGACGTGCCGGCCAAAATGGTCGCGGCTTACGATTATGTGAAATCCAGGGGAAAAGTCACTGAGCTGACCTTGTACTACAACAAAGGATGTGGAGCGCCGGCCGCGAACGAAATGTTCACCTGGGCGGAGGCGAACATTCCAGATCGAATGAAGCAGGGGCTGGACTATGTGCTGGTCAGTTACTACGAGGACGACTGTGGCAGCCTGCAACCGGATTGGCCGGCTGTTTTCCAACGGCTCGCGAGCATGTTTCCAAAGTCGAAGCTGGGCATCGGGGAATGCGGGGCACAAAAGCGCGATGCAGCTTATGAAGTGAAGAAGCAGTATGTTGACCACTACTACAGACTGCATATCCCTGGGCCGAACTTTGTCGGGGGCGGTTTTTGGTGGTACTTCAAGCAAGACATGGTTCCTGACAGGGATACTCACCAGGAAGTGAACAAGATGTGGCAGGCCCTGGACGACGCGATTGCAGGCAGGTAGAAATTTGAACTGGTTTCAGGAATATTCATAGCGGCGGACTGAGGCGACCCTNNCGGTTGTTATCGGCTTGCTGAAGCCGTGCCCTTGCGAACCATATCGCCCGATGCGCAAATACTGTTAAGGCATTTTGAAAGAGCAGTTCTAATTTAAGATGGTGCCATTCGTTTTTCTGGATTTCGGGGCAACAGCCTCACCCTTCGGAAGGGATGCAAACGCACATGAACATCGCCAGCAACGTAACGGAGTTGGTCGGCAAGACGCCGCTTGTACGGCTCAACAAGGTGACTGCGGGCTGCCATGCAGAAGTCGTGGCCAAACTGGAGAGTCAGAATCCTCTGGCCAGCGTCAAGGATCGAATTGGCGTGAGCATGATTGCCGAAGCGGAGCGCGCCGGCAAGATTCATCCCGGAAAGACGGTGCTGATCGAGCCGACCAGTGGCAACACTGGAATTGGCCTGGCGTTTGTGGCGGCCGTAAAGGGATACAGGCTCATCCTAACCATGCCGGAGACCATGAGCATGGAGCGGCGCGTCCTGCTGCTGGCGTTTGGCGCGGAGATCGTTCTCACCCCGGGACCTAAAGGAATGAAGGCCGCGATCGCAAAGGCGGAAGAATTGCTGGCGAGCACTCCCAACGGTTACATGCTGCAGCAATTCGACAACCCCGCGAATCCAAAGATCCATTTCGAGACCACCGGTCCGGAAATCTGGAATGACACAGACGGGCGCGTTGACATTCTGGTTTCAGGCGTTGGAACCGGGGGGACCATTACCGGCATCTGCGAATACATCAAGCCGAAGAAACCATCGTTCAAGGCGGTCGCCGTCGAGCCCGCCGATAGCCCGGTACTCTCCGGCGGAAAACCTTCTCCTCACAAGATTCAGGGGATCGGCGCGGGGTTTGTTCCGAAGATCCTGCGCACCGATTACATTGACGAAGTCATCACGGTCACCAACGATGAAGCCATCAACATGGCCCGGCGGATGCCGATCGAGGAGGGGCTGCTGGTCGGGATATCTTCCGGAGCGGCGGTGGTCGCGGCGGTGAAGGTTGCCGCCCGTCCGGAAAACGCGGGCAAGCTGATTGTGGTGGTGCTGCCATCGTTTGGTGAACGCTACTTGAGCAGCATTTTGTTTGAATCGCTTCGCAAGCAAGCCTCGGAACTGCCCACGGTGGATGTGTAGCATGATCGGCTTTTTCAAGTCGGTGCGGGAGGACATTGCGGCGGTCTTCGAGACCGACCCCGCGGCTCGCTCCTACTTTGAAGTCCTGTTCTGCTACCCGGGATTGCATGCGGTCTGGGCGCATCACTGGAACCAGTGGCTGTGGCGGCACGGAATGCGCTTTCTTGCCCGCTTTAGTTCCCAGGTGACCAGGCTGCTGACCGGAATTGAAATCCATCCCGGGGCGCAGCTCGGGCGGCGCCTGTTTATCGACCACGGGATGGGAATCGTGGTTGGGGAAACGGCCATCATCGGCGACGACGTCACGCTCTACCAGGGTGTCACGCTGGGCGGCACGGGCAAGGAGAAAGGCAAGCGCCATCCCACGATTGGCAACAATGTGTCGATCGGCTCGGGCGCGAAAATCCTCGGCAACATCACGGTGGGCGACAACTGCCGGGTGGGGGCCGGGTCGGTTGTGCTGCGAAGCGTTCCGGACAACTCGACGATCGTCGGCGTGCCGGGTCACATTGTCCTGCGCGAGGGCAAGCGCGTGGTCATTACGGACCCGAAGGAAATCCGCGACCCGCTGTCGGATGTGATCATCAAGCTGGCGACGGAGGTGCACGAAATACGAGAAAAACTTCAGGAGCACACCCACGAGAGCATGGGCGCCGAGCCGGACTTATCCATTGACGAAGAAACAAAACCGGCCCGGACTCTGCCCGAGGAGTTGTTCTTTGAGGACTACCAGATCTGATCGGAAAACCCGCGCCCGGCTGCTCCGCTGTGGAATTCAACCGTAGATACTGACTTCCTGTACGACGCGACTGATGGCGCCGTTCGGGCTGGGGCAATCAGGTTTCAGGCCCGCGCGAATCGAGAAAAACAGGCCCAGCAACTGGCCGAAAATAGCGTCCACGGGCGGGCGATACTCATCCGCCGCGGTGAAGGTCGTTCCCGGAGTAACGACGTGCTCGGCCAAGGCCCCGAGTTGGCGGCTCCACTCGCGAGCCACGATCACGCGCGTCGTAACCAACTTCTTTTTCCCAATCTGCTCCAGCAGGTCGACTTCATACTTGCGCACGCGNNCGGACCGCAGCGCGCCCGATCCCACGAAGCATGCCTTGGTGTACGGTCCCTGGGCCAACTCTGAGGCACAGTTCGCTGCTGCTCCCAGAAACCCCTTCCCCGCCCGGGCCAATTCCCCCAACACTTCCTCATACTTCCCAGGGCTGTCGATATGGGCCAGGCACTGGCCAAAGACCACCATGTTGGAAAATGAACTGGTCATCGCCAGGCCGCGGTCGTTGACCGCGTCGTCAAGACAGATCCCCAAAGCCTGGGGCTTGCCGGCGATCTCGCGAATCATTTGGCCGTTGGCATTGCAGGAAACGATGA
>PMCH01000313.1:3707-11911 GCA_003154055.1 Acidobacteriaceae bacterium
ACCCCTGTCCGATGCCCGCCGCCTTGAGAAATTCGCTAATTTCCGGACGCCGTTTGCGGAAGCATTCAAACGTGGACTGCCAGGTGGCGGGCTGTTGGGCGATTTCTCCCGGGGTGTGGAGCAATCCCCGGGCGGCCTTCTGGTCGTTTGGCAGCGCCAACAGATTTTCAAGGGCATTCAAGGCTGAACTCCTTCTCGCAAAACAACCGGCTCGTACCAGAACACCGCGCCTTTCGAAATTGCCGGCAGCGTAAAACTCATGCGGCCGCCGCTTTGGACTCCCTTCAGTTCCTGCACATCACCCAGAAAGGGGAGGAAGTAGGCCTTCCCGCTTGATTCCGCAGGAAGAGTGACCTGCACACCGGACTGGGGAGTTTGCACCGGGTTTACTCCGCCGCGCAATCCGGCAAAGTTTGCAAAGAAGAAATGGGGCTTGCCATCCACCAGGGCGGACGAGGTCGCCAGTTGCGGTGAGGCGGCGACCGCGACTGCCGCCTGGGATTTCAGGCTGTTTAAGAATGCTTCCTGCGAGTCAGGGACGGCGTGATCGAAATCGCTTTCCAGGGCGGCGCTGTAGGTCTTCCCCGGGCAATCCTGGAATCGCACCACGTTCGACAGGGCGCCGAGTTGCGTAGCGTCCGCACCGGTGATCACCAGGTTCTTGCCGGCCGCGACATACTTTTGCAGCCAGATTCTTTCAACTTCACCCATCACCTGCACGTTGGGGAGAACCAGCGTTTCGCCCCGGAACGCGGCCAGCGTGCGCGGAGTGACCACTTGAAACTCCAGGTGTTTCTGCATCAGGAGGATCAGGATCCCCCGATAGGAGCGAATGAATTCGTCGGCGTAGTAGTCCCTTGTCTGGGGAGAGAAATAGACGCCGATCGGATGCATGGGAGTCCGCGGCATGTAGAACGTCTTCTCGTGCGCCTGGATCCAGGAGAAGATCTTCTTCCGGGTGGGCAGATCGTTCGATCCGGCCATCGAGTGCCCGGGGGCGTCCCAGAAATTCGCTCCCGCCATCACCTGGGACATCGCCAGGTTCATCATGGATTCGCGGAGATCGACTTTCTTGTCGCCGTCCCAGGAGTAGTTCAGGATCCAGGTCGCCTTGCCTTCGGCGAAAGCGCGGAACGAATGCATTCCCACCTGATAGGCAAACCAATCAAACGGCGTTCGAGAAGACGCCATGTGATCTCCGTTGCCGAACTCGTACTCATGTGCAATGGCGTCCACAACCGGATAGAGGCTGTACACGTCAGCTCCGACGCGAACGGCTTCCTGCTCGATGCCGGGATAGATCTCAGGAATCGTCTTGATTTCTGGATTCACCGACTTGGCAGTCTTGTCGATCTCCTGCATGAAGTCGGTGACGGTCTGAATGCGGAAGTCGACCCACTTGCGGAAATTTGGGTCGGAGAAATCTCCCAGCTTCAGGTCTTTGCGTGCATCGAGTCCGGTCTGCTTTTTGAAGGCGGCGACAGTGTAATCGTCGAAGCTTGCCCAACTATCTTCCCAGCCATCGAAATGCGTCATCCAGTAAGGGATGTCGACATAGATGCCGTCAATCCCGGTGGCCGCGATTTGACGGACGCGCTCCATGTATTGCTTACGCCAGTCGGCGGCGTAAAAGCTGATCCAGACATCTTCATCGCCTTGCTGAATCCAAAAGGCCGAGCCGCCGCCGAAAATCGCAGGCTCGCCAGTGAGCTTCCGCTGGAGCCATTCGGGATGTTCCTTCGCCAGGGTGTGCGGGGTCTTGTCCGCATTGGCGGTGATGCATTCGGTACCTGCGATGTACACGAAGGCGTGGTTGCCCGCGCGGTGGGCCTGCTCGGCGACGGCGCGGATGGCGGCCAGTTTTTCTTCAGGATGCAGGAAGCTCTCGTAGCGTCCGGGGATATCGTTGTCGACTTCGATGCCGAAGACGCCGCTATCTTGCGCTTTGCGCACGATGTCTGCGGCATCGCCGCCTTTCAGTCCGTAGGCTCCGATGCGGACGTAATGAGTCCAGTTCTGCCCGGAAGGAATGGACGCGGCGCCTGTCACCAGGGCCACCACCGCCAACAGGAAAAATGAAATTACTAAGAAACTGCGTGTCATGAGTGCCTCGATCCAGCGTGCTGTGTTGTCCCGGGATGTTTGTCCCGCCCGCTCTTCATACTCTTTCTTTATTGGAGCCCACCCGTCTCATCGGATTCGCCGAAACCGGCGGTGGGATGCAGCGTCAGCGTGCCGTCGGCATTCAACGCCTGCCTGCACGCCCATCGGANNCCTTTCGGCAGAGGAAACTGCGCCTGGCGGACCTTTCCCGGCAAGGGATATCCGGCATCCAGACAGCCGCCAATGACGAGGTTGCCGTTGGTGTCAAGAACCGAAACCCGCAGCACGCCGGGCACACCGGCAACTCCGTCGTTGACCAAGCCAAGGATCAGGCCGGGATAGCCGCGCTCCTCGTAGGTCCAGATCCAGGAAGGACGCACGCGATAGCCTATGCTGCGAGCCGCACTGTCAATCGCAGCAGGATACTTCTCATAGTAAGCAAGGATGCGGTCGGCGCGGATCCGGTGCCAGTTCCAGAGCGAGAAATAGCATGCTCCGACGTCGCGCACGTGACTCACCACCTGGTCCGTGTAGGGAACGCCCTGGTTGAGGTGCAGGCTGGCCGGTGAGCCGTCGGACATGCCGACTTCCACCGTCACGCCCACCCACGGTGGACGATTACTCAGCGTGTCAATCTGTTCGTTTTCGATGAAGATGGTGTCGGTGCGCAGCCAGTTCGCGCTCCGGATCGTACGGTCTACGAGTTCGGAGTTTCCGACCTTGCTGAAATCGGGTTGAGTATTGGTGGCGAGCGGCGTCTTTCTCCAGCGCAGAAGTTGGTACTCCAACATGTTGACGAAGGTGGACTCCGCCGTCGGGTAATCCGGGAAGGGATTTATTTCGAGCGGCCAGGTGTGGCCCTCGCCCCAGAATCCGTACATCGCCGTATCCACATATTCAACTTGCGGATGACCGTCGTAGGCGTCTGCCAGCAGGTCCGTAAGTTCGCGAAAGGCGGACTGGAAGCGCGGATCGTCATAGCGCGGTTCGAGACGCTCGCGCTTCTGCCATGTTCCCAGCTTCACCATGGGAACCTTCCCGTCGAGGAAGGCGGGCAGCGGCGATTCCGCGATGTCGGGGTTGCTCATCATCACCCGCAAGCCAATACGCTTGCCGTACTGACGGGCAAGATCGAAGGTTGTCTTCCAGTGCTCACATAAATCCAGCCGGCCCGATTTCTGCTGGACGTCTTTCCAGTTCACGCGCAGGTAGAGCGCGCTGCCGAGCGGCAAGCGGACGAGGTCCTCGATCAACTTTTCCTGACTTTGACCGGCGTTGCGGGGCGGGCCCATCTCGTCGCATATGTAAGTCACCAGCCCCATGCCGTAGTTCGGCACCGGATCGGGGGAAGGCGTGGTGGCCATCAGCACGTTCCAACTGGGAAACAGATCAGTGGGGAACGGGCCCTGGTAGAGACGATCCGCCACCAGCGGCCCGGAGCCAAAATCGTACTTTTCGAAGTTGTGCCCGGGCACATAGGCGTGGAGTGGCTGTGCCGCCAGTCCGGCTGCCAGAGCGGCCGTTCCGGTTGCCTTCAGGAAATCGCGGCGGATCATGTCAAGCCCCCTTGCGCGAAGAAGAGTAATCGGTCGAGTTTGTCCAGGAGCGGATGGCGGCCAGATTCTCCTCTGGATGGGGAAAGCTTTCGTAGCGGCCGGGGATGTCCTTGTGCACTTCGATGCCGAAGGCACCGCTTTCCTGGGCGCATTCCGCGAAGCGAGAGGACGCTAACAGAGGGGATGACAGCGAGAGATCTGAAGTCTTCCTCGACCTCCGGCTAACTGCAGATCCCTCGCCCCCCTCGGGATGACAATTCATAGGGTGTTCAACTAACTGGTTCAAGCGACTTCTAGAACTGGAAGCGTGCTCCAAACTGCATCCTACGGTAATTGTTGGTGGTGGATGTGACCGTGCCGAAAACGCCATCCCCTGATCCACCATCCGGGAAGGCAAAGCGTTGATGATTGAAGGCATTGAACATTTCGAAACGCACCTGGAGTAACTTGCCCTCGCGGATCTTGAACTCCTTGGAAAGCGAAGTATCCATGCTGCGGATACCGTCACCTCGTAAATTGGAGAAGTGCCGGGGAGCATTGCCGGGAATGTTGTCGCCCGGATCGGCGAAACAATCCTGATTCAGGTAAGGGAGGTTCGAACTGGCTGCTTGGCGGTAACTCAAACCGGTCCGGAGTTGGGAACAGATCACATCCGGCCGCGGGTTGCCATCGCCCAGGCGCCCGACGCTGTTTTGGATGGCGAGCGGTTGCCCGGATTGCAGGGTGATAACCCCGCTGAGCGACCAGCCCCCGACGATGCCGTCCGCTACCCGATTCATGCCGCCCCCAATCCAACGATCCCTCCCGACGGGAAGGTCGAGAATGATGGCTGCAGTCAAGCGGTGTGGAGCATCGTTGGCGCTGATCCCGTGCTCGGCCTTCAGATTGTCCAGCAACTGCGGATTATCGTACTGGAGGTTGCCAATCCAGGCGTTCCGTCCTGCAGCGGAATCATCCGTAGACTTGGAGAAGGTGTAGTTGCCTTCAAAGCTGATGTAGTGGCTAGCGCGCTTCTGGAAGCGAACTTGCAGCGAATGGTACCAGGAGTTGGCAGTCAGCGTCGGCAACCCTTCGAAGCCGCCGTCAAATTGCGGGTAGGGCAACAGTAGGAGGTATTGTGGAATTGTGTCATCGCCGTAGCGGGAGTCCGCCACATCGGCCGGGTTGAAGATCGGGCTTGCCGGACAATACGAGGCCGGTGAGGCCACGGTCGTGAAGAAGCATTGGAAGGGGTTGGGTACCTCAGTATTGAAGTAATCCGTTACAGCGTTGTTGTCGGGATCGTGGGTCGGGTTCAACGTCGCAACCAGCTCATTGCGGATCGAAGAGGGGAGAAAGTTGCGGTTGCGGGTGGAAATACCTCCGGCGCCGGCCCAAGGCAGGTGCGTGCTGCGGTTGGCGGAGTAATCGACTCCCACAACGATCTGACCCGGAAACATGTGCTGAATACCCAGGTTCCACTGGTAGATCTCGGCGTTGCGCGCGGTGTTCGTGTCCAGATCGCTGGAGTTGCCGAAGCCCCACTGCGCCAACTTGCCGTACGTGGTTCCCTGCGGCGGTGCGAGGCCGCCAGGAAATGGGCTGTCACAGTTGGGCTGCAGCGGAGAGGGTCCGAGACATGCAAATTGGGTTGCGTAATCGTCTTTGGTGAAATACATCTGGGCCGTCTTCGCGAATGTCGGGCCGGCATACTGGTAGTTGGTGGCCACATTCATCCCGTAGAAGAGTCCAGCGCCGCCCCGCAGCACGGTGTTGGAAGCGAGTTGATAGGCAAAGCCGAGACGCGGAGCAAAATTGTTTCGATCCACTGGCGAGTTACGGTGGCCGGACGTGGGGAAGACTGTCGTCCCTCTAATCGCGCCGATCTGCCCAAAGTCAAGCTCCGGGTGGTCGGGGTCCTGGTTGCGGCTCACCGGAATGTTGATTCCCGTGTCTCCAGTGAAGTTGCTGAACGAGAGCCGGTTGTGGCGCTCGTTGTAGGGAGTGCTCCATTCATAGCGCAAGCCGAGATTAAGCGTCAGCTTGGGCGTGACCTTCCAGTTGTCCTGCACGTAGAAGGCGGTGTCCTTCGACTTGTCCGCTACTGCGGGAACCAGGTGCAGCGAAGCCCCATAGGCAAACCCGGTCAAGATCGTCGCAAAGGGATTCCCCTCATTGTTGTCTCCCTTGCCCGCATTGGGTGCGGAGGTGGTTACATCCCGTGAGAAATCGAAGATGCCGGTGGGATTGTCGGGTTGCCAAAAGTAGTTGAAGAAGACGCGCTGCTCGCCGCCGAACGTCACCGAATGAGCTCCCTTCACCCACTGCAAAGCGGAGGAGTAACTGACCAGGGTGTGGGCAAAGCGAG
Source organism: Acidobacteriaceae bacterium (assembly GCA_003154055.1). Taxonomy (GTDB): domain Bacteria; phylum Acidobacteriota; class Terriglobia; order Terriglobales; family Acidobacteriaceae; genus Acidiflorens. The sequence goes on from PMCH01000313.1 coordinate 9,714, forward strand.
TATCCACGCAGCACTGATTAAAAAGCGAGGTCATACCGGCATCGACATTGATCGTGGGCATGCGGGTAAGCCCATTGGCTGCCAGGACCGGCGACAAGCCGACAGAGTCCAGCGTTGGATAGTTGTTACTGATGCCGGGGGCATGCACGCGGTCCACGCTGATGCGGCTGGTCCACAGTTTGGTTGGAGTGATGGCCCAGTTGTACTCCGCGCTACCGTTCTGGGAGGTCGTGATGTAAATAACGCCATCACCGTCATCGCCGAAAACGGTGGGTTGGGTGAGTATGTCGTGATGACGACTGTAACGCCCGCCGATCTTGTGGTTAGCCGTGATCTGATGATCCAATTTGACATCGAACTGCCAGGCCGGAGCGGAGGAAACGATGACTTGACGGAAGTTGGTCTCCGGATAGACCGCGTCCGGTATGTTGGCGTGCGGATACAGATTCAGAATCGCCTGGCCGATGGGGTCGATCTTGTCGGCGGGGATTATGTTGCCGGGGAATTGTGTTCGTGGGCAGGGCGTGGGAGATCCCTGGTTTCCAGCGCACGGGTCGAAGATGCCGTTACTGTTCGCGGGGCTGTTAGAGAAATTGCCCGCGCGCTCGTCGTCAGTGGGAACGATCCCTTCCAGGGTGCTGGGATCCTGCTGGCGAACCTTCTCGAAATCGACAAAGAAGAATGTCTTGTTCTTCTTCAGAGGACCGCCCAGAGAGAAGCCATATTGATCCCGCACGTGGTCGGGCTTTTTGCCGGAGTTAAAGTAGTCGCGGGCATCAAACGCCGCCCGCTGCCCGTACCACCACCCGCTGCCGTGGAAGGCGTTCGAGCCCTGCTTCAAGACCATGTTCACGATGGTGCCGCCGTTGTTGCCGAACTCGGCGGAAAAGCCGTTGTTCTGGACCTTGAATTCCTGCACGATCTCGACCGAAGGCTGGTAGTAGACGTTGGAGTTGCCGCCCTCGCCCTGTTCCGGCGCACTTATGGGACTGCCATCGAGGGTAACTTGGGCCGTGGCGTTCCGTTGGCCATTGGAAACGAAGTTGGTGCCGGTAGGATAGTTGTCGTTGATCCCGGAACCGCTGGTCTCGGTCACCCCGCCCGCCAGAAAGACCAGTCCGAACATGCCGCGGCTGTAGAGTGGAATGTCGCGCACGTACTCGTTGGTGACGGACGTGCCGAGAGAGGCATTCTCGGTGTCCAGCAGGGGCGCGGCCGAGGTGACCTCGACGGTCGTGATGACCCCCAGTGGGTGCAGTTCAAAGTCAATCGTGGTCTGCTGGTCCACTTGCAGGACGACATTCTTTTTCTCCAGCACGCGAAAACCCTTTCCTTCCGTCCTGATGGTGTAGACTGCCGGGCGCAGGCCGGTCAAAATGTACATCCCATGATCGTTGCTGTGCGCCGTAAGAGAGATGTTCGTGGCGTCGTTGGTGATGGTGAGGGTCGCGTCCGGAACCACGGCACCGCTCTGGTCCGTCACCACCCCTCGCACCTGTGCCGTATAACTCGCTTGGCCGAGCGCGGCCTGGTGGAGAAACAAAACGGCCGCAAGTGCCGCTGCAAACAAACCGAGGGAGCCACTGAACCGAATCCAGGCTAGCCGCATGATCAAACCTCCGTGGGAAGTGCAGATGCCGAGCGCCGAAGCGTCGTGTTTCGTATTATTGCGATATAGCTCTTTTGATTTCGTTTGCACCCAAAGTGAAACGGAAAACGACGGATAAGTCAAGCAGAAAGTGAAAAACAGGGTGCGGCGGGCGAAATGATGAGAGGGGCGCTCAGCCGCTAATCGGAAACGCTCCGCGCCCGGCTGCGTCCCAGTGCTGCCGGAAAAATCCGAGCATGGTCCCGCGATCTACAAATGCCCCCGTTCCACCCTCTCTGGTGGTGGAGTACGCGCCGGCGATATTGGCAAGCGCAAGGCAGTCTTCAAGGGCAGCTCCTCGCAGGTACATATGAAGAAACCCCGAATCAAAGCTGTCTCCGGCGCCCACGTCGTCGACGGGCTGCACGCTGGGCGGGCTGAGACTCCACTGCTGGTCACCAGAACGGCAAATGGAGGCTGAGGAACCGCTCTTCACCACGACGATCTTTGCCAGTCCGGCCAGCATGTCGACCGCCTTGGAGAGGTCGTCGGTGTGGGTCATCTTCTTCGCCTCGCGAGCATTCGGCAAAACGATGTCGACGTATTTCAG
>PMCH01000236.1 GCA_003154055.1 Acidobacteriaceae bacterium
AGGCTGTTCTTGCCGAATTCGTAAATTGCGATGAAGCTGTGATCCCCCCGCTCGCTGACGAACGCAATCTTGTTCCCATCGGGCGACCATTTCGGTTGCTGATTGTTGCCGCGCGCGTAGGTCAGCGCCTTGGCTTTCTCTTTCCCGGACACCGGAGCGATCCAGATCTGCTTCTTCGCCGACCACACGGCAAACTCGCTGTTGGGTGAGATCTGGATGTCCTCGCAGCCTTCCTCATCGCAGCCCATATCGCCAAGGAGGCGTGGCTCGCCCTTGTCCACATCCGCGGCCCAAACCTGCTGGGTGCGTTTCTCCACGCCGCTGGTGGGGTCAGCTACCTCGCCTGCTCCATTGGTCTCGCTGCCGCGGGCGTAAACGACGGTGCGGCCGTCGGGAGTCAGCCGCAGGGCCGCAAGTGGCATGCCGTCGTCGCCGGCATAGTGAGTGACCGCGCGCGCTTCAAAGCCGGGTGCGTCGGCTACCCAGACGTTGTGCTCACCCCGGCCGGAAAACACCCAGGCGATTCTCCCCGCATTCTGCGCGGCGACCAGATTCGTGGGGAAGGGCGAGCTCATCACCTGCTCCAGGGAAAAGCCTGGCGATGCCGCCTGCGCCCAGCAGAACACAGAACTCGAACCGAGGAATAGCGCATTGACAAGCAGCAAGAGGGCCAAAAGTGTCCGATTCTTCATGCGCGCAGAGTACGCGAAAAAGTGCGAAGTTGACAACTGGGCGGGCTCGGATCCTCTCCGTTTCATTTGTCAGTCAGGGTCTTCGCGAGGGGCCGGCCATATTACCGCTAGACAATAATAACGCCTAGCGGTAATATCCCATTGTGATCGTGAGCTTCAAGGACGCCGCCACCGAGAAGCTATTCACGACCGGAATGAGCCGGCGGCTTCCAACCGGCCTGAGAAAGGTGGCGGGAAGAAAAGCTGGCGTGGCTGCACTCGGCGCGGGACCTGAACGACTTGCGAATTCCTCCCGCAAATCGTCTGGAAGCATTATCCGGGGAGCGCAAGGGGCAGCACAGCATTCGGATCAATATCCAGTACCGGTTGTGCTTTGTGTGGCGCGAGGGCAACGCGCACGAAGTTGAGATCGTCGATTACCACTAGTGGGAGGGCGACTACGGTGACATCGAAGAAGATATTCGCAATCCATCCTGGCGAGATTTTGCGGGAGGAGTTCATGAAGCCCTTGGGCCTGAGCTCGTACCGTCTGGCGAAGGAGTTGCGCCTTTCCATCCCCCGCGTAAACGAAATCGTGCGTGAGCGGCGCTCCGTTACCGCCGATACGGCCATCCGGCTAGCCCGCTACTTTGGCACCAGCGCCCAGATTTGGATGAATCTGCAGGCCGAATACGACATCCGCCACGCCGCGAAGAAAATTTCTGACGTCGCCAAGATCAAGCCCCGTGCCCGCGGGGCAGTTGCGTAAGGCGAGAACCTCGCACCGGATTTCTCCAAGTCTTTGAGAGAAATGTCAGAGAAACTTAGAGCCTCAGGAAGCCGTCGCCACCGGCTGCCGAACCGGCAGTAGGACGGTGAAAGTCGTTCCTTTGCCCGCGCTGCTCGCTACTTCAATCTGCCCGTGGTGTTCCTCGACGATCCGCCGGGCTAGCGACAGTCCCAACCCTGTCCCGTTGCCCTTGGTCGTGTAGAACGGGCGGAAGATATTCGGCAGATGCTCGGCCGCGATTCCGCGCCCAGTGTCGGACACGGTCACCACGGCGTCGGTACCCTGCTCAAACACCGTAACCCGCACCGTTCCCGAGCCTTCAATCGCTTGCACTCCATTCAATAGGAGATTCAGCAGCACCTGATGAATCTGGTCGCTGTCATGTTCAACTTCCGGCAGATCCAATCCCGGGGTGAACTCGATCTTGATGGGTTTCGAGAGTACCTGTTGCCGGGCCAGCATGACGGTATGCTCGACAGTCGTATTCAGGTCGCTCGCTCGCATCTCCGGGGCGCGTGGCCGTGCCGTTTCCAGCAGGTCGGTAAGAATCCTGTTGATCTGCGCGATCTCCTGCCGGACTTCCTTCACGACCGCTTTGGCTGGACTGGAGACGGGCAGGTCGCGGCCCACGATCTCGATCACTCCCGCGATTCCGGCCAGGGGATTGCGAATCTCGTGGGCCAGACCCGCGGCCAGTTCACCCAAGGTGGCGAAGTGCTCGGCGCGCGACATCTGGGTGCGATGCAGGTGTTCGATTTCCGCTCGGCTTTCGCGCAGTTGTTGCACCATGCGGTTGAAGTTCCGGCCCAGGTCGCCGACTTCGTCATTGCGCTTGGCAAAACCCACCGAGGCGCTCAGGTCGCCTTCTCCGACGCGCTCGATTTGCTCCTGCAGTTCGATCAGGGGCCGCTGGAAGGTGGACGCAAGCGCGACGATCACGACTCCGCAGATGGCCACCGCTCCCGCCCCGGCGATTACCAGCACCCGGTGACGCTCCGTGTCCTTGAGGGACACAGTCGAAAGCAGGAACAGCAGCATGCCGGCCAGCAATACGACCGCCACCGGCCAGATGGTCTTCAACTGCCAATTCACGCGCATCGAGGGCACGCCAGTTTTCTCCTCACGCTGCGCTTCCTCACGCTGCGAAGCAGGCTGCATTATCGTCCTCTCGCTTGCCGGACCACAAGGCGGAAGCGCGGCCGGAACCTGCCGGTCCGGAGATTCCGGGCTGATGGCTTTCACGTCAGGCATACGCGTGCAATCCTGGCAGCAGGTAAGTGACTCCGAAGAACGTGAACATCACGACCCCAAATCCCAGGATCGCGAAATAAGCGGCCCGCCGCCCGCGCCAGCCGCGGGTAACGCGCATGTGCAGATAACCGGCATACACCAGCCAGGTGATGGCCGCCCAGGTCTCCTTGGGATCCCAACTCCAGTACGATCCCCAGGTCTGGTTGGCCCAATAGGCGCCCGCCGCGATCATCAGGGTGAGTAAGGGAAAAGCGATGGAGATGGTCTTATAGGTGATGCGATCCAGGTTGTCGGCGTCTGGGAGCAGCCGCTCCAGATCTTCGCGCCGCCACAACAGCAACAGATACAGCAGGGACATGAAAATCCCACCCACCAGGCCCGAGAGGATGAACGGGCTTGCAGCCAGGCTCGTCGAAAACTGTCCCTCTGCATCCAGCGAACGATAGAGCCCGCCGCGTGCATCCGTCAGGAACATGACCAGGGCCAATACCTGTACAAGAATGCTGACGAACACGGCACGGTTCGCCATGGCGAGGAAGCTCTCGTCCTTCTTCCAGCGCGAGATTGCGAAGAACGCGAGCGGCGAAGTCACCACAATCAACGCCAGTAGCATCAGCCAGCCCAGGTCGGGGATGGTCACGAACAGGCGAACGCCCTTGGAGAGGAATACCTCGGATTTTTCCTCCGCGTTCCAGGCCACCAGGTTCAGCCCGCCCCACTTTTCGAACCGGGTCAGAGTTCCCAGATAGATCGCGGCCGTGAACGCGCTGGTCACGGCCAGGAACGTCTCGGTCTTCATTTTGTCCTGGATCAGGAACATCATGGCGAGAGCAAAACTCAGCGCGCAGGCCGCGTAGGCGAGCATGGCGAGCGTCACGTGCACGTGCAGCCAGGTGGATTGCAGCGCCGGCACCAGCGGATGAACGTCGGTCCGCAACAGCTGCATCAGTACCACGCCCACAATCGCCACCGGCATCGTGACGGTGCCGATCACCTTCACGCCATATTTTTTCTCCGCAATCAATGTGAGCGCCGCCAGCGTCCAGACGAAGCTCAGCAGCATCTCGTATACGCTGGCGAACGGGGGATGCCCGGATTCATACCAGCGGTGCGCCACCGCGCCGGTATTGGCGAGCAGTCCCAGCCACGTCGCCAGCGACGCAAACTTCACGTACGACTCCGTGCCCGTCACGCCAAATCCCAGATAGAGTGCTCCCGCGCCCGCGTAGAAAATCAACGCGGCATAGAGCAGGTTGGTTTCATTCAACAGGCTCCCGCTCTTGACGACGTTCAGAAATGCCATAAACAGCAGAAACGCAATCGCCAGCCCCACCAGCACGATCAGGGTCATTCCAGTTGCTGCCGGCTGCTGTTGTGCTGCTTTTGCCCTAGCCATGATTCGATTCTCCCCAGCCGCGCCTATCTTCCGGCTGCGGTCTCGACCTGCTCGCTCGAAGAGGTCTTATGAATGGATTTCAGTTCCGTTTCCACTTTTGCCACCAGATCGTTGAAACGCTGCTCGAAGGCATCGCGGTTGCGGTTGGCGCTGCCCCCGATCCACAGAGCGAACTTGCCCGTCTTCGGGTCGCGGACCGGGACCGCCCAGAACCGCACGTGCACCACGTAAAAGACGAAAGTCAGTCCCACGCCCATCAGCAGGACCCCGCCCCACACGGCCCACTGTCCCGGCTCATGGGAAACCTGCAAGCCGGTGAAGTGACCCAGCTTCAGGTCCTTCGGTTCGAACTGGAATGGAGCCTTCGCGTTGTCGCCCACTCCATTCATCGGCGGCAGCCATACGTTGAACGTCTGCCCACTGCTTTTCGCACTCACCACGAGAAGGGCCGCGGGATTTCCCAACTGGTTCGACCGCCGGTACACTTGCCCGTCGCGGACCGCAAAATCGGGAATGAATTCGGCGAATCGCACCGTGGTGTCGGCGTCCAGCGGCGCGGTATCATTCAAGGCGAACGCAATCTCGCGTTTCTCGCCGGAACCGGTGACGGGCGTCGCTTCCAGCAGCAACTGGTCCACTTTGCCGTTGGAGCCGAAGCTGGACTGGTAGAAGCGAACGCCGGCGTAAACCAGCGGGTCGTTCACCACGATCTCTTTCTTTTGCACATCGCGTCCATCCTGGACCACCGCCAGCTTCGACCACCACTTCTTCGGTGAACCGTCCTTATAATTTTCTTGTCCGGTAGAGTCGCAACGAATGGAGAACGGCAATGCCTTGGCGGCGCCATTGCGCATTTCGACCGCGCTTGAGGTCTCGCCCTCATTCAGGTTGAGCGATCCCCGCCAGCCCCATATCCCGTCCACGATCCCGCCGCAGAAAATCAGCAGCAGGCTGGCATGCACGATGTACACGCCCATCTCCGAGATGCGGCTGCGCTCGGCGAAGATCGAGAAATGATCCTCGCGCACCACCCG
>PMCH01000102.1 GCA_003154055.1 Acidobacteriaceae bacterium
CCCGCGCCCGCGATTTCGAACTTCACCCCGACCTCAGGATCGGCCGGAGCCGTGGTCACCATCACGGGAGCGAACCTGAACGGCGCCAGTGCGGTCGCGTTCGGCGGGAAAGCGGCGTCGACGTTCACGGTCAACAGCGCCACGCAGATCACCGCCACGGTGGCGAGCAGCACGACCACCGGCGCGGTCACGGTGACTACGCCCGTTGGAACCGCGGCGTCGGCGGGCATGTTCACGGTGCTTGCGCCGCCGGTGATCAGCAGCTTCGCCCCGACGAGCGGCCCGGTCGGAACCTCGGTCGTGATTACAGGGACTAGTTTTACCGGCGCCACCGCAGTGGCCTTCAACGGCAAGGCTGCTTCGGCTTTTACGGTCAACAGCGTGACGAAGATTACCGCAACGGTCGCGAGCGGGACGACGACCGGCCTGGTTTCCGTGACTACGCCGCTCGGAACCGCGAACTCGGCGAGCAACTTTACAGTGACGGCCGCCCTTCCTGCGATTTCGAGTTTCAGTCCGGCGAACGGGCCGGTGGGAACCTCCGTCACGATCACGGGCAGCAACTTCACGGGAGCAACCGCTGTCGCCTTCAACGGCAAAGCGGCCAGCGCATTCACGGTGAACAGCTCTACCCAGATCACGGCCACGGTTGCGACCGCGACGACCAGCGGCAAGATCACGGTTACCACTCCCGCCGGCACGGGGACGTCGGCCAACACCTTTACCGTGACGTCCAGCGGCGCGCTCGACCTGAGCATTGACGGCCTGTACGTTACACAGGCAACGCAGGACTACCCGGACCCGATCGTGCCCCTGGTGAAGGACCGCAGCGCGTGGGTGCGCGTATTCGTGATTGCGAACCAGGCGAACACGGCGACGCCGCAAGTGAAAGTCGATTTCACCACCGGCGGCACAACCCACACGCTGACGATCAATGCGGGATCGAGTTCCGTGCCGCTCAGCGCCGATCCGGCAAATGCGGCTGCGTCGTGGAATGCGGCGGTGCCGGCGGCGTGGATGCAGCCGTCAACGCAGGTGGTGGCGACAGTCGATCCCACCAACGCGATTGCGGAAGCGGACGAAACGAACAACACCTTCACGCAGAGCCTGGATGTGCGCAACCTGAAAGTCTGGAAGGTTACGCTGGTTCCGGTGCACACAAAGGACGGCAACGTGGGCGTGGTTGAAAACGGAACGCGGACAAAGAACGACTGGCTCGACTTTGCCAAGCGGCTCCATCCGGTTCCCGACGCGATCGATGTCACGGTGGGCGGCGTGATGAATTCCAGCGTCACGACGCTAGTCCGCGACGGCACAGGCTGGGATACGGTGCTCAACGAACTTCAGGCGAAACGCGCGCTGGATGGCGTAACCGACCGCTATTACTATGGCGCAGTGCATCCGACTTATAACAGCGGAGTTGCGGGCTTGGGCTTCATTTCGCAGCCGGAGGCGATTGGCTGGGACCTCGGCACCACTGGTCCCGGAAGCTTCGGCCAGGTGCTGGCCCACGAAGAAGGACACAACTTCGGCGACCAACACAGCCCCTGCGGCAATCCCCTCGGCGTGGACCCCAACTACCCCTACGCGGGCGGAATTATTGGCGTACCGGGCTGGGACGTCTTCGCCAGCAGCAGCAACCTGAAGAGCGCATCCACCTATCTCGACATCATGAGTTACTGCTCGCCGCTGTGGATCAGCGACTACGTGTACGTCAAGGAGTTGACGTTCCGCCAGAACAGTCCGATCGGCATCATTGTGCCGGGACCAGATGGGGCGGCGGTGGCGGGAGATGGCCTGCTGGTCTGGGGACGAATCGAGAATAACCAGGTCACGCTCGAACCTGCGTTTCGCGTTCCGGTCAAAAACAACCAGCCGCAATCCGGACCGTATACGTGGGAAGCGCGCGATGCGCTCGGCCGCGTTCTGGCCAGCGTAAGCTTCGATGCCGCCGAGGTTGCCGATCTGCCCGACCGCTCGGTTCAGATGTTCTCGTTCATCGCGCCACTTGGCGCGGACGCGTTGCAGGCAATCCAAACCATGCACGTGAAGTCCGGCCAGCAGGAACTGGCACGGCGGGCGGTATCGGCTGGGTCAGCGGAGGAATTCACGGCCGCGGTGGACGTGCAGGATCTCCCCAACGGCGGCGCGCAGGTCGTATGGGACGCCGACCGCTATCCGGTGCTCATGCTGCGGGACGCGCGGACGGGCGAAGTGCGCGGATTTCTGCGTGGCGGCAATGCCCAGATTGTGCAGGCGCCAAAGGAGATCGAAATCCATGCGCCAGACGCGGCGCGCGGCGAGAAGATCAGGCATACGCGAATTGTGGAGTGAGCCGGGCTTTGCCCGGCAGAACAGCCGAGGGCGGCTGTCCCTACGTGAGGTCTGCTACTCGCCGCCCACGGTGAGCCCGTCGATCCGGATCGTCGGCGCGGCCACGCTGCCACGGAATTCGAGGTCGGTCCCAATCTCGGAAATGTTGTTGAAAATGTCCTTGAGATTGCCGGCCACGGTGATCTCTTCCACCGGATACGCTAGTTCGCCGTTGACGATCCACAGGCCCGAAGCACCGCGTGAATAGTCTCCGGTGACCAGGTTCACACCCATGCCGAGGAACTCGGTGATGTAGAGCCCGTCCTTGATGTCGCCGATGATCTGCTTCGGAGTTTTCGTCCCGGCTTGCAGGAAGTAGTTGCCGGGGCCAATGCTGGGCGTGCCTGCGAGCCCGCGGGACGCGTTGGCGGTAGTTTGCAATCCAAGTTTTTTCGCGGTGTAGGTATTCAGCACGTAGGACTTCAGAACTCCATTTTCAATCACCACGGTGCGTCGGGTGGGAATGCCTTCGCCGTCGAAGGGACTGGTGCCAAAGCCGCCGACGATGGTGCCGTCGTCAATGACGGTGACATTTGCTCCGGCAATTTTCTCGCCGAGCTTGCCCGCGAGGAACGACGCGCCACGGTAGACCGAGTCGCCGTTGATGCCTTCGAAAATGTGGTCGAGCATGGAAGTGGCGACCATGGGATCAAGAACCACCGGCACGTGAGCGGTCTTCACTCTGCGCGCGCCCAGACGGCGAAGAGTTCGGCGGGCGGCTTCTTTGCCGACCTGCTCGGGCGATTCCAGCTTAGCCAGGCTGCGCGCCACCGAGTACCAGTAGTCGCGCTGCATGCCACCCTGCTCGTCCTGCGCAATGGGAACAGCGGAGACGGAGCAATAAGAACGCCGGTATTCCCCGACAAATCCGTGCGAGTTGGCCAGGACTTTGCGGCCGGTGGCGGCGTCGAACGATCCGCCCTCGGAGTTCTTCATGCGCGGATCGGAATCGAGCGCGGCCTTCTCGGCGCGCCGGGCGTAGTCGATCCGCTCCGGGCCAGGGAGTGAGTAGACGTCTTCGTGGTAAAGATCGAGATTGCCGGAGAGCGAACCGAACTTCCCGGCTTCGGGAATGCCGGCGTAGGGATCTTCGGAAGTGATCCTGGCCAGTTCGAGCGCCGACTTCAACATGCGGTCGATGCCCGGGGGAGAGAAGTCGCTGGAGTAGGTGCTGGCGGCGCGCTGCCCGAAGAAGACGCGGACGCCGATGGCGCGAGAGCCGGATTCTTTGAGGGTCTCGACCTGTCCAAGGCGGACGACGGTGGAGAATTCGTCGCCCTCGCGGACCACGCACTCGGCGGTGGTGGCTCCGCCCCCGACCGCGCGGCGGACCACGTCGGTGGCGAGGGACTTCAGGTCGGTTGCTTGTTTCTGGTTGCTGGTTTCTAGTGTTGTCGTCATTTCGAAGTTTAGAACCTACCACGGAGGCACGGAGGTACGGAGAAAAGCAAATCGCTTGTTCCTTACTTCTTGTGGGCTATGGATCTACGCCCCGACCTTCAGTCTCCGCGGCCAAGAATCCAGAAGTTG
>PMCH01000016.1 GCA_003154055.1 Acidobacteriaceae bacterium
GGCGCGCTGTTCGAACTGGGCGTGTGCGCGCTCATGCGGAAGCCGTATGGAATCGGCTCGAAGTTCTTCTGCTTTTCGTGGATCGAGTGCCGGCTGCGCCACCACCACGCCTGGTGGACAAACGGACCGTGCGCGGGATCCATCAGGCCGATGATGCCGTGGTCCACCGAGCAATGCAGATCGGCGGTCAGGTAGGCCAGTTTGTAGCGCTCACTGAATTTCGGAATTTCCGGCGCGGGTGCAGGCGCTGGCGGAGCTTTGGTGAAGCCGGCTCCAGCCGGCGCTGGATCGGGAACGAAGACCCAGATGAAATCGTCGCGCTCTTCGCAGGGATGGCTGCCGGCATAAATGCGATCCACCTTCAATTCTTGATCCGCAACCAGCGACGGAATCTGCGTGCATTGTCCGCTGTGCGCGTCGAACTTCCATCCGTGATAGGAGCACTCCACCTGCTCGCCGTCGAACCCGCCGCAGGAGAGTGGCATGCCGCGGTGTGGGCAGCCATCACGCAAGGCAAAGGCCTTTCCCGCGCGATCGCGTCCGAGAACGAGTGGCGTCCCGAGCAGCATGCATTTCACCAGCTTGCCACGGCTCAGTCTGTCGCTGGGCACCGCGCGGTACCAGAAGCCGAAGAGCATCAGCGAATCGGGCGTCTGGGGCTGAAGTGGGGCGTCGTCCGGCATGGAAAGGTGAGGATACCGCAGCGGAGGGCAAATCAAAACCTTGAACCACAGGGAACACGGAGGAACATAGAGGAAGTCACAGAGCAAAATGCTTTCCCCTGTGCTCCTCTGTGTCCTCCGTGGTTATGGTTCTTATCGCAGCCGGGTATTCAGCTGGAAGTAGGTTTCGTGGGCAACGCCGGGCTCTTCGATGTGCGCCAGAAACAGCTTGCGGAGCGCTGCGGGATTCAGGCGGCCTTCAAGATACCCATCGTACAGATCATTTCCCACCAGCGACCCGAGCCGCTCCGTCATGTATTCGTACTTGTGACCCGTGAAGGCAAAGGCCCGCGCCAGCCACTCCGGAGCCTCGGCCAACTGGCGCTCGCTGCGGTGCGATTCGCGGTGGAGCGCCAGGCAATCGATGACTTCAATCGCTTCAGGGTAGGGAAGCGACGTCTGCTGCTCGAGGTCTTCGTGGGTCATCTCATACAGTTCGTAAAGGTCCGCGTCGCGGAACGAAGGCCGCGCGGGATACAAGACCTTCGCTCCAAAACATCCCAATGCATTTTCCAGCACGGTGGAATAGAACACGTCTTCGGGCGCCGGGGGCTGGTGAGTTTTGCCATTTACCCGCGCCGGCAATCCACGACACGCATGATGCAGGCAGCGCGCCGCATCTTCGGCGGCCGAGATCATTTGAAACTGGCGAACGTACACCACATTCAATGGTGGCAGATACACGCTGCCGCGCTCTTTGACGCACCGCACAATAGCTCGCCGCGACTCGCTGCTGAATCCTTTGCGGGACAGCAATCGCCGCAACAGCGCGTCCGATCCGCGCGAATAAACTTCGGGCATCACATCCACCAGCAGGCGCGGCTGGCTGGTGTTATGCGGAGAATAGCGATTGATTCCCAGCAAGCGCACCAGTCCGTCCATCAGGTTGTAAACCGTCGGGCCGAGGTCGGGTGAGCCCGGCCCATCATGTCGCCAGCGATTCAGATAGAGGCGGTAGTTTTCGTATTTTTCAAGTGGAGTCGCATTGAACACGGAGAAGACGTCTGGTTCGATCTGGACGGCCTCGACGCGATCAATGGCTTCGCCAGCGGCGCGCCAGTAAAGCGCGTCGACATTCTGCAGCACCGCGACCACACGTTCTTTCGGCAGTTGCCCGCGCACCTGTTGTGGCAAGTGGGTGGGAGCAAGGTGCGACTCGCCGAACAGAATTAGAATGAGCGCATCCGGATGGCGCTGCCGGATCTCTGAGACTTTGCCGGCCGCATGGCGGTCGCGGGCGCCAATCTTGCGCAGGTCCTCGCGCGGCATGCAATCCAGGCCATAGATTCCCTGCGCATGGTCACGAGCCGCGGAAAGTAGTTCGTAGAAGGGGCTCCAGTCGTATCCCCAGTCGAAGTCAAAACGGATTCGCTGCCGCAGTTCCGCCTCATCAATTTCGCGGCGGAACCACTCGTCCAGAATGTGCTGGTCGCGCGAGAAGATCGTCTCCAGCGCGACTACCATCGGGCGACGATGCAGTTCGGGATCGCGAATCAGAGACGCCAGATAGCGCTGACAATTCGGCAACGCATGGTAGTCGGCAACCAGCGCCACCCCGGCTCCAGCAATTTCGCCGCGCACTTCATCGGTCGTGAGAACTTTTTCGTAGGACCGGTAGGCGTCCCGGAAGTCGCGCAGGTATCTCCGGCCCGCGGAGTGATCGTTGGCACGGATTTCGCGCTCCACGCTGGCCAAAGCATGTAGTTGGGCCGCGCTGCGTCGTGATCGTAAGATGCCGGTTGCTGCCATTAGAGTGCCGTGGTGCAAGCCGCGGCAAGCCGCGTCTCTACCGATTGCGTTTCTTTGATGCCGAAACCCATCCGCCTGCCTTGACTTGCTTGTTCCACGTCCCTATCCTCAATGTTTCGAGGCAATTAGCTGCTTTTGCCTGGGGAGTGCCGACTTGCCGATCCTGCCACCAGAGAATCTGACTGTTGCCACCACCGGTGCCAGCGGATCGCTATTCCTCAAGCACTTCCTGCTCACTGTCGAACGCGATGACCGGATCAAGACCGTGAACTTCATCGCCTCCGACAGCGGCCTGCGCGTCATGGCCGAAGAACTCGGAATCGAGGGACGCTCCGGCCTCCTAAGTCAAATCATCGGCTCGCCTTCCTCGAAAATTCAGCAACAGGCGAACGCTGACATCGGAGCCAACGTGGCCAGCGGGTCATATCCCTCGGACGCGATGGTCGTCATTCCGTGCAGCGTCGGAACGCTTGCCCGAATCGCCAACGGCATCGCCTCCGCCCTGATCGAGCGAGCCGCCGATGTGACGCTGAAAGAGCGCCGCCCGCTGGTTCTGTGCGTGCGCGAGACGCCTCTGAACAAGGTTCACATCCGCAACATGTCGCTCGCTGCCGACGCTGGCGCGACCATCTTTCCGCTGATTCCCACCTTCTATAACCACCCCTCCGGCGTAGACGCCATGGCGCAGGAGTTTGCCAACCGCGTGCTGGGACATCTTGGGCTGCACCAGAAGGACGCCTACCGGTGGAAAGGCTAGGGCAGTTCCCAGTTCTCTGTCTTGGAACTCAGGTTTTCTGAGAACTGAGAACTGAGAACTAGTTGAAAGATCGGTGACTTGGGGGGAAGCCTTCCTGCTTTGCAGGGATGATTTCAGTCTAGGGAAGGGGCAGTAACCAAGGTAGATGTCTGGGGGGCATGTACAGCGGGTGTGTTGTCACTAGTGTCTGCCTTTCCTTACACCTGCCATCTGCGACCTGCCATCTGGTTTTCACGCATTCTGGCGGTTCGGCGCGACTGCCTTTGTAGTGCCGCCGACAATCTGATTCCACGCCACCACCCAGGGCACAATCAGCGAAAACAGCAGCCGTGCCGCCAGTGCTCGCAGTGGAACGCCGCGCAAATAGCGCCAGTC
>PMCH01000170.1 GCA_003154055.1 Acidobacteriaceae bacterium
GCGGTCGAAATCGGCTATCGCGAGGCCAGCGAGGTCATTTTCGAAACCGCTCCGCGTGAAGGCGAAAAGCCGTCGAGGCTTCGCTTCTCGCAGCGCTTCGAGTGCAAGAACGATGGCACCCGGTATGAAGAACCCGAGCCGCGCCTGTTCTCGTTCAACAATCCTTACGGCGCCTGCCCGCGCTGCCAGGGGTTTGGCAACACTATTGATTTTGACCTCGATCTCGTCATCCCCGACAAATCCAGGACGCTGAATGAAGGCGCGATCGAGCCCTGGACGAAGCCCAAGTACAAACCTCTCTTTACAGAACTCAAGCGGTTTGCCCGCCAAGCCGAGATTCCACTGGATCTGCCATGGTTCGAGCTCGATGCTGAGCACCAAAAGCTGATCGTTGAAGGCGACGGTCACTTCGGAGGAGTACGCGGCTTCTTCCAGCATCTGGAGCGCAAGAAATACAAGCTGCACGTCCGCGTCTTCCTCAGCCGCTATCGCGGATACTCGGTGTGCTCCACTTGCGGCGGGGCGCGCCTCCGCGCCGAAGCGCGCCAGGTGAAAGTCGAGGACAAAGACATCTGCCAGGTTTGCAGCATGACCGTGGAAGAAGCGGCTCGTTTCTTCGATCAGCTGAAGCTTTCACCCCAGCAGGCCGCCATCGCTGAAAAGCTGCTGGAGGAAATCCAGGAGCGCCTGCTCTTCTTGAATAACGTCGGCCTCGAATACCTCACGCTCGACCGCCTGTCTTCGACGCTTTCGGGCGGCGAGGCGCAACGCATTCAGCTCGCGACGTCGCTCGGGTCGCGGCTGGTCGGCACGCTTTACGTCCTGGACGAGCCCTCGATCGGACTGCATCCCCGCGACACCGACCGGCTCATTAAAATCCTGCACGACCTGCGCGATCTGGGAAATACGATTTTGGTTGTCGAGCACGATCCCGACATCATGCGCGCCGCCGACCACATTCTTGACCTCGGCCCGGGCGCCGGAGAAAACGGCGGGAAGGTCGTTGGCGCGGGCACCTACGAAGAAATCAAGAAGCTCCCGCACTCTCTCACCGGGCGCTATCTTGCTAACGAGTTGCACATCCAAATGCCGGCCACGCGCCGCAAGCCCGGATCGCGGACGATTCGCATCACCGGCGCGCGCGCCCACAACCTCAAGCGCATTGACCTCGAAATTCCGCTCGGTCTGCTGGTCGCCATCACCGGCGTGTCAGGCTCCGGCAAATCCACGCTCCTCCATAACGTGCTCTATCAAGCGCTAGCCATCGCCAAGAAGCAGGCCAACAGCGGGCCCTCCGCAGTCGCCTGGGACAGCGTGGAAGGCGACGAGTATCTCGACGAAGTCGTACTGGTGGACCAGTCGCCTATCGGCCGCACTCCGCGCTCCAATCCGGTCACCTATATCAAAGCGTTCGATATCATCCGCGACCAGTTTGCGTCGCTCCCAGAAGCGCAGAAACGCGGATATGCCGCCGGACACTTTTCCTTCAACGTCCCCGGCGGCCGTTGCGAGAATTGCCAGGGCGATGGCACCGTCACCGTGGAAATGCAATTCCTCGCCGACGTGGAACTCATCTGCGACGAGTGCAAGGGGACGCGCTACAAGCCACAGGTGCTCGAGGTTCGCTACAAGGCCAAGAACATCCACGAAGTGCTGAACCTGACGATTCGCGAAGCCCTGAAGTTCTTCGCCGAGGTTCCGCGGCTGACCGAAAAGCTGCGGGTGCTGGACGAAGTCGGACTCGGCTACCTGCGGCTGGGGCAGTCGGCGACTACACTGTCTGGCGGTGAAGCGCAGCGCATGAAGTTGGCCGCCCACCTTCAGCCCGCGGCCCGCGAGGCTCAACGCCGGTCCGAAGGCGGCGGAAACCCAAAGCGCAAGCGTCACATGCTTTACATCTTCGATGAACCCACTACCGGGCTGCATTTTGATGATGTGAGCAAACTACTTTCCGCTTTCCGGCGTCTGATAGAGGCAGGGGGGTCCATCGTGGTGATCGAGCACAACCTTGAGGTCATCAAGACGGCCGACTGGGTGATTGACCTCGGCCCCGAAGGCGGCAACCGCGGCGGGACGATCGTTGGTGCGGGCCCGCCGGAAGCGATCGTCAAGCTGAAGAATTCCTATACCGGAAAATACCTGGCCAGACTACTGAACGGGAACGGCAAGCAGGCAGTAATCAGTAGCCAGTAGTCAGTCGTCGACCAGTTTGCTGAGAAGATCAGGATGAATCGTTCGGAAGCCAACGCGATTCTGTTTGTGCTGGTGACCGGCTGCGCCTTCGCCCAAACCCAGACCCACACCACTATCCGTCACCATCGCGTCGCGGTCGAAGAGCAGCCTCCTGAAATTGCCCAGGCCGAAAACGCAATCCAGAAAAGTGATTTCGCCGCCGCCGAGCCTCTGCTGAAGAAAGCCCTCGACCGCGATCCCAGGAACTACTTGGCGTGGTTTGATCTCGCATTCGTACAGAACAAGCTGGGCCGCACGGACGATTCGATCCATGCCTACCGCCAGGCCGTCGCCGCCAAGCCCGATGTATTTGAATCCAATCTCAACCTTGGCCTGATGCTTGCCCGCGGCAACAGCCCCGAGGCCGAGCAATTTCTCCGCGCTGCCACCCGGCTCAAGCCCACCGACCATGTGGAAGAAGGCCAGGCCCGCGCCTGGCTGTCGCTTGGGCACCTGCTCGAAACCCACAAGCCCGGCGAAGCGATTGAGGCCTACCAGAAAGCCTCCGCCCTCACTCCGAGAGACCCCGAGCCTCATCTCTCGGCGGGCCTGCTCCAGGAGCGCCAAAAGAATTTCACCGCGGCGGAAGCGGAATACAAGCAGGTCCTCATTCTGGATCCGCCCTCCACCGAAGCGGTGATTGGCCTCACCAACCTCTATATGAAATCGGGCCGGGTTGCCGAAGCCGAGCCCCTGCTGCGCCAGCTCGCAGCGCAACGCACCGACGACGCCGGTCTGCATCTGCAACTGGGCCGCGTGCTCGCCGCGCAAGGCAAGAAGGACGATGCCATCGCCGAACTCCAAGCCGCCTTGAAAATCTCGCCGGGCGATTCCGACGCGCAAGGCGATCTCGCCGACCTGCTCTTCCAGACCGGGAAACTCCCGGAAGCAGAGAAGGTCTATCGCGACCTGCTGGTGTCTCACGGCAACGACGCTGAACTTCATCAGGCTCTCGGTGAAGCTCTCCTGAAGCAGAAGCGGTTTCCCGAGGCGCAGGAAGAATTCCTGTTGGCGATCAAGCTCAAGCCCGACCTCGGCGCAGCCTACGGCAGCCTGGCCGTGGCCGCCGATGAGAACAAGAACTACCCCCTGGCCATCAAGGCGCTGGACGAACGCGCCAGGTTTCTGCCCGAAATGCCGGTGGGCTATTTCTTGCGCGCAACCGCCTATGACCACCTGCATGACTTCAAACAGGCTTCGTTGTACTATCACCGCTTCCTGGAAGTGGCCGGGGGGAAGTATCCTGACCAGGAGTGGCAGGCACGCCATCGCCTGATCGCAATCGAACCGAAGAAACGCTGAACGCCATGCGCCGACTCGCTATTTCCGTGCTCCTTGCCGCCCTCGCCAGCGCCTGCTGGGCTGCCGGGGACGAAACCGTGGATCAACTCAAAGCGCGGCTGGAGAACGCGCGCCCCGAGGACCGCATCGGCGTTTGCCTCCAGATTGCGCACCAGCAAATCCGCAATGCCGACAAGTTCTATAGCGAAGGCAATGTCGAGCGGGGCCATGCCGCGGTTGAGGACATCGTCACCTACTCCAAGAAGGCGGGCGACGATGCTGCGCAGTCGAACAAGCACTTAAAAAATGTGGAGATCTCGGTCCGCAAGCTGGCTGAGAAACTGCGCGACATCAAGCGCACGCTCGCCTTGGAGGATCAGCCTCCGATCGAGAAGGCGATTGAGGGCATGGAGGCCATCCGAACCACACTGCTCAAGGAGATGTTCCGCAAGGAGAAGAAGAAATGACGCGCCGTTTTCCAATCGTGGCGGGCCTGGCCCTGCTGCTGGCCGTCTCACTCAACGGTCAGAAGCGTCACGATCCGCTCAATTCCGCGGAAATCGATCAGCTGCGCGACGCCATGGTCGAGCCCGACCAGCGTTTGAAGCTTTACGTGAAGTTTGTCCGGGATCGTATTAGTAAATTGGAACAAATGCGTAGCGATCCCAAAACCACGAACCGGCCCGGCCAGACCCACGACATGCTCGAAGACTTCCTCGCCGTTTACGACGAGCTCAACGACAACGTTGACATGTATGTCGGCCGGAAAGACGACATCCGCAAGCCTCTGAAAGCCGTCATCGAGGCCGATACCGAGTTCCAATCCCGCCTGCGCGCCATCAAAGACGCCGCCA
The DNA here is from genome assembly GCA_003154055.1 of Acidobacteriaceae bacterium. Lineage (GTDB taxonomy): Bacteria > Acidobacteriota > Terriglobia > Terriglobales > Acidobacteriaceae > Acidiflorens. The sequence continues at coordinate 4,368 of PMCH01000170.1, forward strand.
ACACCGACGCCGCCGAAGCCCGCCAGTACGAGTTCCTCCTGAACAACGCCATCGACACCGTGGACTCGAGCGCCGACGATCACCGGAAAACGGTGGTCGAGGTGGAGGAATACGTAAAGCGCAAGAAGAAGAAATAGGAATAGTCCGTTCGGCTCTGAAAAAGAACAGCAGCGAAGGCGGACGCAAAATGCCAGTACTGGCTACCGGCCGCTGACCACTGCCCCGTGCTAACCTTCCCTCACCGTGTCCCCCAGGCTGCCCGAAATCTTCCACCAGGCGTACCGCGAACTTCACCCGCGTGCGCCGATTCCCCCCATGCACATCCGCTTCTACTCGTTCGTCTCGATCAACAATACGATCCGGCTAAGGCAGGCAGAACTCCACATCCGGCTGTCTGATTTACTGGAGGGCGCGCCCGAACCGGTGCTACACGCGATAGCGCATATCCTGCTGGCCAAGTTGTACCGCCGGCCGGTAGACCGGGCCCAGAGCGCACGCTACCGCCGCTATCTAGCCAGCCACGACATCACCGCCAAGGCTCGGCTGATACGCCAGATGCGCGGACGCAAACACATCCACTCCGCCCGTGGACACTATTTCGATCTCGACCAGCTTTTCGAAGACCTCAATCACCGCTTCTTTCACGGCCTGATGGGACGCCCCCAACTCACCTGGAGCCGCGACCACGCCCGCAACCGCCTCGGCCACTACGACCCCGCCCACAACACCATCGTCATCAGTCGCATCTTCGACCATCCCCGCGTCCCACGCTATGTGGTCGAGTACATCCTGTTTCACGAGATGCTGCATTTGAAGCATCCGGTGAAGCTGCGCGGGAGCCGGCGCTGCGTGCACTCGCGGGAGTTCCTGGCGGAGGAAAAGATGTTTCCGGAACTGGAGACGGCGCAGAAATTCCTGCGGATCCTTTAACGTCGCGGGGATCCGGAACCGCCCGTGAATCGCCATCTAATGCCCCTATTCCCCATGTGATGCAGATCACAACCAACCGTGATTCTTCGCGTTGACCCGCCCCCCTCCCGCCCCGTATCCTATCCATATTGAAATTGAAATTCATTTTCAACTTGGGACGGGTGCCTTCTTAAATGCTCCAGGCCTTTATCATCACGCTCCGCGAAGGGGTCGAAGCCGCTCTCATCGTCGGCATTACCCTGGCTTATCTGACCAAAATCGGCCGCCAGGACCTCCGAAAATCCGTCTATGCCGCCCTGGGAGCGGCGTTTGTGGGGTCGATTGGCGTGGCCGTGCTGCTCTCCCGACTGAAGTGGAACCAGGATATTTTCGAAGGCTGGGTCATGCTGGTGGCCGCCTTTTTCGTCGTCACCATGATCGTCTTCATGATGAAGACCGGCCGCAAGCTCAAAGGTCAGATCGAGGGCAAGGTCGGACTCTTTGCCCGTGGCGATGCCTGGATTGGCCTGTTTCTTTTTGTCTTTCTGATGGTGCTGCGCGAGGGAGTCGAGACCGTCCTGATCCTCTCCGCCGTCTCGCTGAACTCGAGCGAGCTGATGAGCTTCATTGGCACAACTCTCGGCGTGGTGGTCGCCGTCGCATTCGGCGTGATGTTCGTCAAAGGCAGCGTCAAGATCAACCTCCAGAAATTTTTCAAAGTGACGACCGCGATCCTGTTCCTGGTGGCCGCCCAGCTCGTGATCGCCGGGCTGCACGAACTTTCGGAAAACGGCGTCCTTCCCTCCTCCCGCCAGGAGATGGCTATTATTGGCCCGATCGTCCGCAACGATCTGTTCTTCTTCATCACGATTTTTGCCCTGGCCGCGCTCATGGTGCTGTTTGAAATGAAGAGCCGCCAGCCGGTGGAACTTCCGGAGTCCGGCGCCGCCCGCCGCAAGGCTCTCTGGACTGTCCGTAAGGAACGCCTCTGGATGGCTTCGGTCTATGTCTGCTCCTTCATCTTCATCGTGATGGTCACCGCCGGATTCATCTACGAGAAGAAGGCCAGCGCGCTCTCGCCGGCGACCGAAGTCACTTTCGTGGACGGTAAAGTCTCCATCCCGTTGAAGCAGGTTTACGACGGCGAGCTTCATCGCTTCGCAGCCAAGGAAAACGGGATTGAAGTCCGCTTCTGGCTGTATCAGAAGCCCGACGGCAAGATCGCTACCCTGTTCGACGCGTGCGAAATCTGCGGCGCGGTCGGCTTCTACAAGGGAGCGCAGGGCGTGATCTGCAAGAACTGCGCCGCGCCCATCAATCCGCAGTCGGTCGGCATGCCCGGCGGCTGCAATCCGATTCCCCTGAAAGCGCAGGTCACCGACGACGCGGTCATTGTCTCGGAGGCGGACGTAGCGGCCGGCAGCCACTACTTCGAGCAAAGATAGGATGTTCCCCCGCCTTGTTTACGAGTCGTTCCGGCGCCAGACCCGGCGCAAACTGCTGGCCGGAGTTGCCATCACGCTGGGCGTTGCGGTGGCCACGGCCATGATCGCGGTCGCCACCGACATCGGCGACAAGATCAACCGCGAGCTGCGCAGCTACGGAGCGAACCTGCTGGTCACGCCGCAGGAAGACACGCTGGACGTAGAAATTGGCGGCGTGAACCTGAAGCCGCCCAGCGACGGCGCCTACCTGAACGAAGCCGATCTACCCAAGATTCGCGGCACATTCTGGCATCACAACATTGTTGGCTTCTCGCCCATGCTGCCGGTTACCGTGAAACTCGGCACCGGACAGGGCGCGCAAGACGCGACGCTGGTCGGCACGTATTTCAACAAGTCTCTGTCGTTCGGCAAAGACGACTTCACCACCGGCGTGAAGATTACGAATCCGTGGTGGAAACTTTCGTGTGGCGCCGGGTCTTCGACCCGGCCAGGGCCAGTGCCAGACTCGTCTGCCTGCGGCTGGCCCGATGACAATTCGCAGAATATCCTCCTCGGCGAACGCCTCGCCACGAAACTCGGCAAGGAACCCGGCGACACGCTCGAAGTTTCCGGCCGCCGCTTGACCATCTCCGGCATTCTTTCCACCGGAGCCGCCGAAGACGACCAGATCGTCGCGCCCCTCGCGGTCGCGCAAGAGATCCTTGGCAAGCCAGGCGCCGTGCGCCGCCTCTATGTCAGCGCGATGACAAAGCCCGAAGACGCGCTCGCCGTCCGCGATCCGAAAACCATGACGCCCGAGGTGTACGACCGCTGGTACTGCTCGCCGTATGTGCAGTCAATCGCGTACCAACTTCAGGAAGTCATCCCGCACTCGCACGCCGAGCAGATTCGCCAGGTCGCGCAAAACGAAGGCACGGTTCTGTCGCGCATCAAGGGACTGATGCTCCTGGTCACGTTCGCGGCGCTTTTCGCATCGGCTCTAGCAGTCTCTGCGGCGATGGCGACCGCCATCTACGAGCGTCGTGTGGAAGTTGGGCTGATGAAGGCTCTGGGCGCGGGCAACCTTGTCGTAGCTGCCCTGTTTTTTGCGGAGGCTCTGCTGCTTGCCCTCATCGGCGGCGTCACCGGATTTGCCGCTGGTTCGCTGCTTGCCCGCCAGATCGGCCGCTCCATTTTCAATTCGCAGATTTCCATTGAGCCCGTGCTCTTCCCCATCATCCTGGCGATAGCCATTTTCGTGACCTTCGCCGGAAGCGCCGCCGCTATCCGTCGCGCCGTGAAGTTCGATCCCGTGTTCGCCCTGCGAGGTGAAGCATGAGCACCAATCCGAACACGGTGCACACACCGCAACAGGTCGCCGAGCGCCGCACCAAGGGGCCGCACACTTCGATGTTCGTACGCATGCTGATCCGAGCCGCCGTCCTTCGCCGCGGACGCGCCGCCTCCGCCCTGTTCGCCATGGTCGTCGCTACCGCCGTCACGACTGCGATGATGAATCTCTACGTGGACGTGCAAGCGAAACTCCGCACCGAATTTCGCAACTACGGCGCGAACGTAGTGGTGGTCGCCAAAGACGGCCAGGCGCTTCCCGCAGACGCACTCACAAAAGTAGAATCCACACTCGGTCCGAAGACCCTCGCAGTTCCCTTCGCCTACGCCGTTGCCCGCACCAAAGACGGACGCTCCGTAGTCGTGGTCGGCACCGACTTCGCCCGCGCCCGCCAGCTCAATCATTGGTGGAAGGTGAGCCACTGGCCCGCTGCGCAAAACGAAGCTCTCGTCGGCATGCGCGCCGACTCCGCTCTCAACCTGGACCGCAAGCCCTTCGAACTCAGCTTCCAGGGACACACCATCGAACTTTCGCCCACCGGCCTTCTCCAAACTGGCGCGGGCGAAGACAGCCGTATCTACATCGACCAATCCGTATTTCAGAATTGGACTGGTTTCGCGCCATCAACGCTCGAAATTGCGGTGACCGGCCCAACCGAAGAAATCGAGCAAAGCATGAAACAACTCGCGGCCGCCCTGCCTACCGCTGACGTCCGCCCCGTGCGGCAGATCATGGAAGGCGAAGCGAACGTGCTGAACAAAACGCGCGCCACGCTCTACGCCGCAGCCACGATGATCGTGCTGACGTCCGCGCTGTGCGTACTTGCCACGCTGATCGGATGGGTCTTTGACCGCCGCCGCGACTTCGCCATCATGAAGGCCCTGGGCGCATCCGAACGCCTGGTCAACGGATTCTTTGCCGCCGAAGCCGCCGCGCTCGGCGTGATCGGCGCGGTGCTCGGCTTCGCCATCGGCATCGGCGTTGCCGTCTGGATTGGGCGCGTCAACTTCCACGCGCCGGTGGTTCCGCGCTTTAGCGTGTTCCCATACGTGCTCGCCGGCAGCGTTGCCGTGGCGCTCATCTCGGCCATCCTGCCCATCGCATTGTTGCGCCGTGTGCAGCCCGCGATCATACTGAGGGGAGACTGAAATGATTCAACTCAAGGGCGTCACCAAGAGTTATCCCGCGAAGGCCGAAGAAAGCAACGGCGGCCTGATCCGCGCGCTCGACAACATCTCGCTCTCGATCGCAGCTGGCGAGTGGGTGGCCATGATGGGCCCCTCGGGAAGCGGCAAGAGCACCATGGTGAACCTGATCGGCTGCCTCGATCGCCCCACCAGCGGCGAGATCTGGCTCGACGGAGAAAACGTCGCCAGCTTCAGCCCCTCGGACCTGAACCGCGTGCGCGCCGAGAAGATTGGCTTCGTCTTCCAGCAGTTCCATATGATCCCCTACCTGACTGCTGTCGAGAACGTCATGCTGGCGCAATACTTCCACAGCATGACCGATGAGAAAGAAGCGCTCGACGCGCTCGAACGCGTTGGGCTCAAAGAGCGTGCGTATCACCTGCCCTCGCAACTCTCCGGTGGCGAGCAGCAGCGCGTCTGCATCGCCCGCGCCCTGATCAACGACCCCAAGATCGTGCTCGCCGATGAGCCGACCGGCAACCTGGATGCCTCGAACGAAGAAATCGTCCTGCGACTGCTGCGCGAGCTTCACCAGCAGGGACGCACCATCGTCATGGTGACGCACGACCCGGTGGTTGCCCGCCTGGCCGACCGCCGTGTGGAGTTGCATCACGGCAAAATCGCCGCCCAGGAAGTTTTTGCGATGGCCGACGAAGAGCAGTTTGACGAGATCCTGGAAGAGTTATTCGTTCTCCAGGAATATGGCGAGATTGCGGAGAGCGACCGCATGGAAGTCCACGGCGCGCTGCCCGTTTCGATTGCGCTGGAAAAATTGAGCGACCTGGAACTGGTGACCACGCGCCCGCATCCGCCCGAGCCGCACGATCACAAGCCCTTCGTGAATCCCTGCCACGACGCACTGAAGCCCGCCGGAGTCTCCGTCGGCGATGGCTCGCTGATCGTGGAACTCACTGCGCGCGGCCAAAAGCGCGCCGCCGACATCATCCGGCGCCATCGGCTGGCTGAGCGCCTCTTTACCGACTCGCTCGCCATGGACAGCGAGACTGAAATCGAGCAGCAAGCCTGCAAGTTCGAGCACATTCTCTCGTCCGAAGCCACCGACAAGATCTGCTCATTCCTTGGCCATCCCCGCACCTGCCCGCACGGATCGCCGATTCCGCCGGGGCCGTGTTGCGGAAAACAGGCAGAGACGGCGCGCACGTCGGCTGCGCTCTCGCGTCAGCAATAGTTGTTTTGGGAGTGGAGTAAGGTCCGCATCTCTTGGGATTGTCATCCTGAACGAAGCGAAAGACCTGCCATTTTGCGCCACCCGAAGGTCTTGGAAACGCGTTCTAGCGCGAGTTCAGACCCAGTTGCGTAATGGGCGACTTCAAACTTCCCAACGACATTCCCATCTTCTGCGCCACATCCGGCAAGTACTTCTGCAGTTCAGACAATACTTGCCATGCCTGGGCTTCACTCAGATACTTCCCGAAGCGAGTTTTCTTCCAGCCCGCCTTGCACTCAAGAGCACACTCGCCTTGGTGGTCATCGTCTGGCCGCCATGAGAGCTCACTGCACTTGTCTAGCGAATAATGGCGAACCCGCTCCCAGCCAAAATACCTGGTGCGGATCGTCAGACCGTCCGGACCGAACTCGATGATCTCGGAACCGGTCATTTGGTAGGACAAGTCGGCCACGACGGCGATCGACACGAAAACCATGATCGCCCTCGATAAAAGTGAGCTACTAGTCCAAGAACCAAACTGTGTCCACACGACCCAAGCAGAACCCAATCCGTCCAGACAGAGGCGGAGGAGATTAAGCTCGTGCTCGACGGTCACCCGAAGAACACCAGAGATGTACGCGACTTCCGTTTTCGCACTCATCCGGAAGAATTTCTCGAGGTCCACGCTGAAACCCTCTCGCCCTACCCCGGCCTGATAAACAACTGAACGTCACTTTCTTCCAAAGAATTTCCCCACTCCCACCCGCACCTGCACCGTGTTGATGCCCGAATTCGGCGTAGCCAGCCCAGCATTGGAGATATGCATATACCGCACTTCAACCGTCCAAGCGTGTTTGCCCAAGAAATGTGCCCCCAACGCCGCCGACGACGTGAAATTCACGCTCGAAGTTCCCGTCGGCACTTCATGGGAGGTGAACAGTGTCCCGCCATTCAGTTCCAGATAAGGCTGCACGTTGCCCCGCGTGGCGAAAATCCATTTCAGCCCGAGCGGGTTCAATCCTGCTCCATACGCGACGTTCTGGGGCTGGAACACGACAAACGCGGGCACGGCATCGACGGCATACTCGAATCGGCCCTTAAGGAAGCCCGGGCCGTGCGGGGAGGTCAGGACCCATCCATAGCGCACACCGAGGTTCCATACGCCGGTGTTCGACGTTCCACCCGCCACCGAATGCCCGCCCCCGGTCCAGACCTGAACCTCGTGGCCGCCCTCTTCGGGACGCTGCTGCGCCATCAGTGGGGTCAATATCCCCAAAACACAAACCGCGATCCACAGAGTGCGTGTCATAAGTTGTACGTAGAGTTAAACACGAAACGATACGCGAACCGGCCTCCGGAAACAAATTGTGTGCGGTTAAAGGCTTTCGGTTCTCGTTCAGTCGTTCGAAAATCTTTAACCGCAGAGATCGCAAGGAAAGACCGCAAAGAACGCGGAGTTGCAGCATCAATCAACTTGGGCACTACCCGCTATTAACCCCACCTCTTCAATCTCACAGCCCCAGGCCGCCATCCACCACCAGGATCTGCCCCGTGATGAAGTGCGGCGCCGTCGCGAAAAACATTACCGCTGCCGCGATCTCGTCCGCCGTTCCATTCCGCCGCATGGGCGTCTCCTTCGACATGCGCCGCATGAACGCCGCCGCCGACTTCTCTCCCAAGTCGATCATTCCCGGAGCCACGGCGTTCACGGCGATCTCCGGCGCCAGTGCTTTGGCCATCACCTTGGTCAGCATGTGCAGCGCCGCCTTCGACGAGCAGTAGTGCGCATGCGTCGCCCACGGACGCAATCCGCCCAGCGACCCCATGTTGATGATTTTCCCTTTTCGTTTCCGGAGATAGGGCAATGCCTCGCGCGACACCAGGAATGGCCCCCGTACGTTCGATGCAAAAATCGCATCCCACTGCGCGACCGTCAGTTTTGCAAACTTTACTGTCTCGTAGTTGGCGGCGTTGTTGACCAGCACATCAATTCCGCCCAACTGGCCGGCAACCTCCTTGACCATCTCGTGTACGCTCCGCTCGTCCGCGACATCGCAGCGGACGGCCAGCGCCTCCACGCCTCGATCCGCCAGTTCGGCAACCAGCGAGCGGGCCGACCGCTCCGACTCACGATAGGTGATGGCCAAGTTGGCGCCATTTTCTGCGGCCGCCAGCGCCGTCGCGCGCCCCAGTCTTTTCGCGGCGCCGGTTACAAGAACGATTTTCCCCGCCAGCGGTCGCCCGTTCTTTGTCATGCCGGGATTTTACGCCCTTCGTGCCTTGGAATCGCCCCCTGGAAACTGCTACACTCCCCCTCCTATGACGGAACCTCGGGAAGTTGTGGTTTATTCCCGCAAGGGATGTCATCTCTGCGAGATCGTCAAGGAGAGCCTGGTCAAACTCCACAAACGTGGCGGCTTCAACTGGCGCGATGTGGACGTGGACTCCGACGCCGATCTGCGCCGCCTCTACAACGACCAGGTCCCCGTCGTCTTCATCAACGGCCACAAGGCCTTCAAGTACCGCATGGACGAGCAGGAATTTCTCCGCAAGCTGGCGAGTTAGCTTTTAGCGGTTTCCCCCCGTGATCCCCGTGTCCTCTGTGGTTAAGATTTTTGGCGTTCTCAGTTGGTTCCGCCGCTTCTGCCTTCTGCAATCCTCCCCGACCCGATACAATCTCACCCGCATGCTTCGCACCCAGCTCTACGCCGATCCCACTGGCCGTTTCGTCCACGATGTTGTTCTCGAAAGCTGCCGCCGCAATCCCAACAAGCGAGCGTTGCTCGATACTTCCTGCAATCGCCGGTTCACCTACGCCGAATATGGAGACCTGGTCGAATCGCTGGCGCGTGGCTTGGTCGCTGCTGGCCTCGCCCCCGGAGAAGTCGTTGCCATCTTCCTTCCCAACTCCTGGGAGTTTGCCATCACCTATCACGCCGCCACGCTCGCAGGAGGAATTCCCACCCTGCTCAATCCCGCGTACCGCGAACGCGAGGTCCGTTATCAGATGGAATGCTCGGCGGCCACTTTCCTGATCACGGATGGCCCCCTGCTCGAAGGCATCAACCTCGCTGGGCTCCCGGACTTGCGCCGCGTTTACACCACGCGTAACCCGCGTCCAGACACAGAAGAGTTCGCAGTTCTGTTGCGTCCGAGCTCTGCTTCGTTCCCAGGACTGCATGCGGATTCCAGGCAGACCCTTGCCGCTCTTCCCTTCTCCAGCGGGACGACCGGACTGCCCAAGGGCGTGATGCTTTCGCATTCCAACCTGGTGTCGAACGTTTACCAGATGCTCGGCCCCGGCGGGACGCCTCTCTTGCAGGACGACGTCATGCTCTGCTTCCTGCCGCTCTACCACATCTATGGCTTGACGGTCGCCCTCACTCTCCCGCTCACTCTGGGCGCGACGCTGATCCTGATGCCCCGCTTCGACATCAAGAAACTCTGCGCGCTCCTCACGGAAGAAGGCGTCACCATGATGCCGATGGTCCCGCCGGCCATCAACGCACTCTGCCAGGCCGCGGAAGCCGGGATGTTTCCCAAGGACCACCGCGTCCGCTGGATCAAGTCCGGCGCCGCTGCGCTCGCTCCCGAACTTGCCCGCCGCCTCAGCGATCTCACCGGCATCGCAGTCAACCAGGGATACGGCATGACCGAAGCGTCGCCCGTCACCCACGTCGGCTACATCGCGCCGCCTGAGATGAACCGTCCCGCCTCCATCGGACAGCCGCTGGCGCTCACCGACTGCCGCATCCTCGATCTGAACGACAAGGAAGTTCCACACGGCGAACCCGGTGAACTGGTCATGCGCGGACCGCAATTCATGCTCGGATACTGGAAGGACCCGCAAGCGACCGCTGCCGTTCTGCGCGATGGCTGGTACTACTCCGGCGATATCGTTCGGACCGACGCGGACGGCTTCTATTACGTTCTCGACCGCCGCAAAGAAATGATCAAGTACAAAGGATTCCCGGTCGCCCCGGCGGAAGTGGAATCCGTGCTCTTGGAACATCCCGCGGTACGCGACTGCGGCGTAGTCGGCAAGCCCGACGACGCTGCCGGAGAAATTCCCTGCGCTTTCGTCGTGCTGCGCGAGGGCTTCGCGGCCTCCGACGCACTCGACAAACAACTCCGTGATTTCGTCGCCGACCGCCTTGCCCACCACAAACAGCCGCGCGAAATTCGTTTTGTGGAAGCCCTTCCACGCACGCCGTCGGGCAAGATTCTGCGCCGCGAATTGCGCGCCAACTTCTCTTGAAAGCCAAGGCCCACTCCTCCCTGCGGAAAAGTGGGCCCCTTGTTCGGCAGAACTGCATTGCCTATTTCGTTTCGCCCGTTTTCAGGATCTCGTACACCACGTTCTGGCCGTGCTGCCGGGTAAAGAACCCGCGCGCGCCTTCCAGGTTCTGGATGGTTCCCGGTTGCTCCGCCGGGTCGGTGCTTCCATTGGAGACATGAAGCCCGGTTGGCTCATTGTCACCTTTGACCGCCGCAATCGCGTCGCGGCCCAGGGCCAGGAAGCGTAGCGGCGGTTCCGATCCATCCGTCGTGTAGGACCAGATCGAATCCAGCGTGTTGAGCTGGGAATGCAGGCCATCCCCGCGATCTTCGGCGGCGATCAAAGTGTGATCGTCGGCGAAGCTCAGGTTGTCGAATGAAGACTGTTCAGCCGTCCCCAGCACAAAGATGGAGAGCTGGCCGCTGTTGCGGTCCGTGTTGAGGTCAACCCGGAAGATAGAACCCCATGCCCCACGCTGGGCCAACGCCGGAACGTTACCCGAATCCGAGTTCGTGTCGCCGGTCGGACAGAAGTAGAACGTCTGATAGCCCGACCCGGGGAGGTACTGTAGATTCTCCGGCCGCTTAAAGGGCGTCGCGCCCGCCGCCTTAGCTAGTGCGTTCGCGTCGAAGCCCGCCGTTCCATCCACTGCTGTGTCATGTACTGTTACCCACTGCACCGGATACGACGTGCCCGGTGTGTGCAGCCGCAACTGATTCACGCTGAATACGTCGCCCACTGGATCGTCGGCGTGGAAAACGACCGCACTACCGTCAATCATTACTTGCAGCGCCTGCAACTTGCCACCCTTGGAAAGGTCGGTGGGGTCGTACGGAACCAGCCGGTACACGAAGGAGTTCGGCTGCCGTGCTGCCTTGGGGCTGTTCGGATCGTTCGGATCGACGTTTACGCTCTTGCCCCCGATGTCCTCTGCCAGGATCAGGTTCCCTTGGTCGTCGGGATGAATTCCCTCAAAACCCTTCACTCCAAGAGTGCCATCCAGAGTCCTGGGGTTTGGCGGCCAAGTCTGGTTAATCTCGATAACACCGCCTCCGTCTTCTTGCGTGAACAGCAGCGTCTTGGTGAACGGGTTGTAGGTGGAGCCATCAATCGCGTTTAAGCTCGTTACCCCACCTCCGCCTACCGGTGTCAGGAGCGTGATTCTGTGGGCCTTATTCTTGACATCAAGGTTGATACGCGTAAGGTAGGCGAGATTGCCCTGATTTTCGTGCCCCTGAAACAAGAAGTGCCGTCCGTAGTCGATTCCCGGGACCGGCCCACCGGGGTTGCTGTCGAGAACCACATACAGATTCTCGTCCGCTTCGGTAAGAGTCCCATCGGTCAGCACTCCAAACTTTGTGATCGGGCCGGATGGATTTTCCAGCGGCGACGTGCCAGTGACAATCTGCTGGAGTTTGAATCCTGACGCAACTGTCGATGCCGGATGACCTACTTTCTTGTGGGCGTGAGCAACGCCGGTGGTGATCGGCCCGATGCCAAGCTGGCCGAACGCAAGAGGTGCGGCTAGCCCTAAGACCAGGCCGAGCCTCAAAGACATGCCATGAACACTGCGCATACGTAGTCCTTTCCCATTCATCGTCGAGACTTGACTGTCGCGGAGTTAGGGGTACAGCCAGTTACTGAGGTGGAGGGTAGTGGGTCAGAGTTGCGGCAGTGTTGCAGCAGAGTTAAGGCCGTGTGAAATTCATTCGGAGCTCTGGACGCAGCTGTGGATTTCCGCAGGTGACGTCGATGACGCTTGCGTTCCCGAACCGGTCGCAGTGTAAGATATTTTTGTTGTGACCCTCACCCGCTTTGTCACCAAGTCCGCCTTCCGCAACAAACGCCGCAGCCTGCTGACGGTTGCCAGCATCGCGTTCTCCCTGCTCCTGCTCTGCATCATGCTGACCGTCTGGCGCAGCTTTTACATTGACAAGGGCGCTCCCGATTCCGCACTGCGCATCATGACCCGGCACAAGGTCTCGCTCGCCAACTTCCTTCCCATCTACTATCGCGACAAAATGCGTACCGTGCCGGGCGTTGTCCACGTCGTCCCCATGACCTGGTTTGGCGGCAAGTACAAAGACGACAAACCGGAAAACTTTTTTGCCCAGTTCGCCACTGATCCCGAAGAGTACTTCGACGTGGCCGCAGACAAGAGCATGCCGCCCGACCAGCTTGCAGCCTGGAAGAAGGACCGGGCCGGCTGCGTCGTCGACGTCGACCTTGCCCGGAAGCACAACTGGAAAATCGGGGACCGCATCACCCTGCAGGGCACCATCTTCCCTGCCAACCTCGACCTGACCATCCGCGGCATTTACACGATTGATCCGCCCTCCAGCAATCTCTACTTCCACGCCAAGTATTTGGAGGAGTCCGTCTCCTGGTTCAAGGACTCTGCCGGCTTCTACTTCACGCGGGTGGATACCCCTGAGAACATGCCCAGGGCCGCCCGCGCCATTGACGACATGTTCCACGGCACGCCCGTTCCCACCAAGAGCGAGAGCGAACAGGCCTTCCGGCTCGATTTCATTGCCACGCTTGGTAACGTCAAGGCGTTCATCCTGAGTATCTGCGGGGCGGTCGTGTTCACAACTCTCCTGGTCTGCGCCAACACCATGGCCATGTCCATCCGCGAACGTACCCGCGAGGTGGCTGTCCTCCGCACTCTCGGCTTCACCCGCGAGGCCATTCTCAAGCTGCTGCTTAGCGAATCCATCGCGATTTCTCTGATCGGTGGTGTGGTCGGCATTTTTCTTGGGACGATTCTGATCAAAGCCATGTCGCGACCCGGCATCGGCATGCCCGTCTCCATGCACATGACGCTGGCCACTGCCGGTGTGGTCATGCTGGTGGCCGGTCTGGTGGGACTGATCAGTGGACTCATCCCTTCTTATCGCGCCTCGAACCTGGGCATCGTAGACGCCCTGCGCTACATCGGATAGGGCGCGGGGTTCTCACCCTGTCGCGTGATTGCAGTCACTGCTTTTTTCAAAGACGGAGAGTATAAGAAAAGCAGATCGCATCTCCCGCCTAGAGGAGGACGTGTCATGGCGACTTCCCAGGCAAACATCGCTGCGTCTTTCAAGACAATCCTGTTTGCAACCGATTTCTCATCTTCTTCGCAAGCTGCACTTCCGTACGTGGTAAGCCTTGCCCACCGCTTTGCTTCCAAGGTAATCGCGGCGCACGCCGTAGCGCTCGAGCCACTGGCCGGCATCACTCCCGCGCCGCCCGCGCCCGCAATCGATCTCGAATGGCAGGACGCAAAAGAGGGAATGCAGGCATTCCAAGACACCCAGGTATTCACCGGGTTGCGCCACGAGTTCATACTGGAACGAGGGGACCCGATGGGGGTCATCTCCGACCTGATCAAGAACGAGGCTGTAGACCTGGTGGTGCTGGGAACACACGGCCGAAAGGGACTCCGCAAGCTTTTTGCCGGCTCCGTTGCAGAAGAGATCTTCCGCACGGCAACTTGCCCGATCCTGACCGTAGGGCCGGGCGCCGAGTCTGGCCCGCCGCAGGACTGGAAACCGAGTCTGGTTCTCTTTGCCACCGACTTTTCGCGCGGGTCGCTCCATGCACTCCCCCTCGCAGTTTCGTTCGCCGAAGAAAACCAGGCCGCGTTGCTGCTGCTGCACGTGGTGCCGCTCGTGCCTTGGGAACAACAGCCTGAGATGGCTCAGGATTATGAGCAACGGTTGAGGAAGCTGATTCCCGAGGACGCCGCGCACCGCGGCAAGATCGAATGTGCGGTTCGTTTTAATCTGGCTGCACCCGGAATCCTCGCCGTCGCAGAAGAAAAGCAGGCCGGCTTGGTCGTACTGGGGGTGCACCGTGCCGTTCTGCCCAGACTCGACTCGCATGTGCCGTGGAGTACGGCCTACGAAGTCGTTAGCAACGCGCACTGTCCGGTGCTGACAGTTCGCGGATAAGACATGGCCCCTCGCCGGGGGACACTGCGGCGAGCGGGGAGGACCCTATGCAGTTGCATTTCTTGCCCAGTGAACTCGATCTGCTGGCGGATATACTCCTGAGCCAGGGCGGCCATGATCGCTTGCTGGATCAGGTTTTGACCCGCCAGATCCACGTCGATCTCGACGAACTCGATCAGTTGCAGGAGATTCTAATTTTCCAGAAGCACATGGTTGGCAAGGAGGTTGTCCGCTGCGCGGACCCAGCGAGGAAGAAACTTCTGGAGGCGCGCTATTTGCAGCTGGATTCCATGCTCGAGAAGGTCAGCGAGGCTTGTGCCATGCTTTGAAGGCTCTCGAATCTGCCTCCCGGTGCTACACTCGCTTTCGATGCGGACGGACATCCTCCCCCTCTGCGACAAGCACTACCGCACCATGGAACCCCTGCTCGCTCCCTACAGTGCTGACCGGTGCATCGATTTCTTCCGCTGCACCGAAAAATTCTGCCACCGCTGCTTCGGCGAGCGCGTGGGCTACGTTACGCCCCAGCGCGACCTGGCGCCCGTTCTCACCACCGGCCAGCCCGAGTGCGAGCGTCACGCCCGGCCCATGTTCATCATCAGCCTCGACCGGCAGCATAACCGCGTCACCTTCGCCTGCCCCGAACCGGACTGCCACGAGCGCATCGTGCGGACATGACGCCGCGTAACGCCGGCGCCCGCTCCGCGGGGTAGTGCCTCTCCCGTGTCACTCCTGACCCGCTCCGTATCCGGGCAGACACGACCCTCGCCCCTTTGGGATCACCGGCTGGTTGAGGACCCCTGCAATCAAGCGTTTGGGCGGCCGTCCTCGGAGCAAAACCGGCAAACAATTTGCAAGGACGAAAGAGAACGAGATTGAGGGGCGGGATCCAAGTTTTTCATTGTCTATTCTTTGTTGTACAAAGTACATTATATTACAATACCCAAGGAGGTATCGCTTTGATTCGCCACATTGCAGCGCTCATTTTCATTTTCGTGTGCACAACGATCGCCTGGATGATCCTCGGTTCCACCATCATGGACCGCTCCCGCACCAGCGACGAGCGACTCGAAGGGCACGTCGCTTCTACCTGGGGGACCCCCCAGATACAGGCCCCGCCCACCGCGAGCTTTTCCTGGTGGGAGACGGTTCGTGTCAAGACACAGGACAATGGCAAGGACATTGTGCGCGACGAAAAGGTCGAGCGCACAAGCTACTTCCCTCTCGACGCGACCGCGGTCAACGTCAAGCTGAACCTTGACCATCGCCAGAAAGGCTTGCTCTGGTACAGCACGTACGTCGTGGATTTCGCTGGCGATTACAACTTCCACAATGACGTTACCGTGCCCCGCACAATTACTCTTCGCTTGCCGCTCCCCGCGGAAAAAGCCCTCTATGACGGACTAATCATGACCTTCAACGGGCAACAGGTCCCGGTCTCAACCGATGCCGGCGGCGCGGTAGCCACCCTTGACCTCACGCCCGGCGAACCGGCGGCCCTTCACGTTGCCTATCGCTCCCAGGGCATGGGCAGCTGGCGTTACAAACTCGCTGACGGTGTAGCCCAGGCGCACAACTTCGACCTCGTCATGCAAACCAATTTCACGGACATCGACTTCGCCGACGACACTCTCTCTCCCACGGCAAAGAAACTCATCGGCAACGGCTGGGAACTGACGTGGCGATATTCGGACCTTGTATCTGGTTTTCAGATCGGTATGGACATGCCCGAGAAGCTCCAACCCGGCCCGCTCGCCGGGCAGATCAGCTTTTTCGCCCCCGTATCCCTGTTTTTCTTCTTCTTCCTGATGTTCATCATCACGGCCTTGCGCGGTATCGACCTTTACCCCATGAACTACTTCTTCCTCGCGACCGCGTTCTTTGCCTTCCACCTCTTGCTGGCGTACCTCGTCGACCACATGTCCATCCACGCGGCGATGGTAATCTCCTCCGTTGTTTCCATCATCCTGGTGGTGAGTTATCTGCGACTGGTGGTGGGCATGCGCTTTGCCGCACTGGAGGCTGGAACCGCTCAACTCATCTATCTGGTGGTGTTTTCCTACGCGTTCTTCTGGAAAGGCTTCACCGGCCTCACCATCACCGTCATTTCCGTGATCACGTTGTTCGTGGTGATGCAAGCCACGGGCCGGATCCGCTGGTCAGAGAAATTCCGGAAGCCGGCAGAGATTCCCCGCAACCCCAAATAACTTGAGCATCGGCGGACGGGTCTCGGACCCGTCCCTCCCACCCTTCAGAATCGCGACGGTCTATTTTCGCAATCCGATTTCTCAGTTCCCACTTCTGCGGTCGCCTTACTCTCCAATCAGCCATCGGAACTGCGCCTCGCTCAGCGGCACCACGCTCAGCCGGCCCTGCCGCACCAGCGGAGAATCGGCAAACAATTTGTGGGCTTTGACATCCGCCAGCGTCTTCGGCTGGGCGATGGCCTTTCCAACCTTGATCTTCACCTGCGGAGTTTTCGGGTCGCTGGCGTCCACCGACACCACCGACGCCGTTCCCACCGCGCTCTTCTCATCGCCGGTGTGATAGATCACGAGCCGTTCACCCGGCTTCATGCCGCGCAGGTTCTTCACCGCCACGGGATTCGTAACTCCATCCCAAATCGTTGTCTTCTCCCGTTCGAGATTCGTGAACGAGTACACGCTCGGTTCCGTCTTCAATAAATAGTCCATGGAAATGTATTGTAATTACGAAGCCCTACGCCGTCTCGCGCTTCGCCACGCTTTCCAGCCCCCGTTCCTTCACTTCAGCCTCGCGGATCTTGAACTTCTGAATCTTCCCCGTCACCGTCATCGGGAACTGCTCCACAAAGCGGATATGCTGCGGAATCTTGAAATACGCGATCTGCCCCTGGCAGAATGCTCGTACTTCTTCCTCGGTTGCCGTCTCGCCAGATTTCAGCCGAACCCATGCCAACACCACCTCGCCCAACCGCTCATCGGGCAGCCCTACCACCTGCACTTCGGATACTTTTGGATGGGTATAAAGAAACTCTTCAACCTCCCGTGGATAGACATTCTCTCCACCGCGGATGATCATGTCCTTCGCCCGCCCGGTCAGGTGAATATATCCGTCCTCCCGCATCACTCCGATGTCTCCCGTGTGCAGCCAGCCTTCGCGATCAATCGTCCGGGCGGTGGCCTCGGGTTCATCGTCATAACCCTTCATCACCATATATCCACGCGCGCAGACCTCGCCTTGCTCGCCGGCCGGCACCGTGCTGTGGTCCAGTGGCGATACGATTTTCATCTCCGTACACGGCAGGGCCTTGCCAATGGTTGAGACCCGGATCTCCACCGGGTCGTCCACCGCCGACATGGTCACCACCGGCGTGCTTTCGGTCTGCCCGTATCCGATCGTCAACTCGCTGCAATGCATCTCGCACATCACGCGCTTCATGACCTCCACCGGACAAGGTGCCCCCGCCATCATTCCTGTGCGTAAGCTCGACAGATTGAAATTCTTGAACTCCGGCAGCCCCAACTCGGCGATAAACATTGCCGGCACTCCATAAAGTGATGTCGCGCCTTCCGTCTCCACCGCTTCGAGAGTCGCGCGCGCATCAAACGTCCAGTTCGGCAGGACGATCGCCGCCCCGCTCGCCAGCGCCGACATCGTCCCAATCACGCACCCGAAGCAGTGATACATGGGCAGCGGAACGCAAATCCGGTCCAGGTCGGTATAGCGCATGCCCTGCGCCAGCAGTTTGCCGTTATTGACCTGGTTGCGATGCGTGAGCATTACACCCTTCGGCACGCCGGTCGTACCCGAGGTGTATTGAATGTTGGCAACATCCTCGGGCTGAATCGATACGCTGATCTCGCTCTTAGCCCGCAGAAACTCGTCCCAAGCGGGCGTCCCGAAAACCACGACGTGTTCGAGCGGCAGCGTCTGGCCGTGCCGGGCTTCTTCGAGAATGCGCGCGTACTCGGCACGGCTGTCGCGTTCCCATAGGAAGATCGCCTTCATGCGCGACTTGCGCAGGGTGAATGCCAGTTCCTGCGTGCGGTAGGCAGGATTGACATTTACCAGGATCGCTCCCGCCCGCGCGCAACCCAGGTGAAGCATCACCCACTCGACGCAGTTGGTGGACCACAGGCCAACTCGATCTCCGGGCCTGATCCCGAGCGACCACAATCCGCGCGCGACGCAATCGGCCAGATCACGCAGTTCACTCCACGTGTGCCGTTTCGATTGATGACGGGAAACCAGGGCCAGGCAATCGCCCCAGCGTTCAACGGTCTGATTGAGCACCTGCCCGATCGTCTTCTCCCAGAGCGGCTCATCCGGACCACGCGAGTAGCTCAGCATCCTGACGCCCTCCACGCTTGGCGGGGTTTATCTCTGCGGTCTGACTTCTTGCTTCTGCAATCTGCCGGAACTGGGCTGAAATCTTACGGAGGGGCGTGGGGCAAGTCAATGAAGGCGGGCCAATTCCGGCGGAAGGAAAGGGGGCGCCCAAAGCCGACACTTCATTGAATCTCGCGAAGAACGTTAGAAGGGCAATTGTCGTTCCCTGTGGGATGTTCTCTGAGGCATCGAAACGACCGGCGCTTTTACTTCTGCAATCTGACTTCTCACTTCTGCCTTTTCCTACGCCGTCCCCGTATTCGCCAATGCTTCCACCGCTTCCCAGGTGGTGGGAAATGTCACGAAGACTTTCTTGACGTTGGTGATCTCCAGCACCTTGGACACCCGAGCCGTCATGCCCGTCAGTACCAGGCACCGTCCGGTTTTCTGATGAGACACCTGCGCGCTCACCAGCGACCCCAGCCCCACTGAGTCAATGTACGGCACGTTCGCCAGGTCGAGGATCATCGTGTCGGCATCCTCATTGCGCACGGCTCGTTCGAAATGCAAGGCGGTCTCGATGGTGATCGGCCCGCGCAGCAGCAATACTCTCTGCCCGTCCGTTACCCCCGCGAATCGTTCCACTACCAGCTCTGGCGAACCCATGGCAGCCGATTGTAGGGCACGCGGAACCGTCTGTCATCTCACTTCCCGCCCAGATCGGGCTTCCCGACAGCCTTCCCGGCGAGTCCAGTGCCAGCCCCGCCATTCGTCCGGCAAGAAAAGGGGCCGCGCTC
>PMCH01000268.1 GCA_003154055.1 Acidobacteriaceae bacterium
ACTACCGTCGAAATCCCGCCGCGCGGACGAAAATCGCCTTTCACTTCCGCCCAGACGGGCTTAGCCCAGCGCGCAACATCCTCCAGAATCTGATTGACGATATTCTCCTGAAAGATTCCGAGATTGCGATAGGACTGGAGATACTCTTTGAGCGATTTCAGTTCCAGGCAGAGGCGGTCCGGCATGTAGCGGATCTCGATGGCGCCGAAGTCGGGCAAGCCGGTCTTGGGGCAGACCGAGGTGAACTCGGGGTCGTCAATCACAACCTCGTAGCCCGGGAATTGATTCGGCCAGGTTTCGATTTCCGGGAAATGGTGGTCCAGCCCGGCGCTGGCATGCTCCGCGGTGTAGCGGGGAGATCTTGGCATGAGCCTATTGTACCCAGTCTCCCGCGACCGCTGGAAACGTCATGAATTGGTGATGCTGTTGGGCGGGAGACGCATCTAATTCTGCATGTCCCGCTTTGCTTTTGCGGCTCAAGGTCACCGGGCTCGGTGATACATTTAGACTTACACTTTTCCCTCTATGCCATTGAACGGTAACAGTTCGGCGCGCCAGCCGCGGCGCTGGTGGGTGACGGCGCTGGCGATCCTGGCGGCGGTCATCGTGCTCGCCGCATTCATTTCGCGCCGGGATGATACGGTTCCGGTCCGAATCGCGCGCGTTCAGAAGGGCAACATCAAGAGCGTGATCTCGACCAACGGAAAGATCGAGCCAGTGATGAATTTCGAGGCTCACGCGCCGATCTCAACCACCGTGCAGCGTCTGCTGGTAAAGGAAGGCGACTTCGTAAAGAAGGGCCAGCTCCTGGTGGTGCTGGATGCTCCTGACGCCCGGACGCAAGCCGCTCGCGCGCAGGCGCAATTGAAATCCGCGCAGGCAGACATGGCGGCAGTGGAAAAGGGCGGCACCCAGGAAGAGGTGCTGAACCTGGGCGCGCAACTGGTGAAAGCTCGCACCGAGCGCGAATCGGCGGTACGGAATCTGGACGCCCTGCGCAGGTTGCAGCAGCAAGGGGCCGCTTCGGCGGGAGAGGTCCGCGAAGCGGAAGGTATTCTGGCTCGCACCGACGCCGAGTTGAACCTGCTGCAGCAGAAACAAACCAAGCGCTATTCCTCGCCCGAAGTGGCACGGGTGGAAGCACAACGAGGCGAAGCCCAGGCGGCCTACGCGGCAGCGCAGGATGTGCTTTCAAAGTCCGCGGTGCGCGCGCCTTTCGAGGGAATCGTGTACTCACTCCTGGTGAAACAGGGCGGATTCGTGGCCGGCGGAGACCTGGTGCTGCAACTGGCCGATCTGCGCAGAGTGCAGGTCCGAGCATTCGTGGACGAACCGGAAGTAGGCAAACTGGTTCCCGGCGATGCAATCGAAATCACCTGGGATGCAGTTCCGGGACGCACCTGGGAAGGCAAGGTCAACGCCATTCCCTCGACGGTGAGATTGCGGGGGTCCCGCAACGTTGGCGAGACGACCTGCATCTTAGATAACAAGGATCTAAAGCTGTTGCCAAACGTCAATGTGGGGGTGACGATCGTCACCTCCGAACATGACAGCGTGCTGGTGGCACCGCGCGAGGCCGTTAGGATGGATGACAGCAAACCCTACGTCCTGCAGGTGGTTGGGCACGAACTGAAACGCCGGGACGTGGAAACTTCGCTCTCCAATCTGACCCAGGTTGAGGTGACGCGGGGGCTCTCGGCCGACGATGTGGTCGCGATCAGTTCGTTGAACGGCAAGCCAATCAGCGAGGGAACACAGGTTAAGTACTGAATGATCAGACGGATTTTTTGTACTTTCTTCCTCTTGCCAGTCCTTCTTCTGGCATTGCCCTCGGCAGCCGCCAATTCCGCCAAAGACCTGCTGTCCGCTGGCCGGGTGGACGAAGCTATCAGCGCCCTCAATGGCCGGGTGTCCTCCTCTCCCAGTGACGCCGAGTCGTTCAATCTTCTCTGTCGAGCCTACTACGCGCTCGAAGACTGGGACCGCGCGGAATCTGCCTGCAAGAAAGCCGTTTCGCTGGACCCCAACACGAGCCGCTACCATCGCTGGCTGGGCCGTGTTTACGGGGAGAAAGCAAATCGCGCGAACTTCCTCTCTGCCGCCGGCCTGGCGGGAAAAGTCCGCGACGAGTTTCAGCGCGCAGTGGACCTGGACCAGGCTGATACCAACGCCAGAATTGATTTGGCCGAGTATTTTCTCGAAGCGCCCGGCATTGTTGGCGGTGGACAGGACAAAGCCCGCACGCAGGCAAAGACCATCGGAACCCTGGACCCAGCCATGGAACATTGGGTATACGCTCGAATTGCAGAGAAAAACAGAGATGCGGCGACTGCCGAGCGCGAATATCACCAGGTCATCTCGCTGAGTAAGGGCGATGCGGAGGCCTGGCTCAACATGGCGTTGTTTCTGCGCCGCCAGAAGCGCTACGACGACATGGAGCAGGCCATCGTCAAGGCCAGCCAGGCTGCNNCCGGTCGAGGAAGCTCCCGCCTTCAAAGCCCACTACCTGCTCGGCACGATACTCGAAAAGCAGGGCGACAAGACAGGCGCAGCGCGTGAGTACCGCGCTTCCCTGTCGCTGGCGCGAAATTTCGGATTGGCGCAGCAAGCCCTGAACCGCATTGGTCCATGAAGATGGCCTCCTCGCTTCCGGCCGCGATTCTCCATAACTTTTCCAAGATTCCTGCCCGGCCCTTACGCGGCGCACTACAATCTGTGCGTCGCGGCAAAGCCGTGGCCTGATGACAGGTGGCAAGAATGAAATTCCCATTCCGAGTGTCTTTGCGTCCAGTCAGCCTGGTGGTCGTGCTGACGGCGATTTTCGCCGGCAGCGCCCAACTCCAGGCTGAACCGATTCCGCTGCCGCGCGCCATTGAACTGGCGCTGGCCCATAGCTCGAATTCGGTGGCGGCCAGTGCCGATGTGCAGCGGGCCTTCGCTTCGTATCGCGAGATCCGGAACAACTATGTTCCGCAGCTCAATGCGGGATCGGGACTGGGGTGGTCCTACGGCTTCCCGCTGAGTCTGGAAGGATCGGCGCCCGCGCTGGTGAATGTCGTCGCCCAGAGCACGGTATTCAATCCGGCACAATCGCAGTTCATGAAGGCGGCGCGCACCGAATGGCAATCTTCGCAGGCGCTGAGCAAAGACCAGCGCAATGCAACCATCCAGGACGTCGCCGTTACCTATGCAGAACTCGCCAAGTGGGAAGCGCGGCTCTCGCGTTTGCAGCAGGACGAAGCCCTGGCGCAGCAGATGGAGAAGGCCGTGTCACAGCGCCTGCAAGAGGGTGTGGACAGCCCTGTCGATCTGAACAAGGCAAAACTAGGCTCGGCGCGGGTTCGCCTGCATCTTGCCGAAGCACGCGGATCCGCGGACGTCCTTCGCAGGCACCTGGCCACACTGACCGCCCTGCCGGTGTCGTCGATCGAAATCGCGCCCGACTCGATTCCCGCCCTGCCTTCCGTCAGTCAGGAAGAGGACCTTCCAGGCAAGGCCTCCGCAGTGAATCCGGCAATCCAATCCGCCGACCAGCATGCCCTGGCAGAATCCTTCCGGGCGCTGGGAGAGCACCGGGCGTTGTTGCCGTCACTCGACCTCGCCGCCCAGTACGCGCGCCTTGCGACCTTCAACAACTACGACCAGTACTACAAGAAATTTCAGCCGGACAATGCCACCATTGGAATTTCCATCCGGCTTCCCATCTTCAACAGTTCGCAACGGGCACGGGCGCAGGCGGCCGATGCCGAAGCGGTCAAAGCAAAGGCACAAGCGGCGGCAACCAGGAACCAAGTCTCCGAAGATACCCTGAAGCTGCAACGCGCGGTGGAACAACTCGCAGCCGCTCGTGAAGTGGCCGACCTGGAATATNNGCGCAGGATGCCGGGTTCGAATACCAGCGGGCGAGACTGGCCCTGTTGCGTGCCACGGGAGAACTGGAGAAGTGGGCACTGGCGGCTTCTCCGGCGAAATAGCACCCGGGAGTCTGCCTCCCGCCTCCCGGGTCCCGTACTCGCCATTCCATGCAGGAAAACGACGTTCGGCAGGATAGCTCTTGCGGGGGTTGACGAGCGCTCCTCCCTCGCTGTACATTACCTATCGGTTATGGAACTATTTGGTTATAGGGAAATAGCACCGGATCGGCTGGACGCGACCTTCGCGGCACTCGCCGATCCTACTCGCAGGGCGATCCTGGCGCGGCTTGCGTCGGGTGATGCGTCAGTGACCGAACTGACCGAGCCCTTTGCCATGAGCCAGCCTGCAATCTCGAAACATCTCAAGGTACTGGAGCGCGCCGGGCTGATTT
This sequence comes from Acidobacteriaceae bacterium, assembly GCA_003154055.1. Classification (GTDB taxonomy): domain Bacteria; phylum Acidobacteriota; class Terriglobia; order Terriglobales; family Acidobacteriaceae; genus Acidiflorens. Next base: position 4,307 of record PMCH01000268.1, read on the forward strand.
CGCGTGGCCAAGATGCGCAGCGCCGTCCCCGCCGGCTCGAGGCCACGCCGCTCGCCGAAGCCACGGAATGGCTGGAGGGCTACCGCCAGTTCTGGGAGGGAACATTTCAACGCCTGGACGCCCTGCTCGATGAGCTGAAGTTCCAGAAGAAGAAGCGTGAGCGTCGCAAGCGCTCGGTCGATTTCGCCGTCCCTCATTCGATTCATAGCCGAGCAAGCAGAAACCGGCCGCGAAACGCCGGGAGCCGGGCGTCAACCAAACGAAAAGGGAAACTCCAATGAAGAACACTGGAACACTAACAATCACGGCGCATGGCGACCGGGAGATCGTGATGACGCGTTCCTTCGAGGCTCCGCGCAACCTGGTCTTCGACGCCTTCACCAAGCCCGAACTGGTGCGGCGGTGGTTACTCGGTCCAGACGGTTGGTCGATGCCAGTCTGCGAGATCGATCTGAGGGTGGGCGGCACGTACCGCTATGTGTGGCGTCACGCGAAGGGACATCAGATGGGGATGGGAGGTGTGTATCGGGAGATCGTGCCACCGGAGCGAATCGTCTCCACTGAGAACTTCGACGAGGCCTGGTATCCGGGCGAAGGCGTGGGCACGCTCGTTTTCACTGAGCGCAATGGGAAGACGACCGTCACCCAGACGGTACTCTACGAGTCGCGAGAAGCGCGCGATTCCGTTCTCAAATCTCCTATGGAACAGGGCGTGGAGGCCGGCTACAGGCGGTTGGAGGAAATCCTGGTGTCGATGCGGGATCAAGGAATGGAGAAAGGAGCGAAATGATCATGAACGAAACGCGCGCGCCACGCAGCATTGGGCGCAGCCTTGGCGCGGTGCTCGCGGGCTTTGTCGCGGTTGTCATTCTTTCCATCGGCACCGATATGGCGCTAGTGTCGGCGGGGATTTTCCCACCTCTGAACCGGCCTTCTTTGTTCACCACTCCCCTCTTGCTTCTCGCGACGGCTTATCGGGGCGCCTACTCGGTGGCTGGGAGCTACCTCGCCGCGCGCCTGGCGCCTAACCGTCCGATGGGGCACGCATTGGCGCTCGGAGTGGTCGGGCTGGCAGCGAGCATCACGGGCGCAATCATCATGCGGGGTGTTGGACCGGCGTGGTATCCGATCGCGCTCATCGCACTCGCGATGCCCGGTGCCTGGCTGGGCGGAGTTCTATCCCGCAGATGCCACGCGATAAGTGGGCAAGATTGACGAACAACGCTTGCGGCAGGCATATGACCGAAGGTAACGCAGCCCCAGCCCCTACCCCCGTAGACGGCATCTTAACCATGGGGCGCCCGGAGGCGCACCTGGAATGGCAGCCTCTGTGGGGAGCTTTATCACCCGGAAATGTTAAAATAGAGCACTCAAGCCTATGCCTCTGAAAACACTGTTCTTGAATCCGCCCTCGTTTGAAAACTTCGATGGAGGCGCGGGTTCGCGCTGGCCGGCGACGCGTGAAATCGAGTCCTACTGGTATCCCGTCTGGCTGGCCTATCCGGCCGGCATGCTGGAGGGGTCACGGCTGCTGGATGCTCCTTCGCACCACGTTTCCGCGGAAGAGACCATCCGCATCTGCAAGGACTACGAGTTCCTGGTCCTGTTCACCAGCACGCCCGGATTCCCGGGGGACATCCTGCTGGCGGAGGCGATCAAGAACGCCAACCCTAACATCAAGATTGCGTTCGTCGGGCCGCATGTCAGCGTGCTGCCGGAGAAGTCGCTGCGCTCGACCCCGGCCATGGATTTTATCTGCCGCAAGGAATTCGACAACACCGTGGTCGAATATGCGCAGGGCAAGCCGCTGGAAGACATTCTCGGAATCTCGTACCTCAAGAACGGTGAGGTCGTGCACAATGCCGACCGTCCGCAGATTGAGAACCTGGATGCGCTGCCCCACGTCACCGACATTTACCGGCGCGACCTGGACGTACGCCGCTACACAGTTCCCTTCCTGCTCCACCCGTATGTGTCGCTCTATACGACGCGTGGCTGCCCGGCGCAGTGTACGTTCTGCCTGTGGCCGCAGACGTTGAGTGGACATCCGTGGCGCAAGCGCTCGACCGACGACGTGGCCCGCGAAATGGCGAAGGCCAAGCAATACTGGCCGGACGTGAAAGAATTCTTTTTTGACGACGACACGTTCAACATTCAGGCGGCACGCACCGTGGAATTGTGCGCCAAGCTGAAGCCTCTGGGACTGACGTGGTCCTGCACCTCGCGCGTGACGACGAGCTACGAGACATTGAAGGCGATGAAAGATGCCGGATGCCGGCTGCTCATTGTCGGCTACGAATCGGGCGATCAGCAGATCCTGAAGAACATCAAGAAGGGTGCCACGCTCGAGCATGCGCGCCAGTTCACCAAGAACTGCCACAAGCTGGGGCTGGTCGTGCACGGTGACTTTATCCTCGGGCTGCCGGGCGAAACACGCGAGACCATCCAGAACACGATCAAGTTCGCCAAGGAACTGGACGTGGAGACGATCCAGGTCTCGGTGGCGCATGCTTATCCCGGCACTGAGTTGCACGAATTGGCCATGAAGAACGGATTCATGACCGCCGAGAACAAGATGGTGGATGATGGCGGCCACCAGATGGTGCAGATCGAGTATCCGGGACTGCCCGCGGCGGAGATCATGGACTCGGTACACCGCTTCTACGACGAATACTACTTCCGTCCCAAGGCTGCGTACCGCATTCTGAGGAAAGCCGTATTTGATAATTCCGAACGCAAACGCCTCTACAAAGAGGCGCGGACATTCCTGAAGCTGCGCGCGCAACGACACAAGTGGGTCAAGGAAAACCGCAAGGAAGAACCCACCGCGGCCGCGCCGGCCAAAGCCTAGGCCGGGGAGTCCGGGAGTGACTTTTCGAAAATACCTGGTGTTGGCTGGAGTCACAGTCTTCAGTGCCGCAGGTGACTCGCTGCTGGCGCGAGGCATGAAACAGTCAGGCAGCGTTTCTCCGCACGACCTCTCCAGCCTGATCCTTACCATCCTGAATCCGTGGGTGGTAGCCGGGATTGTCTTGCTGCTTGCCTTCTTCGCCTCCTACTCGTCAGCACTCTCCTGGGCGGACCTCACCTATGTGCTTCCGGCCAGTTCGCTGGGCTATGTGCTGGTGGCCTTCGCCGGACGCTTCGTTTTCCACGAGCAGATCTCGGTGACGCGCTGGCTGGGAATCGCCCTGATTACAGCGGGCGTGGGTTTTGTGGCGGTGGGGCCCTCGGTCACGCCAAAGCTCGAGCGGCCAGAACCATCGGCTGACGCGGCCTCTCAGGAGGTGCGCTCGTGAGAGATGCTTATGCCTGGGTGGCCATCGGAGTGATTGTAGTGGCATCAACGACCGGGGATGTGCTTCTTTCCCATGCGATGAAGAAGGTCGGAGACGTAAGCGAGCTCTGGAAACAGCATGGATTGCTCCAGGTAGTCAACCGCGTGCTCACTACTCCGACGTTCATCCTCGGCGTGATGGCGTTCGCCGTGGCGTTCTACAGCCTGCTGTTCGGCCTCTCCTGGGGAGACCTGAGCCTGGTTGCTCCCGCTTCCGCCTCGCTGACGTTTGTGTCGAATGCGGTGGCTGCGCGAATTTTCCTGCATGAACGGGTGGGCCGGCGCCGCTGGATTGCGGCCCTGCTGGTAGCGGGCGGCGTGGCGCTGATGGCGGTCTGAAGAGCGACTTAGACGAACAGATCCAGAGGATTGATGAGCGCGCCGGCATCGACAACGGATCCCGGCTTCAAGACCGGAGGCGGAACTTCGGAAATCTGCACAGGCCCGAAAGACCTCAAGATCGGGAAGGTCTCACCCATTACGTCCAGGGGATGCTCCAGAAGCTTTGCTGAGCCCATCGCGCTCGCAATGGCCCGCATTTTCGCCAAGTGCCTGACCAGTTCCGCCAGCATGTCCTCTCCGCCCGAACTCAGGCGAACAAACTCCACGCACATTCCCGAACGACCCAGGACCGCCCTCACCTGTGCCAGGGCTCGAAATGATGACGCTTCCACCCGGGCCAGGATTTCCGTCTGAGCGCCGCATGGAAGCAGCAGGCCCGTCTCAATGAAGCATCCGCCGACGCTCAGATTGCGGATGGTGCCGCGAAGCAGGGCCCCGTCCGAGGGCAGGCACACGATGTTGGCTAAGCCACTACACCCGAACCGCGGGCTCCGCCGCCGATTCCCGCCGTCCAGAGATAGTCGGTCTGGCATCCATTCGCGCATGTCGATACCAGAATCGTATGCCCGATCACGCGTGGTGAAAATGGCGATAAGGTACTGCGGAAAAGGAAACCGAGGTAATTAAAGTTTTCCCGGAAATTGCCGAGCACCCTCAGCCGAACAGTCGCATGAAGCCGGACGCCGGTAGATCGGGGACAAGAAAGCGGGCCGCCTGGCTGCCAGCAATGCGGGCCAGCGACTCGGCGGCGAGATAGCCGCTACGCACGGCTCCCTCCATGGTGGCTGGCCAGCCCGTCGCGATCCAGTCTCCGGCGAGCAGGACCCTCGGCCAGGCGGTCGCTGGGCCTGGACGAAACTGGTCCATTCCCGGGCGCGGCGAATAGGTGGCGTTGATTTCCTTGATCACGGTGGATTTCACCAGCTTCGCTTCCCGCACCGCCGGGAAAAAGTCCCGCATCTCCCGTACCGCAAGATCCACAATTTCGGTCTTTGATTTCTCCACCAGGCTCTTGGAACTGCTTACCACCAACTCGATGTAGCTGCCGCTTCCCTTCTCGCGCGCCTGGATGAGCCGGGACTTGTGGAACATCCACTGAATGGTGCGGTCCAGCAACACGGCATGATCGAGATCGCTGACCATGCGGTCGAACCAGAGGTGGATGCCGGTGATGGGCGAAGGTTCGAAGTGGCCGAGCATTTCCGAGAGTGGGGCGGCGGCCGGCGAGTCAGGCAGGAGTCGCGAGAGAGCATCAAAAGGGACGGCCAGCAGGAGATAGTCGAACCTCTGTTCCTGGCCATTGGCAGTCACTACGACGCCCTCCGGTTGGGCGCGGAACGACTCCAGACCGGCGCGGAACTGGATTTCTCCACCCCGCAACCGGATGTAGTTGCCGGCGGCTCCGTACAGTTCGGTCAGCGGAACAGTGGGAATTCCCATGCGGCCCGCGGCCGCTGATTTCAGGAAAGACTCGCGGACCACTTGCGCCGCGTAGGGAACGGACGTCCGGTCCAGATCTTCATTCAGGGCGCTGACCAGAATCGTTTTCCAGAAACGCTCAATGGCAGCTTGCGTTTGCCCGTGGCGCTTCAACCAAGTTAGGAATGTCTCTCCGCGATCGGTGGGCATGGACGGAGCAAGGGCAACCATAGCGCGGCTGATGGCCAGCTTGTCGGCAAGGCTCAAACAATCGGCGCGCAGAAACGCCGGAGCCGTATGGAACGGCGCCGGCCACCTCGATGGCCAGAGGACCGAGGCGCGGCCTCCAGGCTCCAGAAATGTCAGGTTCTCGTACCAGCGGATTTTGTCTTCCACGCCGGTGCGGCGATAGAACTCCAGCAGGTTGGTGCAACAGCCCAGGAGCACATGCTGGCAGTTGTCCACGATCTCGCCCGTGCCGGGATGCTGATACGAAGATGCCCGGCCGCCCAGATAGGGCCGGCGCTCGAATAGCGTCACGCGGAATCCGGCTTCGGAAAGGGCGCATCCCGCCGCCAGACCGGCCAGACCGCCTCCGGCGATTGCGACCGTGGGAGGTTGTGTCCAGGAAGAGGTCATCACGCCAGACGCTTCAGGAATCCTCTTGCGAGGATGGTGAGCTTTTCAGAAGCAGACAGTCGGACGCGCTCGCTGAAAACGTCGTACTGGCGCAAGGCGATCTTTTCCAGCAAGCGGCGGTAGATGGTGATCAGCACCCACAAGGCGGGCTGGCTGTCTTCATTCACCAGGTGGACCAACTCTTCGCCAGAACCGTAGAAATCGCGAGCGCGATCGGCTTCCATCGCCAGGAGCGGTCGGAGACGGGCAACATCAGGCGACGTGAAATCCGCGGCGGAAAGGCCAAACTGGGCCAGATCGTCCTCTGGAAAGTAGAGGCGGCCCATGGCAGCGTCTTCCTTCACATCGCGAATGATGTTGGTGAGCTGGAAGGCCACGCCGCAACGCTCCGCCAGCGGTTCGGCGGAGGGATCGCGATAGCCGAAAATACGAATGCACACCAGTCCAACCACCGAAGCGACCCCGTAGCAGTACTGCCGAAGTTCTTCAAACGTGCGATAGCGGATGCCGAGGGTTGCGGACGTTTCCGCCGGGGCGGGTTCCTGCTCCACGTCGACAGCGGTGCCGTAGGCCAACTGGTCGAGCAGGCCAACCGGGATCTGGTAGCGGCGCTGCGCGTCGGTCAGCGCCAGCAATACCGGCTCGTCCGTGGGTTGGCCGGCGAAGGCGCGGTGGACGGCATCCAGCCACTCCGCCAGTTTGTTGCGGCGGTCGTAAAGGCTCAGCGTGTTGTCGTCGGTGATATCGTCGCAGCGCCGCATGAAGGCATACACGGCGCTCAGGGCGTTCCGCTTCGGGCGGGGCAGAACGACAAAGCCGTAATAGAAGTTGCGCGCCGCCGACCGGGCAATATGGCGGCAGACGGAATAGGCCATTTCCAACTGCGAGGTAGTGGGCGCAAATTGAACGGGTGAGCTTCCCACGGCGGCACTCATTGCACTTTCCCCGGTAATTTCCCCAGGACTTTGCCCAGCGCGGCCCGTGCCACCAGGGCCAGCTAGCCGGTCTTGGAGATGGCGGGCCGGCGGCCGAGCACGGCGCACCCCTGACGCTCGATTGCGT
>PMCH01000127.1 GCA_003154055.1 Acidobacteriaceae bacterium
AATTTTTTTTCCAGCAGGTCGGAAGCGTTTCTCTGCGCCTCAACCGACTGGCGGAAGATCGAATCCCGCCGGCTGTCGTGCTCTTTCATGGCGCGGGCCGCTTCTTCCATGTCATTGAATGTCTTGGGCTTCACCGGCGCCGTGTGCGAGATGACGGCCCGTGTCGAAGCGTCAATCTTCATCAACGCCCCGCAGCAGGGGCAAGTCACATCGAAGCTGGATTCGCGTTTCGCCACACGCGCATCATACCGCAAAGAGCCTTAGCGCGGCTGCAACTGGATGGGCAGGATGTGGAACACGTAAAGCATTTCCCAGGTGAGCAGCAGCACTGAAACTACTACCACCAGGATCGCCAGAAGTTCGCCGAAGCTCAGCCCGCGGCGGTCCGCATCGAAATGGCGCGCCCCCAGACTGAGAATGTTGAGCGTGGCGAAGGCGAACACCAGCGCCCACAGGACGCTATATACGTCCTCTCGCGCGGTACGGAAGATGATCGCAGCCGGCAGNNACCTGCGATGAGCAGCTGCGCGACAGCAACGCCAGTGGCCCGAGGATTCTCATGCGAATTCTGGATATTACCGTGTTTGGCGTCCCAAGTCAGCCCTCCCGGCCCCCTGGATTGATCGGCCGCATTGCCCGGCCCGAATTACAATGGCCTGCCCATGAAAAATGCACGCCTGCTGATCCTGGCTCTGGTCCTGCTCCCACTCCTCGCCGTTGGCCAAGCCACTCCGAACCGTGACCTCGACATCGCGGCCCACCAAGCTCTGGCTATCATCTCCGGCACGCTCCACGCCCAGGGCCTCCAGCAGCCCGTCGAAGTCCTGCGCGACCGCTGGGGCGTGGCCCACATCTACGCTCAGAACCAGCACGATCTCTTCTTTGCCCAGGGATTCGTCGCCGCCCAGGACCGCCTTTTCCAAATGGAACTCTGGAAGCGCGCCGGCCAGGGACGCCTGGCGGAGATTCTCGGTCCTTCCGCCCTGGCACGCGATGTCAACGCTCGCCTGCTGCGCTATCGCGGCGACATGAAAACCGAATATGAAAGCTACGCTCCTGATGCTGAAGCAATCCTGACCGCATTCACCGATGGCATCAACGCCTACATCGCCAGCCTGACTGCCGATGGCGGGCCCGGTACACCCATCGAATTTGGGCTCGCCGGATTCTCACCCGACCGCTGGCACCCGGAAGACTGCCTGAACCGCATGGCTGCATTCTCCATGACTGGCAACGCATTCAGTGAACTGGAGCACGCTCAGGCCGTCTCACTGCTTGGCGCCGAGAAAGCGTCAAAGCTCTTCGACTTCGATCCCCTAGTGACCCTCGATCCCGCCCCCGGTCTTGACTTCGCTGGATTCACACCGGAACTGCTGAAGTATCTCATCGGCAGCGATCGGCGGATCGAGTTCCCAGCGCACTCCGTCGAAGGCAGCAACAACTGGACTGTCTCAGGCGCTCTCACTTACAGTGGCAAGCCGCTGCTGGCGAATGACCCCCACCGCGTCATCGGCCTGCCCTCATTGCGCTACATGGTGCACCTGGTCGCTCCCGGGTGGAACGTGATCGGCGCCGGCGAGCCAGGCCTCCCCGGCGTTGCCCTGGGACACAACGAGCACATCGCCTGGGGATTCACCATCTTCGGACTCGACCAGCAGGATCTCTACCTCGAAGAACTCAACCCCGCCGACCCGCTCCNNGTTGTTCGGAGCTCGACCGATCCGTCCGCGGTTGACGTGGACCTGCTGTTCACTCGCCACGGCCCTGTTCTCTGGAGCGACGGCAAGCGGGCACTCACCCTGCGCTGGGTCGGAACGGAACCCGGCACTGCCGGCTATCTCGCCTCACTCGCTATTGACCGTGCCCAGAACTGGGACCAGTTCGAGTCGGCGTCGGCGCGCTGGAAGGTTCCTTCCGAAAATCTCGTTTACGCAGATACTGCCGGCAACATCGGCGAGAACTCTGCCGGCCTTGCCCCCATCCGCAAGTGGACCGGTCTATTGCCGGTCCCCGGTGCAGGAAGTTACGAGTGGAGCGGCTTTGTGCCCGTCTCTGAACTGCCGCACTTCTTCAACCCGAAGGAAGGCTTCATCGCCACCGCGAATCACAAGATGATTCCCAACCACTATCCCTACAACGTCGGATTCGAATGGGCCTCACCTTTTCGCATCGCCCGTATCCGTGCGGTGTTCGAAAACGCACGGCAGAATAATCACAAGATGACCCTGGTCGATATGGCGTTTCTGCAAAACGACATCACTTCCCTGCCCGCGCTGGAACTGCAAAAGCTCTTGAATACTTCGCCGCTCAAGGACGATCCCTCGTTGCGGGCGTTTCTGGGTTGGGACGGAGAACTGGAGCGCGATTCCGGCGAAGCGGCTCTCTACGAAGTGTGGCTGGAAAAGATTCAGGGTGGCCTTGCGGAAAGGTTCAAGAAAGATCGCAGCATGCAGTTCCATGAGCTGAGCGGACGCTACAAAGACCTGCCGCCCGACGCGATCCTTCGCATCCTCAAGAATCCGGAAAGAGACCTGTTTGGCGAGAACCCGGCCACCGCACGTGACCAGCTTTTGTCCGATACTCTGAAGTCCGCCCGCGAGCGACTCTCGGACCTTCTGGGTCCCGATTCTTCCCACTGGACTTGGGGCAAGTTGCACGTAGTCCGCTTCCGGCACGCGCTTAACCAGCAACCCGGCGTAAAGGATCTGCTCGACCTCGGCCCGCTCGCGCGCCCCGGCGACGAATACACCGTTAACGCCACCGGCACATCCGGCGATTCCTACGATCAGACTTCCGGCGCCAGCTATCGAGAAATCCTCGACACCAGCGACTGGGACCGCTCGCGCGCCGTCAACACGCCCGGCCAAAGCGGCCAGCCCGGCAGCCCGCATTACTCCGATCTGATGTCCTTGTGGGACGTGGGCCGTTATTTTCCGCTACTCTATTCGCGGAAGGCCGTGGAAGGTGAGACGACCGACCGGCTCACGCTGAAACCATGAAAATCCGCCGGAGGACCATGCTTCCTGAAGTCAAAGTCATCTTCTTCGATGTCGGCAATACCCTGCTCTTCCCCAACCGCAAGCGTATCCACGCACCTCTTGCGGCCCTCGGTCTCACTCCCGCTCCCGAACTTCTCCGCAATCTCGAGCGCCGCACCAAGAACCAATTTGACCAGCAGATGACACAAGACGCCAGCACCGACCACAACTTCTGGTGGATGTTCTACACCGATTTGTTCCGCGAGCTCGAGCTCAATGACGATGCTCTCCGCGACCAACTCGTCTCCAGCATCCGCAATTCCGCCAATTGGGACCAGATCCCCTCCGGCACCCGCGAACAACTCCAGCAGATCGGTGCGCGCTACCGCATTGCGGTCATCTCCAACGCGGATGGGAGAATCGATGATGTCCTGCGCCGTTGCAACATCGCCGACTGCTTTCTCAACATCACCGACTCCGGCCTGGTCGGATACGAAAAGCCCCACCCCGAAATCTTTCGCCAGGCCCTGAAAGCAATGAACGCCACACCCGAAGAAAGCCTCTACGTCGGCGACATGTACTGGGTGGACTATCTCGGCGCGACCGGAGCNNCGGATCATGTTCGACTCCGCCCGTTTTCTCGTTTTCCTCGGCGCCGCGATCTTGCTCGCCATCGCCCCCGGCCCTGGAATGCTCTACGTGCTTGCCCGCTCACTCGCTGGAGGCCGCCGCGAGGGCTTTCTCTCCGCTCTGGGAACATTTTTCGGCGGCATGGTGCACGTGTTCGCCGCGGCTGCTGGAATTTCCATTATTTTGGCGAAGTCCGCCCTCGCTTTCTCCACCGTGAAATATGTGGGCGCGGCCTACCTCTGCTTCCTTGGCGTTCGCATGATCTTCGACGCCCGCAAAGACGAGCAGATATCCGTTCCCGCCCTGCGCCGCGCCGGAAGCCCGTTCTGGCAGGGCGTGATGACCGAGGTGCTGAATCCCAAGACCGCGCTCTTCTTCCTATCCTTCATCCCACAATTCGTAAACCGCACCCACGGCCACGTCTTCGGACAGTTCATCCTGCTGGGCGCAATCTCGGTGACGCTCAACACCTCGGCCGACATCGTCGTCACATTGCTGGCCGGGCCGCTCGGCCAGCGCATTCGCGAGTCAGCGCGCTTCCGCCGCCGTCAGCGCACGCTGACCGGCGCTGTGATGATTGGACTGGGAACGTACCTGGCTTTGGGCGAATCGAAGTAAGAGGAACCCGGCTATTGGATTTCAACGATCTGGTGATCGTGGCAGTCGGTGTGGATTGTCTGATAGAGATTCTCGAGCAGTCCAAGGCCGTACTTCGCAACGAAACTGAGGCCGGCAATCTCGCGCTCCTGCAACACCTTGTGCGGGAATAGCGCGGAACTCAGAGCATCAGCATGTCGGGTGACAACGTCGTTTCGCAGTGATTCAGCCCGCGCGGCCCGTGCCTCCAGTTGCAACAGCTGATACTGCATCTTCGTTTCGGCATTTGCCGCCGCATCGGTGAGGGTCGGGTCCAGCCGGGCCAGCAATTCCCGAATCGCGCTCAAGGATTTTCCCAGGCTGGCCTTGGCGTCCTCAAACCGCTGCTTGAGATCGGACGGCAACGTACGCTGCGCGATGATTTCCCGCACTTTTTCAGGACCATGAAACAGATCCGGCAGACTCAATCCATAACGTTCGAGAATGCGCTGCGCCTTAGGTTCGACTAGTGTTGCAGAAAAACGCGGCAGTACCGGCGTCACTCTTCCCAAGAGTTTTTCGTATACCACCGCCGCCTGCGCGAAGTAAGCAACCTCAGCAGCGCCCCCGGTGTAGGCCAGCGTGGGCAGCAGATAATCCTGTATCACGGGACGCAGCAGCACATTGGCGTTGAAATTCTCTGGATGCGCTTCGATCGCTGCTAACAGTTCTTTCGCCGACACCGGTTCGGTGCCCACGACAAACTCTCCGCCATTGGCTCCATTCTTCCGCCGCACGGCCGTCCGTGCTCCCTCCTTGACTTGAAAAATGAGCGTGGTGGCCGGAGTCACCTTCACCTGCTGGTGATACCCAGCCGCCTCCAGTTCCTTGCCGCGAGCCAGTAACGCCTCGTCCAACTCTGAAGACCGCTCGATGGCCTGCCGCAGGATGGGAGCAGCTACCGCATGCAGCGCGGCATCCGCCGGATCCAGCAGAATGACACCCCAATCGGCGAACAGCCGCGCAAAGAGTCGGGCAAATCCGCTGCCAAGAGTTTCGCCCGGACGGTACGCCTCCCGCAGCCAGGTCGTGACCTCGGAATTCCCCAGCAGCCATGCAGCCTGCTCGACCGCCACCTCGATCTCCGGTCCGAATCGCACCGTACCGACCGGCGCATCCGCTACTCCGTGACTCTCGGTTGCCAATCGTTCCGGAGCACCCGCCTCAGACAACAGCGAGACGTGATTCACCTCGGCGAGATCATGATCTTCAGTCGCCAGCCAGAAAATCGGGACGCACTCGGCTTCGGCCGCTGTCGCCTGCTCCGCCAGCTTCACCGCCGTCAGCGCCTTGAGAATGGAAAACAGCGGGCCGCCGAATAAGACCACCTGCTGCCCCGTGACTGCCGTCAGCGCGCCCCGCCGGAGCCGGTCAATGTTTGCCAGCGTCTTGGGCCCAGCTCCCCACTCCCTATTTTGCCGATCGAGAATGTCGGCTACCGTTTTGCGTCGAGTGTCGTCATAGCGGACGCGCTCGGCCTCGTCTTTGATCCACTCCGGAAAAAGTGGCGAGCGCGGATAGAACTTCTGAATGGATGGAGAATGGGAAAGGTAATCGAGAAAAAGCCGTGTGCTATGCGGGATCTGCTGGAATGGAAGACACTGAGCCTTCACCGGCAACACTCCGCACATCGAAGTGCAGCCATCCGGCACTTCTGTTTTGCGCCGCTGATTTCCATTCTTGCTTCCCGCGTACCTTGCTTTCGTGCCATTTACCATTACATCAGATGATCGCCATGCGATCAGGTTGCAGAGAGTTGTGCTGGCCTAAAGGGCCGCCGGACTAGACAGCTCTGGACATTCCACAATTAGTCCTTTTTTTCAAAGACTACCGCTGTCCGATCCTCGTGCACCGCCTGCCATTCCTGCGGCAGTTCGCGCAGCATGCTTGCCAGCGTGGAACGCGCCGGCAACACCAGGGTCCGAATCTGCCAATTCTCCAACACGCCCTTCCATCCCGGCTCAACCTGCATCAGGCTGAGATAGTCCCGAAAACGCTCCGCTCCGTAAAGATCGTGCCGGTCGTCAATCACCACCTGCCGCTGCGGATATAGCCGGTAAATCAAGTACCCGCCCCAAGCATCCGGCGCCAGCACCGGCTCGCTGCTCGGCTCCTGCGCCAGATACTCCCCTGCCGCGACCGGAAGATGCTGCGGATCGAACTGCGCCCGTACAACTTGACGCCCGCCCAGCGATCCGCCATGCAGGCATACCCCCAGTGCGATGACCACCGCGAGCACGGGCCAAGCATGTCCGCGCCGATGGAATTCCTGCGCTCCCGCCCGCGCTGCAAACGATGCAACCCGCGTAGCACAGCTACGAAGCAGACCACAGGCTCCCGGGCGCGCCGCGAATGACGCCAGGTTCTCCCACAGAACCGGTCCCACCACCAGCACCAGCAGCATGGAAGAAACTGGAAGGCTGCGCGAGGCATACATGCCTGCATACACGGCCAACAGCGTCACCAGCACATGACTCAGCCGGAGCTTCCGCCGGGTTCCGACGAACGCAATCAACACCAGAATCACGATTAGCGCAAAACACCGCTGCGCCCATCCATGGAAGTCGGGCGAATGAAACTCATCGATCCGGTCGATCAGATAGCGGTCGCCCAGATAGCGGAAAATGTGCTCATGCAGTCGCCAGCCGTAGGGATTGACCAACGTAGCCAGCGCCGAAGCCGCCAGAGCCAGTGCCATTCCACGCGCCCGCGCCGCCGCACGAATCCTCTCGAACACGTCCGCCTTGCGCAGGCTCTCCGTCGTCGAAGCACCGCAATAGACCGCAAGCAGCGCAATCCCGAACAACCAGCCCCCGTGCAAATTGACCCACAGCACCATCGAAACCGGGAAGGACCACGGCAGCCAGCGCGCCGCATTCCCTTGCTCCCACCGCTCCAGGGCAATGAACCAGAGCAGACTGAACAGCCAGCTCACAATGTGCGGTCGGGCAAACAGATGGATACTCGCCGCCCCAAACGACAGCATCAGCAGCACAATCGCCCCCGGCAGCCCAGTTCCCCGCCTGATCAGTTGCGAGAGCAGAATGGCAAACGTCGCCGAGATGATCGCCGCCGCCAGCCAGACAACGCCGTTGAGTCCCATCGCCCCGTGCAACACTCCCAGCACAACGTCATACAGCCACTCCCAGGCAATCCACGGCTGGCCCTGCATGGTGGAAGAAAAAATATCGGCGCGCGGAACAGAATGGGTCGCCAGGATCTGCTCCCCCGTGCGAATGTGCCATCCAATATCAGCGTCAGCCAGCGGACGACTCGCCAGCGCTCCGGCCAGCAGCGACCAGAACAGCACAATGAAAATGATGTCGCGGACGGACGGAACAAGAAATTGCGAGCCAGATGGACTGGAACGTGGCGAGTCGGGCGTCATCGGATGCGATCAGAAGTGTATGCGCGGAGCAAGAGCCGCGGCTAGGGAAATGATCGCCGGCAACCCGTGATCGCTGCCGCTCCCAACCATGCTCTACTTCCTCCCGAAGACTTCCTTCAGCAAAGCGGTGGTCTGCGCGGCGGGGTTCTTGCGAATCTTCTTTTCTTCTTCTCCCAGCATCAGAAACAGCCCGTCCAGCGTTTTGCCAACCACGTATTTGTTGATGTCGAACTGCCCGGCCAGAGCGCTGCCCCCGGGCGCGCTCCCGATCACGCGGTTGTACTGCTGGATGACTCCGACGTTCTCCATGGAGCGATGCACAATCGGCGAAAACGCGGTGGTGAGATCCTCGGAACTCGTTCGCTTGAAATATTCGGTGGCTGCCGTGTCGCTGCCCGTGAGGATTTTGCGGGCGTCGTCAAACGTCATTTTCTTTACCGCCGCGAGGAATATCTGCTTGGCTAGGGGCGTAGCCTGCTCGGCGGCGCGATTCATGCCGACTTCAAGTTCGTCCACCGGCGCGCCCATCCCCAGCATGCGCATGCCTCGCCCGACAGTCTGAAGCTTGGGCGGCAGCAGGATCTTGATCGCTTCGTTCTTGAGAAATCCATCCGGCTTCCCGGTNNAGTCCGGCGGTGCTTCGCTGGTTGAGTGTCTCGTCGGCTTTCTTAAGAATATCGCCGAGCTGGGCCTGCGCGAAACAGCCCATCAGTAGAACGCTGGCAAGCAGTGAGGATCGCATGGGTACCCCCGCGGAGTGGAAGGAACCCATGATTCTATCCCAGGGAGAAGTGTGGTTGAGGACTGCTCCCCCGGAACCTGGCGACAGCTCAGTCGTTGGCGTCACTAGCGACCAGGTCCCGAGTGTGCATGTCGTGCAGATCGCCCCTCTTTCGCCGCTTGAATGACTTCAACCATTGCTCGAATTTATCGAGGTAAATGTAATACACCGGGGTGATATAGAGCGTCAGCATCTGCGAAAATACCAGCCCGCCGACCACCGCCAGTCCCAGTGGACGCCGCGATTCCGCCCCCGCGCCCAGTCCCAGCGCAATCGGCAGCGTGCCCATCAACGCCGCCATGGTCGTCATCATGATGGGGCGGAACCGCAGCAACGCGCCCTGGTAGATGGCTTCCGCGGGACTCTCGCCGGTCGAGCGCTGTTTTTCCAGCGCCACGTCAATCATCATGATGGCGTTCTTTTTCACGATGCCCACCAGCATGATCACCCCAACGAAGGCATACAGGTTCAAGTCAATCTTGAAGATCATCAGCGTGAGCAGCGCTCCGAAGCCTGCCGAAGGCAATCCCGAGAGAATGGTCAGCGGGTGGATGAAGCTCTCGTACAGAATCCCCAGCACCAGGTAGATCACCGCAATCGCCATGATCAGCAGCACGCCCAACCCGCTCAGCGACGACTGAAATGCTTGCGCGGTTCCCTGGAAGCTGGTCGAAACGTCCTGCGGCAAGGTGTCGCGGGCAACCAGGTTGACGGCGTTGACGGCGTCTCCCAGGGCCACACCTGGGCGCAGGTTGAACGAAAGCGTCACCGCCGGCAACTGGCCCAGGTGGTTGATGGTCAGCGGACCCAAACTGGGCGTGAACTGCGCCACCGCATTGAGCGGCACCAGTTGTCCGCCAGAAGATCGCACGTACAGCATGGAGAGCACCAGTGGGTCTGCCTGGTACTCGGGCTGCAACTCCGTGATCACGCGATAGGTGTTCGACGGCGCGTAGATGGTCGAGACCTGGCGCGCACCATAAGCCGTATAGAGGGCGTCTTCCACCTGCTGGGCCGATATGCCGAGAGACGAGGCCCGATCCCGATTGATTTTGACGTCGATCTGCGGATTCTTGATCAGCAGGTCGCTGGTCACATCCTGGAGCAGGTTGCGGACGCGCGGGTCGGTCTTCAGCTTGCTCTCGAGTCTCGGCGAAGCGTCGTAGAGCTCTTTCGTATCGGGACTCTGCAACGTGAACTGGTACTGGCTCTTGGTGAGTTGGCCGCCAATGCGGATGGTCGGCAGCATCTGCGGATAGGCGTTAATACCGGGAACAGCCATCAGCCTGGCGCGCAGTTCCTGCACCAGTTGCAACGCCGGCTTGCGCTGACCGCGCGGCAACATATGGATAAAGATGCGTCCCTGGTTGCTGCTGCCCCCGCCGACCGTGCTGTTGAACGAGTCCACCCAAGGCAACGTCATGACGATGTCGTTCAACTGTTTCTGGTGCCGCACCATGCTGTCGTAGGAAATCCCCTGCGGCCCCTCGGTAAAGACGAAAAGGAAGCCCTGGTCTTCGTCCGGCAGAAAGCCGGTGGGAACGGTGCGGAAAAGTTGTACCGTCCCGGCCAGCACAAGCAGCGACACCACCAGGGTGGCCCGGCGGTGGCGCAGCGTGAATTGCAGCGTGCGGTCGTAGAACCGCAGCAGGCCGTCAAAGAATTTTTCCGTGATCCGCCACAGGCGCCCGTGCTCGGTCTTCTTGTGGGGACGCAGAAAGCGGCTGCACAGCATCGGCGTCAGGCTGAGCGAGACGAATCCCGACACCAGAATGGCCGCGCCGATCGTGACCGCGAACTCATGCAGCAAACGCCCCACCAGCCCGCTCATGAACAGCACGGGAATGAACACCGCGGCCAGCGACAGCGTCATCGAGACGATGGTGAACCCGATCTCCCTCGACCCACGGAGCGCGGCCTGCATCGGCTCCTCGCCCATCTCCATGTGGCGCACGATGTTCTCCAGCACCACGATGGCATCGTCCACGACAAAACCAACGCAGAGCGTCAGCGCCATCAGCGACAGGTTATCGAGCGAGTAACCCATCAAATACATCACGCCAAATGTGCCCACCAGCGAGAGCGGCAGCGCAAGGCTCGGAATGGCCGTGGCCGACACGTTCCGCAGGAACAGGAAAATGACGAGGACCACCAGGACCAGCGCCAGCATCAGCGTGAACTTCACGTCGGACACGGAGTCGCGAATGCTGACCGAGCGGTCGTAGAGGATATTGAGCTTGACCGAGGGCGGCATCTGCTCCCGGAAACTGGGCAGCAGCTGCTTGATGTTGTCCACCACTTCCACGGTATTGGTTCCCGGCTGGCGCTGGATGGCCAGCATGATGGCCCGCCGGACACCGCCGTCGTTGTCGAAGTACCAGCTCGCCGTCTTGTCGTTTTCGACGCTATCCCGTACCGTGCCTACATCGCCCAGTCGCACCGGCGCCCCGTTGCGATAGGTCACAATCAGCGGTTCGTAGTCCGCCGCTTTATTCAGCTGTCCCGTGGCCTGGACAATGAACGCCTGGTTCGCTCCAAACAGCGTCCCCGTAGGCATGTTTACGTTCCCGCTCTGAATGGCCTGCGCCACTTCGTCAATACCGACTTGCCGGCTGGCCAGTGCTTTCGGATCGAGCGAGACCCGCACCGAATATTTCTGCGCCCCCATCACCTGCACTTGAGCCACGCCGCTGACCATGGACACGCGCTGCGCGATCAATGTCTCGGCATACTCGTCTACGTCGGAGAGCCGCAGCGTGGGCGAGTTCAGCGACATGTAAATCACCGGCTGGTCGGCCGGGTTCACCTTCTGATAGGAAGGCGGGCTGGGCATGTTTTGCGGCAGGTCACGAGCGGCCTTGGCGATCATGGCCTGCACGTCCTGCGCGGCCGCGTCAATATTGCGGCTCAGGTTGAACAGCAGCGTGATCTGAGTGCTGCCCTGCGAACTCGTCGAGGTCATCGAGTCCAGTCCAGCAATGGTGGAGAACTGCCGCTCCAGCGGCTGCGCCACCGCCGACGCCATGGTGTCGGGGGTGGCTCCCGGCAGGCTGGCACTCACCAGCAGGGTGGGGAAATCCACGTTGGGAAGATCGCTCACCGGCAGTTGGCGATATCCCATGATTCCGAACAGGAGAATCGCGAGCATGACCAGAGTGGTCATGACCGGACGCCGGATGAAGCCTTCTGCGATATTCATAATGGATATCCTGCCAGCGTCCCAGAAACGACGGTACCGTTAACACAAACGCTTCGTATCAGGGCATGCCTTCAGGCATGCCGAGAAGCGTTTCATCGAGAAGCGCCTTTAGGCGCTGCTCATGGCGACCCGCGGCCCCTAAAGGGGCTCAGAAATAACCACCTTCGGCATCGCTAAAGCGATGCCCTGATACGACCGCCCGGGACCGCACCGAATCTACGACCCAGTTTGATGTCCCTGCTCCACCTGCGGAGCCTGAGTTGCCGCCGTTTGCTTCACCTGCACCTTGCTGCCGGGCACCAGGCGCAACTGCCCATCGGTAACAATGCGTTCGCCGGCGGACAGTCCCTTCTGCACGATCACCTCTCCTGCCTGCTGGGCGTCACTGGTCGTGATCGTCCGTGCTTCCACGGTGTTGTCGTCCTTGATCACGAAGACGAATGTTCCCTGCTGCCCGTTCTGGACGGCCTGCGAGGGAATCACTACCGCATTCGCCTGCGTTTTGAGCGTGAGATAGGTATCCACGAACTGCCCCGGCCAGAGCCGCCGGTCTCCATTCACAAAGATGCCCTTCAGCCTAATCGTCCCGGTTGTCGAATCCACCTGATTGTCAATAAAGCTGAGCTTGCCACGGACCGGACCGCGCGCGTCATTGCCCGTCACTCCCGGAATCACGACTTCGACTGGCAAATCGCCGCCGCGCGCGTACTGCTTCACTTCCGACAGATATTGCTGCGGCACGGTGAAGCTGACGTAAATCGGCTCCACCTGGTTGATGTTCACCAGCGCCAGCACGTCATTCGCCTTGATCATGTTGCCCTGGTGCACAATCAGATTTCCCGTGCGGCCGTTGATCGGTGAATAGACCGAGCAGTAGATCAGTTGTACCTTCGCATTCTCGACCGCCGCCTTGTCCGCCGCGACCGCCGCATCGGAAGCCTGCGCGCTCGATTCCAACTGGTCATACTGTTCCTTCGAAACTACCCCGGCCTTTACGAGCGCTTCATAACGGTGTTGTTGCAGGCGCGCATTGGCGGCGGCCGCTTCATCCTTCGCCAGGTTGCTTTGCGCGCGGTTCAGTTCAGCTTCCAGCGGGCGCTTGTCGAGCGTGAAAATCAGCTGCCCCTTGCGGACGTCGTCGCCTTCCTTGAAGAACACACCCGTCAACTCGCCCGTGATCTGGGTCTTCACCGACACGGTTGAATAAGCTTCTACCGTGCCGATCGCGTGGACTCGGACGGGAACGTTTTTCTGTTCGACCGTCGCGGCCAGCACCGGCACCGGCGGCGGCGGTCCCGGAGCCGCCTTGGTTCCGATACAGCCCGACAGCAAACCCAATCCCGCCGCAACCAGCGCGAGCATGAAAGACCGCCAATTACGATGCAGTTCTCTAGGCATTCTTAGTTCACTCGATGCTTTTTGACGTGTTTGCGCGGCAAGAGTCTTGGCCGCCGCGCTGAGTTTTTGTTCTCCGGCCGCATCCCCTGCAGCCAGATGCTGGCGACGGTCCGGCAGACCACTTGCGGATCGAAATCCTGGAAGTGCTTTCCGCCGTACAGTTCCTGAATCCAGGAATGGTAAATCACCATCCCGAGAAAGCTCCGGGCCGCCAGCAACGGATCCACGCTGCGGAATCGCCCCGTCGCAATTCCCTTCCGGACAAACCGCGCCAGCACCTCAAAATAGTCCGCCACGTAGTTCTGGAAAAAACGCTGGGACAGCTCATGCTTCTCCAGCGCGCTGAACAGCAGCAGGCGGGAAAGCGTCTGGTCTTTCGCCCGGCGCTCCAGCACCTGGGATGCGATTCGAGAAAGGGTTTCCAGATCGTCGCCGCCGGTTTCCAGTATCTCCCGCATGCGCTCGCCCGGGGCCGCGCAGCTAATTTTGCGCTCGATCACCGCCCAGTACAGCTCTTCCTTCCCTGGAAAATGCCGGAAAATCAGAGCCTCGGTCACGCCCGCCCGGTCGGCAATCAGTTTGGTGGTGGTCCCGCGAAATCCCTGCTGCGCAAACAGACCGGTGGCAACGCCGAGAATCTGTTCGCGACGGTCGGCCGACGAGTAGCGGGTTTGTGAAGTTGCCATAGGGTCGCGCGCCGCTGGTAAGTAAATACTTACTTATAAGTGCACGCGTATCGACGTGTCAAGATGCGGGTCGCGGTGTACAGAGCGGAAGAATGATGATGCAACTCAGGCTAAAACCGCAAATACCCAAACCCCACCCGCATGTGATGCAGCAGGTTATTCGGCATGGTTACGGAAACCGTCAATCCTAGAAGCGCGTGTACGATTCCGATCGGGTAAATGCTGCGGTAGCGCCGGAACATCTCGCAGAAAAACAGCGCTCCGATCAGCGTGAAGGTCGTCAGGATGGGACTGGGCAGATGCGCGACTGCGAACAGAGTGGCGGAGACCCACACCGCCGTTGTGCCTTCGAACAGCCGCTCAAATCGCGTAAAAAAGAAAGATTGCAGCATGAACTCCTGGATCATCGCCCAAACCAGGTATTGCCAGGCAAGGTGCAGGTTCGGCCAGGTGGGATTGGGCCGAATTACTCCCCCCGCCCAGCGCACCGCGAGCACCATGAGAATCGCCGCCGCAAAACTAATTCCCAACACCACGCTCGCACCAAACGTTTTTGGCAGCCTCAGACCCAGGCGTTCCAGCGATGGCCGATCCACCAGCACGAACAACAGGACCGCGAGCATGGTGATCACAATCCAGCGGTTGCGCCCGCCCGGCACCGGGGTCCAGAGCGAGAATTCCAGGGATAGAAAAACGACGATGATCTGCGCCCACGTAAAGTAGCGCTGGTAAGTGTCGGGAATTGCGAGGCTTCGGAGCGGGAACCGGATCGCCGGAACCGGAGTTCCCGCGCCCCCAGGAAAAGTTTTCGACTCAACAGCCATCGCGTGAATCTCTATATTGAGGGATTATGGCGCAGAAACCAAAAACGCGCGTGGTGGTTGTGGGAGGCGGTTTCGGTGGACTGACCGCAGCCCGCCGGATTGCGGGGCTGCCCGTGCAGGTCACCGTCATCGATCGCAAGAACCATCACACGTTTCAGCCTCTGCTCTACCAGGTCGCGACCGCCGGCCTTTCTCCGGGCGAGATCGCCGCCCCTATCCGCTGGATATTGAGAGCTTACCCCAATGTTGAAGTGTTGCTTGAGGAAGTTCGGGATTTCAACCTGGAACAGCAGCAGGTCATTACGAACGAGGGGGTACTCCCCTATGACTATCTGATCGTTGCCTCCGGAGCCACCCACGCTTACTTTGGTCACCAGGACTGGGAGCCATTTGCCCCCGGCCTGAAGACCATCGAGGATGCGCTGGAGATCCGGCGCCGGGTCCTGCTGGCCTTTGAGCTGGCGGAGCGGCAAGCAACCACCGCCGGCGAACAGCCGGTGCTGAACTTTGCCGTGGTAGGAGGCGGGCCGACCGGCGTCGAGTTGGCGGGCACGTTGGCTGAGATCAGCCGCCACGTCCTCGCCCACGAGTTTCGCTCCATCGAGCCCAAGAAGACGCGCGTCCTGCTGCTGGAAGGCGGCCCCAGGGTCCTGCCCGCCTATACTGAGGGACTCTCCCGCAAGGCCCAGCAGCAACTGGAGGGTCTGGGTGTCGAGGTAAGGACCTCGCAAGCCGTGACCCGCATTGAGCCCGGCGTCGTTTGGACCGGAGACACGCGAATTCCCGCACCCGTGATCCTTTGGGCAGCCGGTGTGGCCGCTTCTCCGTTAGGTCGAAGACTGGGGGTCCCGGTGGACCGGGCCGGGCGTGTGTCGGTCCAGCGCGACCTCAGCATCGCCGGACACCCCGAAGTGTTCGTCATCGGCGACCTGGCCGCCCTCCAGGACCAGAACGGCAAATGGCTTCCCGGAGTCGCCCCGGTCGCCATACAACAGGGTGAGTGGGTGGCCAAGACCATCGCCCGCGAGCTTGAGCATCAGCCGAGGCGCGATTTCCGCTACAACGACAAGGGAAGCCTCGCCACCATCGGCCGGGCCGCTGGGGTAGCGCAAATCGGCCGCTGGCAGCTTTCCGGCTACTTTGCCTGGCTGGCCTGGCTGTTCATCCACATCTTCTTCCTGATCGGATTCCGCAACCGCATCATCGTAATGATCCAGTGGGCCTGGTCCTATCTCACCTACGAGCGTGGAGCCCGCCTGATCACCGGCAGCAACGAGTTACCGGGATGGACGAAGCCCGCGGAGCATCCGGTGGAACCGGCGCTGGTCGGGAAACAGCGCGTGTCCTGACCCGCCCCGCTATAATCAAGCTGCTGTGAAACGCGCCTTGATCGTCGTATTTGCCGCGCTCCTGGTCTTTCCTTGTCACGCGAACGGCCAAACTACATCTGCCGCCGGACGCACCCTGGTCGTAATTCCGTTTGAAAATACGTCCCCCACTCCCGGCCTCGAGTGGTTGGGCGAAGCCTTCCCTGAAGCTTTCCGCCAGCTACTCAATTCGCCGGTAGTGTATGTCGCCAGCCGCGACGAGCGACTGCGCGCTTACGATCGCCTCGGCATTCCCGCCGGACTGCATCTTTCGCGCGCCACCCTCTACCGTCTCGCCGAACAAATGGACGTGGACTATGCTGTGCTCGGTTCTTACAACTATGACGGCGCGCACCTCACCGCCACCGCGCAACTGCTCGACATGCGCGCGCTGAAGTTATTGCCTTCCGCTGCCGAGTCCGGCAACCTCACCGAACTGGGGACGGTGGAGGCGGCGCTCGCTTGGGACACGCTCCGCCAGGTCCGCAGCGATTTCTCTTTGCCGAAAGACAAATTCGTGGCCGGCGTTGCGCCCGTGCGCCTCGACGCTTTCGAGAACTACATCCGTGGCCTGCTCGCATCCACCGCCGAAGAAAAGATCCGGCGCTACAAAGAAGCCACCCGTCTGAACCCCGTTTATACGGAAGCATGGCTCGAACTCGGCAAGACCTATCTCAACCAGCATACGTACGAGCAGGCGATTGCCGCGCTGGAGCAGGTCCCATCTTCTTCTCCGGTGGCCCGCGAGGCGAACTTCTATCTCGGGCTGGCGGCCTACTATCAATCGGATTACGCAAAGGCGGAAAGCGCCTTCGCATTTGTCGCCGCCCGCCTGCCGCTTGCCGAGGTCTATAACAATCTCGGCGTGGTCAACTCCCGCCGCGGCCACAAAGATGCCGCCACTTACTTTCAACGCGCGATCGAAAATGATCCCAGCGACCCCGACTATCACTTCAATCTGGGAGTAACACTCAGCCGCGTCGGAGACAATGCCGCCGCCCTCCGCGAGATGCGCGCCTGCCTCGACCATCATCCGGGCGACTCTGAAGCCAAGACCTTGTCCGATGCGCTCGCTTCCTCCGGTGCCGGTGTGGTTCCCGCCGCGTCTTCCACCGCCAAGCCGATCGAACGCATGAAGCGCAACTACGAGGAAAACACCTTCCGCCAGATGACCGTGCAGATGCAGAGCTGGGCGGAGCAGCGCTTTGCCCGCTCGGACTCCCGCACTCACGCCCGCTTCCACCTTGAACTCGGCAAGGAACTGCTGGCCCACGGCTTCACCGATGAGGCAGAGAGAGAATTCCGCGAAGCCGCCACCCTCGACTCATCGAGCCCCGCTCCCCTGACCGGACTGGCCGAGGTTTTCGATGCGCGCGGCGACGCACGCGAGGCCCGCTCCCAGGCCGAAGCGGCCTTACGCATTCGTGAGTTTGCCGAGGCCTATCTGGTGCTAGCGCACCTCGATTTGAGAGAGAATAGAACTGAAGCGGCCACCGAAAACGTCAATCGGGCCGTGCAGCTGGAGCCTGGCAATTCAGCGGCCCAGGATTTGAAGCGCACCGTCGCAGCCAAGCTCGCGGAGAAAGCGCAGCCACTGCCCCAACCATGAAGCCGTCACGGATTGTCGTTGTCGTCGCTCTTATCCTCTTACTTGTTTCGGCGAGTTCTGCCGACGTCTTGAAGATCGTGGTGAACGACAGGATTCACCCGGTTACGGCGGAATACATAGCCCGCGCGCTCGACGCCGCAGACGCCAACCATGACCAGGCGGTTCTGATTGAGCTCAACACGCCCGGCGGGTTCCTCGATTCAACCGATGAGATCATCAAGAAGGTCATCGCTTCCCCGGTGCCCGTGATCATCTACGTGACGCCCAGTGGCAGCCGCGCTGCCTCGGCAGGGCTTTTCATCCTTGAGTCCGCTGATGTTGCAGCCATGGCTCCCGGAACGCATACCGGCGCCGCGCATCCTGTGACCCTGTTCGGCAAGCCCGATGACGTGATGATGAAGAAGATCGAGAACGACGCGGCAGCCCAAATGCGCTCGGTGGTTTCAAAGCGCGGCCGCAACATTGAACTGGCCGAAAGCGCGGTTCGCGAATCCAAGTCATTCACCGAGCAGGAAGCTCTCGACAAGAAGCTGATCGACTACGTGGCGTCCGACGAGCAGGATCTGTTCCGGCAGCTTAGCGCCAAGCCCCTCAAGCGGTTCAACGGGACGACCGTAACTCTTAACTTGCCCGGCCAGCCGGTACGCGACTATCCGATGACCCTCAAGCAACGGATACTCGCCTACATCCTGGACCCCGATATTCTCTACATCATCCTGGCGATCGGTGCGCTCTGTCTGTATTTCGAATTCAACCATCCGGGCGCGGTTGTGCCCGGCACCATCGGCGTGATCTTTCTCCTGCTGGCGGCGTTTGCCATGCACCTGCTGCCCATTCGCTACGCTGCACTTGCAATGATTCTGGTTGCATTTGGCCTGTTTGCAGCAGAAGCCAAGCTCGCCAGCCATGGTGTGTTGACCACCGGTGGGATCGTGCTCATGACCCTCGGGGCGCTCATGCTCGTCGACTCACCCATTCCCGAGATGCGCGTCCATGTGCTGACCGCGCTCGCCGTCAGCATCCCATTGGGTCTGATCACAGCGTTCCTGATGGGCATCGCCCTTCGTGCCCGACGCAACAAGATCACTACCGGTGAGCAAGGTTTGATCGGCGAAATCGGACTTGCGCAAACTGCGCTATCGCCGTCCGGCAAAGTCTTTGTTCATGGTGAACTCTGGGACGCGGTCTCCCCAGTCAACATCCCCGCCGGTGGGCAAGTCGTGGTCCGACGAGTAGAAGGACTCGTGTTGCGGGTGGAACCGGTGGCAGTAGCCAGTCCCGTGATGGCGTAAACTCACGGCCCCGTTGCTCGTGGCTCGCGGCTCGTACCTCGTAGCTGTTGTATCCACGAATCACCCTCGGCAACGCCGCCCGTGCTCCGGCACAGCGTGTGCCCGCCTACTT
Organism: Acidobacteriaceae bacterium; assembly: GCA_003154055.1. Classification (GTDB taxonomy): domain Bacteria; phylum Acidobacteriota; class Terriglobia; order Terriglobales; family Acidobacteriaceae; genus Acidiflorens. The sequence continues at coordinate 18,901 of PMCH01000127.1, forward strand.
GCGCTACAATCCGCACAGAACCTCTTTCAAACAAACGCCTTGGAGGCGCATATGGATCTCGGGTTTCCCGTGGTTACCGTCGCCATCGTCATCTTCGTCATTTACGTCCTGAGTTCCATTAAGATCCTCGCCGAGTATGAGCGCGGCGTCATTTTTCGTTTAGGCCGCTTGATGGGAACGGCGAAGGGACCGGGCGTCATCCTGGTCTTCGCTCCCGTTGACCGGATCGTGCGCATCTCCTTGCGCCAGGAAGCGCTGGAAGTGCCGCCCCAGGACATCATCACCCGCGACAACGTCACCCTCAAAGTGAACGCTGTCATTTTCCTGCGCGTGGTCGACCCGAACAAAGCTGTCGTCGAGGTTTCGAACTACGTGTACCAGACTTCGCAGTTCGCCCAGACTACTTTGCGCTCCGTGCTTGGCGAACAGGAACTCGACGAGCTTCTCGCCCATCGTGACAAGATCAACCTTCGCCTGCAGAGCATCCTCGACACGCACACTGCGCCCTGGGGAGTGAAGGTCAGCAACGTGGAAGTGAAGCAAGTGGACATGCCCGAGTCCATGCTGCGCGCCATGGCCAAGCAAGCGGAGGCGGAACGCGAAAAACGCTCCAAGATCATCCACGCGGAAGGCGAGTTCTCCGCCGCGCAGCGCCTGGTGGATGCGGCAAAACTCCTCGCCACCGAACCGGTCAGCGTCCAGTTACGCTACCTGCAGACCCTCACAGAGATCGGCGTGGAAAAAAATACGACCGTCGTGTTCCCGGTTCCGGTCGATTTCTTCTCCGGTATTCAAAAATTCCTCGGAGGAACGCCGGCGGCGACCAAGGCAGGTTAGAAGCACGCGCCAATTCTTATGGCCACTGCGCAACAAGACACGGAAATAACCCTCGGCACTGGCCGGATGCTGGCACTGTTTTTCGTGCTGGTCCTGGTCTGTGCCGGCTTCTTTGCCATCGGGTTTTCACTCGGACGCAAAGCGGCCGTCGTCGGCCCCGGCAATGTGCTGGCGGCGCAGAATCAGAGTCCCGCCACCGTTGTTCGTCCCGCGGCCGGGAAGAACAATGCGCAGCCGGCACCGGATTCAAAGGACTTCAGTTTCTACAAGGCCGTAGGACAAAAAACCGCCGACGGGCAACCTCCAACCAAGGAAGCACAGGCGCCGCCCGCAGTCGCCCCGTCCCCTGACGCCGCCACGAACCCAGCGCCCGATTCCGCAACGCCCGCTCTTCCGACCAACGGCTACTACGTGCAAGTTGCCGCCGTTACGCGCCAGGAAGACGCCGACGCGCTGGTGGAAGCGCTCAAGAAGAAGCAATACCCGGCCTTCATCGCCGGCAACGCTGCAGGGGACAAGTTCTATCGCGTGCAAGTGGGCCCCTTCACCGACATCAAGGACGCGGAGCTAATGCGCGGCCGCCTGACCGGCGATGGCTACAATCCGATCCTGAAAAGGTAGCCAGCAGTCAGTGCTTGTGGCCTTCGAAGAGCATGCTGCTCCCGAGATGCCGCCCGCTCGGAAATGTGACAGAGTGGCTGCACATTGACATCGATCAATGCTCTGATACTCTTCTGTCATGAGCCAGGTGAGCGCCGATCTCGGTCCCTTTCTCCACGCCATTTCCGACCCTACCCGCCGCCGCATCCTGCAGGCACTTCGGGAAGAGAAAGCCGGTGCCACGGGCAAGAGAGTCAGCCCGTGCGCCTCTGACATCGAGCAGCACGTCAAGCTCTCTCAGCCGACGATTTCCCATCACATGCGGATTCTGCAAGAGGCGGGTCTGGTGGAGATGAAGAAGCAGGGACACTGGCGCCGCTACCGGCGCAACGAGAAGTTGATTTCAGAAATGACGCGGAACCTGAAGAAGCAGCTTTAAACGCCCGCGCCGGCCGCAGCCGCTTTTTCTTCGGACTTTTCTTCGGACGTCCCTTCCTTCTGTAGCAATCGCCGCACCTGCGAGATCAGGTCCGCCACCTCAAACGGCTTGGCCAGCGATGGCACGCCCCGTTCCAGCAGGAAGGTTCGGGTTGCGGGATCTGCCACGTTCGAAAACGTCAGCAGCAGCTTCCTTTCCATTTCCGGACAGTTTCCCTGCATCCAGAGACAAATCTCCGGAGCACTGGTGCCGCCCGGCATACGTCCGTTCAGAACGACCGCGTCGAACAACCCGGTCTGAAGCTGCCGCTTGGTTTCTTCGATGCTCATGGCGGTCGTAACCTCGGCCCCCGCCCCGCTCAACACGTCGCGCTGAAATTCCAGCACGGCTTCCTCGTCTTCGACCAGCAGCACACGCCCTTTCAGCAACGCCTCCCGCCGTGAGGCTGCTGGCAATGCCTCCGTCAGAGCCACCGACTGACTTGCCGGCAGCCGGATTTCGATGGTCGCGCCGCCTTCGTCGCGGTTCCGGGCCACAATCTCTCCGCCGTGCTCCTTGATGATGCCGTAGCAGATGCTCAGTCCCAGGCCCGTGCCCTTGCCCACCGTCTTGGTCGTGTAGAAGGGATCGAAGATGCGGCTGGTGTCCTTGATTCCCGGGCCGCTGTCATCGAATTCCACGCACACAAAACTGTCTTTCTTGAAGACGCGCACCTTCAGAACGCCCGCGCCGCTTGCTTCCAGCATGGCATCCAGCGCGTTGTTGATGATGTTCAGGAAGACCTGCTCCAACTGGTGCGGGTCGCCGACCACCGCCGGAACGTCCTCGGGGATATCGCGCTCCAGCGAGATATTGCTGACCTTCAAATCGTATTCGCGCAGGGTAAGGGTGTCTTCCAGCACCCGGCACAAATCAACTTCCTGCTTCTGCGGTTTGCGCTGGCGCGAGAACGACAGCAGGTTCTGCACCACCCGGTGCGTGCGCTGCGCCTGCTTGAAGAGTTTGCGTACGTAGTCCGCGGACCGGTGGTCGAGTCCCGCGCCCTCCAGCAACTGCGCGTAGCCCAGGATCGCGGTCAGCGGGTTGTTCAGTTCATGCGCCACCCCCGCAATCAACTGCCCCACGGCTGACATCTTCTCGCTTTGCAGCAACTGTTCTTGCGTGCGCCTCANNCCGGTTCTCCTTGCTGGCGATTCCCATGATGCCGATGGGCTTGTCCTTGCTCCACAGCAACACCCAGATCCAGCCCGGCAGCCGGTCCGCGCAGACAAACTCCACCAGCGCTGGCGGCAAGTGCGGAACAAAATCCTGGGTGATCACTTCGGCGCGGGAACGCATCACCAGTTCGCCGAAGCCTTCCGTAAAATCAACCTCGGCCATCCGCATGCGCGCTTCACTGCGCGGGCCCCAGCCCGCCCGGCGGCGGAACGTGCCATCCTGCGGACCACACGCGTACACCGAGCCCGTCTCGGCCCCGAACAGCGAGATCACCTGGCGCAGCGTGAGGTTGAGAATTTCGTCCAGGTCAAACGACTGGGTGGCCACCACGGCCATGGCGTTCAGCGCATTCAGTTCGCGATTGCGCCGCCGCATATCGTCTTCCGAACGCTTCTTTTCCGTAATGTCCAGCACAAAACCCTGGTACCGCTCGATCCGTCCGCTGGCGTCCCGTGTGGCAAAACAGCTTTGCGCCGCCGTCAGCAGCGTCCCATCCTTGCGGCGCACGGTGATTTCAAAATTGCGGACATAGTTGTGCGTCTCGATCTCTTTGCGGAAAGCTTCCCGCTCCTCCGCCACCGGATAGAGCACGCTATCAATGTCGAGCGCCATCAGTTCTTCCCGGCTGCCGTAGCCCAGCATGGTGACGAAAGCGTCATTGCAATCCAGCAGCTTGCCTTCCAGTTGGGCAACGAACACGCCTTCCTGCGCCTGCTCGAACAGCATCCGGTATTTCTCTTCGGCGACGTGCCGCTCGGTGGTGTCGCGCACCACGTGGATGGTGCCCTTCTGCTGGCTTCCGTGCTCCGTGAAAGGCGCAGTCGAGACCAGCGACTGGCCCCCAAAACACGGATCGGGCGCCTCGACCAGGCCCACTCCGTGCTGGCAATACGGACATCCGGTCCAGTTGAATTTCCGCGGCAGCACTCCCTCGCAGGTGTTGCCCACCACATCGGCGGGCGCCTGCTCCAGCCTCTGGAGCAGCGCCTGGTTCGTCTTGAGGATGCGAAAGCCCGCGTCGTGCGCCAGGATCAGGTCCTGGATCGAATCAAAGGTGTTCATCCACTGCCGTTGCGAGCGCAGCACCTGCTCCAGCAACCGCAGGTTCTCCACCGCAATTCCCAACTGGTGGGCAACGGTTTCCAGGAACTCCACTTCCTCTGCCGTGAACGACCGCCTTCCCGCACAGCCGAGAACCACGGTACCAATCACCGACTTCTTGCCCTCGAGCGGCAGCACCACCACCCGGCGGATGCCGTGCTTCTTGAGGTGTTCCTGGACGGATTCTGGAATCTCGGAAATCTTCAGTACCGCGGCCTTGTTGTCCTGCAGGACGCGCTCCAGCGTCTCGTCCATCGCGATCTGGCCGATGGCGCGCATGAAGTCCTGCGACATGCCCACGTGCTGCATCAGCACCAGGCGGTTTCCTTCCAGGAGGCGAAACCAGGCGGCCTTCGCTCCCGATGCGGTCTTCAGGATTTCCAGCGCCGACTGCATCATGGGCCCGTGATTCTGCGCCCGCTGGATGGTATCTCCCAGCTGATACATCACGGCCATCCGCTGCATGCGGATCTGCGAGTCTCCCAGCATCAGCAGATACATGCTGGCGCCGAACATTACCTCCAGCGGCAGCAGGCCTTCCGTGGGAAAGTGGGCCGCGAAGGGCTTCCAATGCAGTTGCAGGGTCAGCAGGCCGGCTCCCAGAAGCAGGGGCGCGATCCCGATGCGCCCGAAGCGATAGCGGAATAACTCAAAAATAGCGTACGCGGCGACCAGCCGGTAGCAGATTTCCAGCCCGTCGTGCAGCAAGTAGGAATCCGGAACGTAGAGCGGACGCAAAGCGGCGCAAATCACCAGCCCCGCCGAAACCGACAAAAGCACCGTCAGTTTCCGCCGGGCGTCCGTTGACATCAGGACGGCGGCGCAAAATAGTCCCATCGCCAGCGCAAACTGCGCCTGGGTAAAGGCGGCCGCGGCTGGCCGGGGTGTGCCGTGCAGCGCGCTGCTGCGGTCCGTCCACAGAAATACTCCGTAGGCGATCCATCCCAGACCCCAGGTCAGAAGGTACCGCTGCCGGAAGGCGCGGAAGAAAAGAAGGCTGGCCACCGCCAAAACCAGCGCGGCCGACTCCCGGGACGTAAGCCAGGGGACGACCAGCGCTCCAACCGGGTACCCACTCCACCACGCAGGATTCATAGTCAAACGGATTGCTACCTGTATTTCTAGATATCACGCTCCACTCCGTTCGTTGTGCGATTTCCGCCTCCAGATGGTTACTTTCGGAACTCAAGAACTGGGCTAGAATGGACGATACTTACCCGTCAAACATATGGCCTCCGACCGCATTCTGGTGGTGGACGACGAGGCGGCGATCCGCGAGATCGTCTGCTCCATGCTGGTGGGCGCAAATTTCCAGGCGTGTCAGGCCTCGAATGGCGTGGAAGCCTTGGCCCTGCTCGAATCGGGCGAAGAATTTGATCTCGTGCTCTCCGATCTGCTCATGCCGGGCATGGACGGGACGACCCTTCTGGAACGTGCCAAGGAGAAGTGCCCCGACGTCCCCGTCGTCATGGTCACGACCGTCAGCGATATCCAGGTGGCCTTGCAGGCCCTCCGCCATGGTGCCTACGACTACCTGCCCAAGCCTTTCGAGCGCGAGCAGTTGTTGGCCACCGTGCGGCGGGCACTGGAGAATCGCCGCCTCAAGCGGGAAAACGACGCCTACCGCTCGAACCTCGAAGCCATGGTTGCCGCCCGCACCCAGCAGTTAAAAGCCGCGGTGGGAGACCTGGAGCGTTCCTATGACATCACCCTCGAGGCCTTGGGCGAGGCCCTCGATCTCCGAGACGCCGAGACCGAAGGCCATTCCCGAAGAGTGACCGCCTTCACCATCGCCATCGCGAAAAGAATGGGCTTGCCCAAGGATGAGATCAACGTCATCGCCCGGGGCGCCTTTTTGCATGACATTGGGAAGATGGCCATCCCGGACAATATCTTGCTCAAACCAGGCAAGCTCTCTGCCGACGAGGTCGAGGTCATGAAGGAACACGCCTGGTATGGGTACAAGATCCTGAGCAAGATCCCTTTCCTCACCAAGGCTGCTGAAATCGTATATGCCCATCAGGAGAAGTACGACGGTACGGGCTATCCCCGCGGATTGAAGGGTGAGGAAATTCCTCTTGGGGCCCGAATCTTTTCCATCGCCGATACCCTTGACGCCATGACCTCGGATCGCCCCTATCGCGCCGCCCAGACGGTCCAGGCTGCCCGTAAAGAGATCGAGCTTTGGGCGGGCCGCCAGTTTGATCCCGAGATCGTCAAATATTTCCTGGAGATGCCGGACAATATCTGGGATGGTTTGCGCAAGGATGTCCAGGAACAGAGCCCCCGTTTCCCGCAGGAACCGAAACGCTCCTCGTAACCCCCCCTTCCTGCCCGGGGTAGTCCCGGACTTCTGACGGCACTCGGGCATCGTTTTGCTACTTAGCCCTCATCCAACCCTCCATAGCGCGGTTGACAAACGGTTCCCGGCAAGTGTGGTTGCGCCTTGCTTGGGCGCTTTCGGGGTTCCCGGGGCGGCCTCCTGGACTGCCTTGGGAAGTCTTCCCGAGTTGTCTGGCTTGGGGCATCAACGATTCACGGAGTGAATATGCTCAGGATGTCGTCCTGGTTGGGAACTTGTTTTGTGTTGCTGGCGGGTTCGCTCTCGGCCCAGTCCCTTGATCCTGCAATCGCGCCCATGGCGCCGCCCAACGCCGTGCCCGAGGGCACAACCTTCCTGGTTCGCCTGCAAGACAAACTCGACACCCGCAATCTCCGGGAAGGCAAACACTTCAAGGTCAAGCTAGGGGAAGATCTGGTCGCCGCCAACGGCAGCCTCATTCCGCGCGGCAAGAAGATCAAAGGCCACGTCAGTTCCGTCGAACCGGGACTGCATGCCCGCATGCTGCTCAGCTTCGACGAGATCGAAACCGACCACGGATGGGTCCCGCTGGTCGCCACCGTCACCGGCGTTCCGGGCGAGCACGGAGTCAAGCCGCCCGACGCCGAAGGTGAAATTGAACGCAAGGGAATGAGCAAGCGGCACGTGATCGAAGCGGTGGCGGTCGGCGCCGCCGTTGGCACCGTCGCGGGTGCGGCGGCCGGCGGAGGCAAAGGTGCCGGCATCGGCGCGGGAGCCGGCGCGGGTGCGGGTGCCTTAGCCGGCCTGCTGAGCGGTCATGATCTCAGATTGGACAAGGGCACCACGCTCGAAGTGCGCCTCGATCATCCGCT
>PMCH01000154.1 GCA_003154055.1 Acidobacteriaceae bacterium
AGAAACTAGCAACCAAAGACCTTTTTGGAGATCCCATGTCCTTACTAGCAGAAAAGACCCGTACTCAGGAATTCATCGAACTCGAAGAAAACTACGGAGCCCACAACTATCATCCGCTGGACGTGGTGATCGAGCGCGCCCAGGGATGCTGGGTGTACGACGTCGACGGCAACAAGTATCTGGATTGTCTCGCAGCCTACTCGGCCGTGAACCAGGGCCACTGTCATCCGAAAATTCTCGAGGCGATGATCGCGCAGGCACACAGAGTCACGCTGACTTCCCGTGCCTTCCGTAACGACGAACTGCCGCTGCTCTACAAAGAACTGCACGACCTGACGGGCATGGATATGACTCTGCCCATGAACTCCGGCGCCGAAGCTGTCGAGACTGCGGTCAAGGCAGCCCGCAAATGGGGCCACAAAATCAAAGGCATTCCCGACGGCAAGGCTGAAATTATCGTATGCGCCAATAATTTCCACGGGCGCACCGTGACCATCGTCAGCTTCTCAACCGACGAGCAGTACCGCGACGGCTTCGGCCCGTTCACACCGGGCTTCAAGATCATCCCCTACGGAGACGCGGCTGCCCTGCGTGCCGCAATCACGCCGGATACCTGCGCGTTCCTGGTGGAGCCGATCCAGGGCGAAGCCGGCATCGTGATTCCGCCCGCCGGTTTTCTGAAAGAGGCGGCCGAGATCTGCAAGCAGAATCGCGTGCTCTTCATCGTGGACGAGATTCAGTCGGGACTGGGCCGCACCGGCAAGCTGTTCGCCTACATGCACGAGGACGTCCGCCCCGACGCTATCATCGCCGGCAAAGCGCTTTCCGGCGGCTTCTATCCGGTGTCGGCGGTGCTGGCGTCGAAAGAAGTGCTGGGTGTGTTCAATCCCGGCGACCATGGCAGCACGTTTGGCGGTAATCCACTTGCCTGCGCAGTTGCGCGTGCGGCGTTGCGAGTTTTGGTGGATGAAAAGTTGCCCGAACGCTCCGCCGAACTGGGCGCGTACTTTCTAGAGAAGCTTCGCACTCTGCGTAGCACGGACCTCAAAGAAGTGCGTGGGCGCGGCCTGTGGATCGGCATCGAACTGCACAGCAAAGCGCGTCCCTATTGCGAGGCGCTGAAGGAAGTAGGCATCCTCTGCAAAGAGACGCACGATCACGTGATCCGCATTGCTCCCCCGCTCACGATTACACGAGAAGAGATTGATTGGGCGTTCGAGCGGATCAAGAAAGTGATTGAGAAGCGATAGCCTCAATCATTGATCGCCTGATACGCCAGCACATTCACACGGCGGTCGAGGGTCAGATCCCCCGTGGGATGGAGTTGCCCCATGAAGATCACGATCATCTGCTCCTTCGGGTCGATTGTGAAGGCAGTGTAGAAGAACCCGCCCCAGTTGTACTCTCCCGGCGATCCGAGTTCGGGGAGCGGCGCTTTCACGCCGTTGATTCCGAAGCCGAGCCCGAACCCAAAATTCTCTTCATTAGCAATCTTGCCCAGTTGATCCTGGCTCATCAGTTCGACCGACTTGCGGCTGATGAGGCGAGCATTTCCCACCTTGCCGCCATCCAGCATCATCTGACAGAAGCGCAGGTAGTCCGCCGCAGTGGAGTTAAGACCTGCGCCGCCGGAGAAGAGCTTCTTGGGTGCGCGGTAAGGGTAGTCTGCGGAATAGGTAAACGATCCTTCCGTGATCGGAGTATCGGGGAAGCGATTCAGGCCCTTGTCCGCATAGTAGGTGTAGGCCGTGGCGAGCCGGTCGAGTTTGTTGTCCGGCGGGTAGAAGTAGGTGTCCTTCATGCCGAGCGGCTCGAAGATGCGCGTGCGGAAGAACTCATCCAGCGGCTTGCCGGAGACGACTTCCACCAGGCGTCCAAGCACGTCCACACCCAGGCTGTATTCCCAACGATCCCCGGGATTGAAGAGCAGAGGAACACTGGCCAGACGCTTCACTCCATCTTCAATGGTGCCGTCGTAGGGAAGCAGGCCGTGCGGGACATTCGCGTCCTTGTACAGCGGGCCGAGGTCGTTGTTCCAGTGATAGGTGATCCCCGAGGTGTGCCGCATGAGGTCGCGAATCGTGATCTCCTTGGTGGCGGGAACCGAGTAGGCCGCGCCGGACGCGGGTTTCACGAGCACTTTGGCGTTCTTGAACTCCGGCAGATACTTCGAAACGGGGTCGTCCAGCAGGAAGCGTCCCTCTTCGTACAGCATCATGGCGGCCAGGCTGGTGATCGGCTTGCTCATGGAGCAGATGCGGAACATGTTGTCAGGACGCATCGCCTTACCGGCTTCACGGTCCGCCATGCCCTGCGCTTTGAACCACACCACATGGCCGCGGCGAGACACCAACGTGACCGCGCCCGCGATGCGCTTGTCATCGATACTCTGCTGGACGGCCGTGCTGATCCGCTCCAGCCGTTCCGAAGAGAGCCCGACCGATTCGGGCTTGGCGGTGGGCAGTTCCTGCGCGACCGCAATGGCGGCCATGAACAGCAAGCATGGGAGCGCGGCAACACTGATTCTGCGTTTCATTGCTTTTGGGAGCTCCATCGTCGGATCCTCTCTTGAACATTCCTTGGGTTGGGAACTTTGGATTGTATACCGCGAGGCTTTTGCACGGCGGGTCTTTCCGCGGACGGTAAAATCATCCAGACCATGCCGAAGACCGCGCTGCTTTGCCCGCCAACCTATTTTGACGTCCTCGACATGAAGAACCCCTACATGCTGGGGGAGAGTCCTGTGGACAAGCAGAAGGCGCGTGCTCAGTGGGAAGCGCTGCGGAGGGCGCTGGAGACGGCCGGCGTCCAGATTGAAACGATTGAGGCCGTGCCCGGCCTGGAGGATATGGTCTTCGCGGCCAACCAGGTATTTGTCGGCTACCACGAGAAGATCGGCAAGTTCATCGTCCCCAGCAATATGCGTTTTTCATCCCGCCAGCGCGAGGTGGCGTATTACGTGGAGTGGTTTCGCGCTCGTGATTACAAAGTCATCGAAGTCGATTTCGGCGATGAGTATCTCGAGGGCAGCGGAGACCTGATCTGGCATCCCGACCGCTCGCGGATTTACGCCGGGCACGCGTTTCGCTCCACCATCGGCGGCATCTGGCATCTGGAGGAGGCGATGCAGAAACTCGGTATCCCCGTGATCGCGCTGGAACTGATAGATGAACGTTTCTATCATCTGGACACCTGCTTTTGCCCGCTGAACGACGATGCCGTCCTGATTTTCCCCGGAGCCTTTGCCCAGGCATCGCTCGACGAGTTGCACGGGTACTGGCAGCGCGTGCACGAGATCTCGGAGGAAGAAGCCGCCGGTTTCATCGCGAACGGAATCGTGGCCAACGGGCATTTCCTGACGCCGCGAGTGACGGGGAATCTTGAGAAGATACTTGCTCAAGAAAAGCTAAAGCCGCTGGTTGTGGAGACGTCGGAATATGAAAAATCGGGCGGGAGTTGTTTCTGCATGAAGAACTTCATCGACTAGCCGACCGCCTCCAGCGCCCGATCCTGGCAGTTCGGACACAGCACCGCTTCCTTCAAATCAATCCACTCCACGGCATGAGAAGGTGCCATCGCGCACGAGTAATCATCGCAGTGGGTAAGGTCGAGAGTGTGTCCAACTTCGTGGACGGCCTCCTTAATCAGCCGCTGAAGGAAGAGGTCAGGATCGTGCGGCAGTCCATAGAATTGCTGCGTCAGCCGATGTGCCGATACCACAGCGCAGGGCCCGCCCATCTGCGCCTCGCCAAACACAAACGTCAGAATCGGGATATAGAGATCCACGCCGGTAATGCCAAGCACGCGCCAGGCGCCGTTGGCGGCGTGACGCTGCATCGCTTGGATGATCTCGGAAGAATGAAACTGCTGGCGTTCGGTATGGAAGGCGAACTGGGGATCCAGGTGCGCGCCCACAATCTGGCAAGGCACACGGAAAGCGTCGGCGAGCGCGGGAGCCACCTGCATCAGCAGCCGCTCGTCGAAATTTCCGATCGGCAGCAGTTCGAGCATTTTCATCGCGTTTCGACGGGCTTGCTCCAGCCGTACTTCTTCATCTTGTGATGCAACGTGACGCGGTCAATGGCCAGGACTTCGGCCGCATGGGTCTGGTTCCAGTTGCACTGCTCCAGGACGCGCAGGATGTGACCCTTTTCAATGTCCTCGAGCGACTTGCCCCCGTTTCCATTCGCGATTGCCGCGGCCGCCTTGAAGATAAAGTCCTGTTCGCCGATCTCGGGTTCCTGGGCCACCACCATGGCCCTCTCGATCGAGTTTTCCAGCTCACGTATGTTTCCCGCCCACGGCTGCTGCTGGAGCAGGTTCATGGCGGCGGGAGAAACCCGGTTGATTCTCTTGTTCATCTGCAGCGAGAACTTGCGTACAAAGTGGTTGACCAGCAGTGGGATATCGTCCCGGCGGTCGCGCAGGGGCGGCAGTTCAATATGAAAGACGTTGAGCCGGTANNNNGTCTTCAGGCTGATGTCCCCGATTTCATCGAGGAACACCGTCCCGCCCTCCGCGATTTCGAATTTGCCTTTCTTGCGGTACTGCGCGCCGGTGAACGCCCCTTTTTCATGTCCGAAGAGTTCGCTTTCGAGCAGGGTCTCGGTCAACGCGCCGCAGTGAATTACTACCAGCGGATGGAACCGGCGCGGGCTGGCGTGGTGGATGGCGCGGGTTACCAGTTCCTTTCCCGTGCCACTTTCGCCCGTGATGAGAACGGTAGCGTCGGTGGGTGCGACCGTCTCAATGGCGTGGAACACCTTCCGCATGGGCTCGCTCTCGCCAATAATCTCCTCGGGCCGCGCGACTTCCGCCACTGTTTCCCGGAGCCGCACGTTCTCCTGCTCGGTGCGCTTGTGGGCGAGAGCTTTCTTCACCAGGTGCGCGATCTCGTCGGGATCGAGCGGCTTGGTCACATAGTCGTACGCGCCGTTCTTGAGCGCGGTGACGGCCGTTTCGACCGAGGCATATCCGGTCATCATGATGACGATCAACTCGGGATCAATCTCGTGCATGCGGCGCTGCAGTTCGATGCCGTCCGTGCCATGCATCTTGATGTCTACCAGCGCAGCGTCCCAGCGCCGCTCGGCCAGACGGGTCAGGGCATCGCTGGCATTCTCCGCGGTGCCCACCTCGTAGCCTTCCTCGTGAAACCACTTGGCGAGCGAGTCCCGCACGCTCAGTTCGTCATCCACAATCAGCAGCTTCCCCTGTGATGTCAAAGCAATCACCTCGTTTTCGTTTCA
>PMCH01000174.1:0-37092 GCA_003154055.1 Acidobacteriaceae bacterium
GGCTCTTCGCCCGGCTTCCACTCGGCGATACGAATCTTTCCGTTGAGCATGCCGGTATCGACACCGACGTAGGGGATGGGTTCGGTCAGGCAGAACGCACCTCGCCAGGGCTTGCGGTCCTCGCCCGGCTGGGGCGGAGCGGCCAGGTGCATGTACTTGCTCTGCTGCTCCGGCGTACCGCGCTCGTGGATTGGGGCCAGGGCCAGGCAACCGGCTAAGCTGGCGGTGGCGGCGCCACCATCCACCCAGGCGAGTTCGAAAGCCGCGAGTGCCAGCGCGAGATTCTTGGGACCAGCAATGAAGCCGCCCTGTTCGGGCTCCATAAACACCGCGGTGATGCCGGATTTATCAAAAGCCTCAAGCAACTCGGCCTTGGCGGGCGTCCACTCGTGCGAGTTGCGACCGCCGCTTGCCACCAGGCGGGCCACCGGACCACGGGCCACGGATCGCGCGGACTGCACCAGCATTTGCAGGTCGTAGCGATCGGCAAATCGCCATTGAATTTGTCGGACAGCATCCGAGGGAAGGGTCCGCAGGATCTCCGGCTTGACGGGCGTTGCAGTAGCCATGGGCTTGCTCCTTTACGGAGGGTTCGCTTCGATTCTGCCGTCGCATGAACCGGGGGTCTGTGATCCAGGTCATAAGAGCCTGTGACCCAGGCACAATGGCATGGGAGGGATTTAGATAGCGCGGCTGAAAATTGGGATTGAAGAGGAACTACGCCCCGCAAACCCCTGACCCGACTGCCCTCAATGCAAGCCAGGAACCCAGTGAAGAGCGTTCGTCCGGAAGATCTTTTGCAGCACAGGCTCGGGCAATTTCAAGCCGTGGATTTTCCTGCCGTTTTGCTCAAAGCTTTCGCTGGTTGCGAAGAAGCGCCAATCACGACCATAGGTTGACCGCCAATCGTTCAGTGCCTCTTGCACATTAGCGTCTACGATCAGATCTAGGTCGGTGCCGTACAGGACCCGGTCCTGATACTTGATGAGGAAAGCCCGAACCTTCTCGGGCGGCGCCGCCATCAGGTATTCCATGCGCGCGGCCGTATCCACCGCGAAGTTTGGATATTGATCCAAATGCTCGGCGATAGCGTCCAGATTCTTCTCCATGCTCCCCAGGTGAACGCCTACCACGCGAAGTTTGGGATGAGCGGCGAGCACGTGGTCGCGCGCGTCGAGGATCGTCTTTTTCGAGGGAAAGTCAGGCCTGTTGTAGAGGAACCACTGCGGATTCTCCTGATAGTAGGACCATGACGGATCGGAAGGATCGGGCGGTCCCCACGCGACGTCCGGTTCCGCGAGGTGCGCCATCAAGGTCTTGCCGTGCTTGGCAATGTCTTCATAAATCGGCGCAAATTTCGGATCGTCGGGCATGATGAACTTGCCCTTGCCATCTTTGATTTCCATGCCAACGTTTTTCCAGATTTTTACCGCGATGGCGCCGTGCGCGAAATCGTCGTCCAGTTGGCGAATGCGATCCGCGGTGAAAGACGGCTCGTTGAACTTGTACGCGTCGAAGGTGGTACACAACGCGACATGGCCGCGGCTGGAGCGCGCCAGTTCGCGCGCGTCGGAAACCTGCGGTGCCAACTGCTTGCGATAGGAAAGCGTGTCATCCATTACGAGAATATTGAGCAGCGTGAGATTGAGCTTCTCCAGCAAGCTCTGGAACGCCGGATCGGTCTTGAACACGTGCACGTGGACGTCGATCGGGTGGAGTGCCGCAAACGCTTTTAACGCTTGCCCGGGGCTGGTCTGCGCCGCTTCGCCGGGAGCAGCGAGTAGACGCGGGGAATGTTCCCCTGCAACGAGCATGACGGCAAGTGCAAGCAGGCAAGAAGTCAGGACGCGATTGAATCTCATTGAAGTACTCCTTCCGTCACAGCTGAATGGCTTTGATCCCGGTCAATTCACAGAAATCGACCAACGCCGGATAGAGGTGGGCCCCGTAGCCCAGGCAGGCGTATTCGTTGGTCCAGTTCTGCAGCAATTGTTCCATGTCACAGTGGGCGGTGACGAAACCGTGAGGCCAAAAAGGTATGCCACACTCCTTCAGCCGGGCCTCGATTTGCGCGGCGGGCGGCTCAAAGACGGTGGCGCGGGTAATCGCCATCTGGAATTCGCCTTTGACGCGACCCAGGCGAGCCAGCACTCCGTCGCCCACTTTGCAGATCAGCTTGACGGAGAGGCCGCCCGCCTCGCCTTCCGTCGGAATGCCATGTTCGGCGAAACCTGCCGGCCCCAGCTTGCACGCCAAAGAGGGCGGGCAAGCACCGTCACCGATGATCTTGATTTCTTTTTTCTGCACATCAACGTGCTGAAGATCTCCATAGTAAACGGGTTCCTTGCTCAACTTGGTAAGCAGAAGAACGGTGAGGGCGGTGTTGAAGTCTCCCAGCGTCGACGTTCCGTGGCCGTCTTCCAGCATCATGCTCTGCGCAAAGCAAGTTGCGGAGTAGTGGTCCCCCAAACCCGGGAAAGACTGCACGGTATAGAAATCAAACTTCTCCCGTTCCACAACTTCCTTCAGCGCCAGGTACAGGCGGATGGAACGCTCGTTGACGACGGACGCCTCCGGCGCCGCGCCAAACAACTTTGCCAGACGGGGACTGAGCGCATCGATTTTTTGCTTCGAGATGGATTCGGCGGTACGGATCAATTCGGTGGTG
The DNA here is from genome assembly GCA_003154055.1 of Acidobacteriaceae bacterium. Classification (GTDB taxonomy): domain Bacteria; phylum Acidobacteriota; class Terriglobia; order Terriglobales; family Acidobacteriaceae; genus Acidiflorens. The sequence goes on from PMCH01000174.1 coordinate 2,669, forward strand.
TCGCGCGAGTCGATGTCAATACCGAACATGCGCATCCACTGCGAAGGGTCGGCCACGCCGCAGGTTTGACCCATGCCTCGGCCGCCAAAGGTCCCGATGGTGGAAAGATTCAGCCCATTCTTCAAGCAGGCGGCTCGCGCGTACGCCGCGATCTTCTCCACCGTGGCTGCATCCTCGGCGGGGCCGTACACGAATTTGTGGGCAAGGCCGATTTCCAGAAGTCCACCGTGCATCACCAGACCTCCTACGGGGCGCCAACCCTGCGATCCGGGATGAGTCCACAGCACCACGCCCTTCCCCGTGGCTGCGAATTCGCGCACCGCGCCCACCAGGTGGGCGGACCAAACCCAGGTGCCGGAAAACAAAACCACGGCGTCGATCTTGGGATCGTCCTTCATGCGCCGCAACGCCGTGATGGCTTCCTCTTTGGTCGCGACCACAACTTCGTGCCGGACCAGCTTGATCCCGGCTGCGGCGAGCGCCTTCTCGGATCTCGCGACGACTGCTGCATCAATGAATGGCTGGCCCATGGGATCCTTCAGGCCATCTTTGTGTACGCCGTAAACAATAAAGCCGACTGTGGGTTCGATCACGTTGCTCTCCTTAGGAAACTGGCGTGGGATAAGAAGCTCGAACGCCAGCCATGCTGGCACAGAGCAGCCGGTACTGTTGCAACTGTGCGCGGTAAGACTTTGCGACTTCAGGGTTGGGCTCCACCGTGCCCTTGACGGTTACGAGTTGAGCGATTGCTTCAGGAAAACTTCGATACCTGCCGGAGCCTACGCCCGCTAGAATCGCGGTCCCCAGGCACACTGCCTCTGGACAATGCATCTGGTGCAAGCGACACGCCGTAAGGGCTGCGCGCAATTCCAGGCCCAGGGGCGAACCGCATCCTCCGCCGGTCACGTAGATGTCGTCGAAAGAACCGGTTGCCCGTTGCAGCAACTCGGCCATGTTCGCCATCTCGAACGCGATTCCTTCCAGAATGCCCTTGTAGATGTGGGACGCGTTGCTGGTTGGACGAAGCCCGGCAATGACTCCGGTTGCGCTGGGATCAAAGTCCGGGTTGCACGTGCCCAGCAGGTTGGGCGCGATGCACAGACCGGTTGGCGACAATGGCGCTCCCGCTTCCAGAGATTGACAGAGTCTGTTGATGGCGTCTGGACTGCCGAGCTCCCGATCCGAACGAATCAAATGAAGGAACCAGTCCACCATAATGCCCGAGGGGAAGTACGCAATCGTAACGTAACGCTCGGGGACAACATGGCAATAGGAATTCAGATTGGCGGCGTAGGCCTCGTCCGTGACGGACGGAGCCGCAGACGCCGCCAGCAGGCATTCGTAAGTACCAAGTGAAGCCGAAACTCGTCCTGGTTCCACCACGCCGAGCCCCAAGGCAGCGCAAGGTTGATCGTGGCCGCCCACCGCGACCTGCACTCCCGCTCGCAACCCCAGTTCCGATGCAGCTTTTGCGGACAGTTGCCCGGCCACGGTTCCAGCAGGAACAGGCGTAGCAAAGCGCTCCGGACTCAAGTCGCAGCTCTCGAGAATCTCCGGTGACCAGGCGAGCGTGCGGATGTCAAATGCGAGGAATCGCGAAGCCAAAGAATAATCAACGTAGGCGGGAAGCCCGAGCCGGGTCAGCAGATAATCCGTTACGCCCAGAAAACGCGTGGCGGCAGCAAACACATCCGGCTGGTGGTCCCGCAGCCACAAGATTTTCGGGATCGGATACATCGGGTGTACGGCCAGGCCGGTGATCTCGAAAATGCGCCTGCGTCCCATGTGGTCGGCCATCCATTGCGCCTGGATTACAGCGCGATTGTCCATGTTCAGAATGGCGGGCGAAACGGGCTGATTGTGGGTGTCGACGGGAACGAAGGTCTCACCGTGGGAGCTCAAGGTCATCGCTTCCACTGGATCCTGATTGACGTCGCTGGCGACGCTGCGAGTCATCGCGCACAGCGCGTCCCAGAATCGTTGGACCGGGACTTCGACATGCGAGGGATTCGGACTATCAGGCCGGTAGGAAACTGCGCATTCGGCGAGGATGTTGCCTGCCAGAGCAAAGGCCACGGCCTTGCAGCTACTCGAGCCGATGTCAACAGCCAGCAAGCTCACAGCTCACACCTTCCTGCCCGGGCGGCTGAGTTCCGCATGGATACGCTGCAGAAGTCCGGGAATATTCTTTGCCTGAAATACGTTTCTCCCAAAGAAAACACCGGCAGCCCCGGATTGCACGACTCCGCGCACAACCTTGAGCACGTCCTGGTCGGACCCGGAGCGGCTTCCACCCAAGACCAGGATCGGTATCGGGCAGGCGTCGACCACCGTCCGCATGGACTTTGGGTCGCCGGAATACTCTGTCTTGATGAGGTCGGCGCCCAGTTCGGCGGCGATTCGCGTGTGCAGCATCAACCACTCGGGATCGCGAGGGTTTTCGACATTCGGACCGCGCGTCACCGACTCGACGATCAGTGGCATGCCCAACCGCTCACACTCCCGGGAAACGCGGGCGGTGCGCTGGATCTCGCTCTTCTCGAACTCGGCGTCACCGCTGCCAATCACCAGGAACGTGATGACGGCATCGGCGCCTGCTCGCATTGCGTCTTCCGGATGCGCCACCAGGCAACTGCGAAACGCACTGGCGGAAGACAGGCTGGCGGTTCCCAGTGCGGTCGTCCAGTCAAGACGCGCAATGATGCCGGGAAGGTTCTCCCGGCTTGCGGCTGCCGCGACATGCCGCATCATGCCGAGATTGAGGAGGAGGGCGTCGGCGCCGCCTTCCACAAACCTGGCAATCTGCCTGGCAGGAAAACCCGTTCCTGGAATCGGCCCCACGAACATGGGGTGGTCAAAGGCAACCACGAGGCTGCCTCGATGGGAGCGGAGGATACGGCGCACACGAATCTGTTTCCCGGTATGTTCCAAGCGATCCCTCAAGTGAAACGATACACTACGGTCAAAAATGTAGATGCGGCGGGACGGATTGTCAACTATACTCTTCGGGGAATATCGAGAAACCCGATCGAATACGAGGGAGCGATGGTGACCATCCGCGACGTTGCCGGAGAGAGTGGCTTTTCGGTGACTACCGTGTCCATGGTGCTGAACGATGGAACCGCGGCGAATCGCATTTCCACCCGCACGCGCGCGCACGTCTGGAAGGTGGCGCGGCGCCTCGGTTATCGGCCTAACCTTTTCGCGCGTTCCTTGCGCAGCCGGCGCAGCCACACTTTGGGGGTAGTTGTTTTCGATCTGACCGATCCCTATTGCACACAAATCCTGCGTGGCATCCAGAATCACTCACGGTCCTCCGGACTTTTTCCGCTGGTGACCGACCTTCAGGACGATCGTTCCCAGTTCCAGCCCTGCCTGGACATGCTGCTCGGGCGGCGCGTGGAAGGCATTATTACCATCGCGAATCCTCTGTACCTCGACAGCAAGCTGCTCTCGGAATTCTCCGAGCGGCAAGTGCCAGCCGTAATGATCGGCCGGCAGCTCTCCGGTGTGCAGGTAAGCTCGGTGGTGGCCGATAACGCGGAGGGTACCCGCCAGGCGTTGAAGCATCTGTTTGATCTCGGTCACAGCAAGATCGCGTTTATTCGAGGTCCAAAGATATTGGTGGACAGCATCCAGCGCTGGCGTGGGCTTGAGAGCTTCGCGAAGGAGGCGGGACTGAAGCTGGATGACAAGCTGATCGTGGATATCAAAGGGCGGAACTCAACATTCGCCGAGGGGTACCAACTCACGGAAGAATTATTGAAGCGCCGCCCTGGCTTTACGGCGCTCGTTGCATTTGACGACCTCACGGCATGCGCGGCGGTTCGCGCGCTGACGAGCGCCGGCCTTCGGGTTCCCAGGGATTGCTCGGTGGTCGGCTTTGATGACATTCCCAGCGCGGCGTTCTATAACCCGCCGCTGACTACCGTGCAACAGCAGCTCGAAATGCAGGGATCGCTGGGAGCTGAAATTATCGAGGAACTCATTCGGGCAACCGTTGAGAAGCGAGCAATCCAGCCGAAGCATCGCAAGGTCATCCCGAGGTTGATTGTGCGCGAGTCCACGTCACCGGTACCGCAGTCTTGACCGGCGCAGTAGCATAATCGGGTGAAACGTTACATCCGAATCAAACGTTGCGCGACATTAGGAAAACTTCCATGAGCCCGTTTCTCAAACACGACCTCTACCGCTGGTGCAGCATTCCCGCCGAGAAATTATCCGCACATCCAGAACTGCGCGCCCGTTTCCGGATGGTGCGGGATTCCGCCGAGATGGGGCGATTGATGGCCCAGGAGTTGGTCGACGTCATTGTGGCCAGCAACCAGAAGAACTCTCCCACGCGGGCGATCATCCCATGCGGGCCGAAATGCTGGTACGCGCCCTTCACCGAACTGGTGAATTCGAAGAAAGTCAGTTTGCGAAATCTCTCCGTGTTTCATATGGACGAGTGCCTGGACTGGCAGGGCCGGCTGCTGCCCGCGAAGCATCCCTACAACTTCCGCTCATTTATGGAAGAACACTTTTACGGCGGGATCAGTGCTGAGTTGGCGGTCCCGGAAAAGCAGAGATTCTGGCTCACGCCCTCGACCGCGGAAAAAGTGGGCGCTACGATCGCGGCGGCGCCGATCGACATTACCGTTGGCGGTTGGGGCCAGGATGGTCATGTGGCTTACAACCAGGCCCGGCGCCATCCCTACAGCGCTATCACGCTTGAGGAACTGGCGGAGTCTACGATCCGTGTTCAGGAAAATAATATGGACACCATTCTTGCCCTGGCGCAGAGGACGTTCGGCAGCGCCTACCAGTTTGTTCCGCCTATGTCGATTACCTTGGGCGTTAAAGAATGTCTGTCGGCGAAGAAAGTACGCGTCTACAGCGATACGGGGGCTTGGAAACAAACTGCCCTGCGCGTGGCTCTGTTCGCCGAGCCCACTCCGGAATATCCCATGACACTGTTGCAGCGCCATCCGGATGCAGTCATCACCGCGACTCAGGAAACAGCCGCACATCCGATCAGCGAGAATCCCGATTGGGATCTGCTGTAAGAGAAAAAACTCCATGCGCGTCCTGCGGATCGACGATAGTTCCCCCTATGACCGCCTCGTGGGGATCGGCGGGATCGGCTCCGGCATCTTCTTCGCACTCGAAGGCGATCACACGCTGGGCCGCAATGAGAGCAGGGCTGGCCAACTGCTGGATGTGCGGGACTACTGCAAACTCCACATCGTGATTCACTACGTGGCGAGATTGCTCGGGGCACAACCCTCGGGCGCGCCTTTTCACGTGCTCGCGCTGGGCAAAATCGGAAACGACGCTCCAGGCAGGTCTGTGCTGCAAGAGATGGCTGCCACCGGCATCGATACGCGGTTCGTCACCACCGCTGCCGGCCACCCAACTTTATTCAGCGTCTGCTTCCAGTACCCCGATCACACGGGTGGCAACATCACGACGAACAACTCGTCTGCCGGCACGCTGTGCAAGCGCGATCTGGACGAGGTGGCTGGCCTGTTGCGCTCCGGCGGCGCCCGAACCATGGCGCTCGCGCTTCCGGAAGTTCCGCTCGAGACGCGAAAGTATTTTCTGGAAATGGCCACCCGGGCCGGAAGTTTTCGCGCCGCGTCGTTCGTAACCGGGGAAATTGCCCTCGCCAGGGACTGGAGGATGTTCGACCATCTCGACCTGGTGTCTGTGAATGGGGACGAAGCCGCCGAGCTTGTGGGAGAACAGTTGTCATCGGACAATCCTCAACACTTCATCGAGAAATGCCTCGCGTTTCTTCGCGGTTCCTATCCACAGCTCCAAATGGTGATCAGCGCTGGGAAGGACGGCGCCTACGCCGTGGGCAGTGAGAGTTGGAACTACTGTCCCGCCCCCAAGGTCGAGGTCGCGTCCACAGCCGGGGCCGGGGACAGCTTGTTGGGAGGGATACTCGCCGGACTTGCGGCGGGCATTCCGCTGGTCAGTCCTCAGCCGAGGAGAGCGGGCAGTGTGGAAACCGCTCTGGATCTGGGCGTCCTGCTCGCCAGTTACAAGGTAACTTCGCCGCATACCATTCATCCCGACGCTGACGTCCGGGCGCTAATCGAGTTTGCGAAAGCGGTTGGAGTAGAGATCGCTCCCGGGGTACGGGAGCGGTTCACAGAACGTCTGCCGGTATAGCGGCGTCGCAGCCATCCCGGTTCGAGCTTTTCGCTTGACAAGTCTTTAGTGAAACGTTACACCTACTAAACAATTCAATCACCGTCCTCGCGGATGTGCCCTATGAAGTCGGTTCAAGTTTCGCCCCGCTCGTCCCGGATTTCCTGTCGGCTCCAATTTCTCGTTTGCCTGTTCCTCATCGTGAGCATTCCGCTCGTTGGCTGCGGCCGCAAGCCCGCCCCGACCGCGAACGTCCAGCCCGATTCCACAATCAGCGTCGCGGCAAACGCTGGCGGCCCGCTCGTAATCAAGACGTCCGCCGCGGAATTCCGCGTACTTTCCACCGGCTATCTGCAAGCTTCGCTGGTGCGAGACGGCGCGAGTCTGACTCTTGACGATCCCCGGGAACCCGGGGCAACTGCCGACACCCTGGTCAGCGGCGGCAAAGAGATCGGCGACTTTGTCCTTGATCTTGAACACGCAAAGATCAGTAACGCATCAGGCCGGTTGGGCGCGCTGGGCAAGCGGGTCGAGCTTTCCGGAAAGAGCGCGTCTTCTCCCGCCATCGAAAAGACCCTGATGATCGAGGTCTACGACAAGTTTCCCAGCCTGGCGCTGGTGAGCACGTCCTACAAGAATGCCGGGAGCACCGAGATCGTCCTCGATCGGGTAATCACTCAGGAGCATGTGCTGAATGCCTCTCTCAGCGATGCGAAAGCGGCGCCCTACGCGATGTGGTCGTTTCATGGATCGAGCGAGGCGTGGGGAAAAGACGACGTAATGCTGGTTACGCCCAAGTTTGCCCGGGCGAATCCGATGCAGACCATGATGCACAACGATGAGAACCGGACCGGTGGCGGCATTCCGGTGGTGGCTTTCTGGACCGGTTCTGTCGGCGAAGCCATCGGCCACGCCGAAACCGGGCCGTTGAAGATGAGCTTGCCGGTGAAAACGCTGCCGGACGGCCGGGTGAGCGCAGCGATTGCGACTGAGGGGGCCGCTACGCTGCGCCCCGGAGAAGTCTTCGCGACACCGCTGACTTTCGTCGCGGTGTTCCACGGCGACTTTTTCGAGCCGCTCAGCCTGTACTCGAAAATGCTGCAAGTCCGCGGCCTTAGCCTGGCGCACCCTACCAATGCCGACTATGAGGCGAACTGGTGCGGTTGGGGATACGAGATGGACTTCACTCCCAAACAAATGCTGGGCACCATCCCGAAGCTCAAGGAACTGGGGCTGAAGTGGGCGACGCTCGATGCCGGCTGGTTCCGTTCCCGCGGAGACTGGGAACCGCGGCCGGACACCTTCCCCGACGATTCCATGCAGAAGGTCGTAAAGGCCTATCACGATGCCGGTATCCACATCACAATTTGGTGGATCCCGCTCGTGGTGGAGGACGGCCACGGAAAAGACATCCTGAATCACCGTCCGTACCAGCTTTCCAAGGTCGCTAAGGAACATCCTGATTGGCTGATTCTTGATAAGGACGGCAAGCCCGCTCGCGCTACCGCGGATCTCGGCGCATTCTGTCCCGCGGTGCCCGAGGTGCAGCAGTACTACAAACATCTCACCGAGCGCTTCATTCGCGACTGGGACTTCGACGGCCACAAGCTGGATTTTTCCTACACCGTGCCCGCCTGCTACAACCCAAAGCATCATCACAAGTCTCCGAATGACTCGATCAATGCGGTGGGGGACGTCTACAAGATTATTCTCGAGACCACGCGAGCCCTGAAGCCGGAGAGCGTTACCCAGGCTTGTCCATGCGGAACGCCGCCGAGTCTGGCATGGCTGCCGTACATCGATCAGGCCGTGACGGCCGATCCGGTGGGCGCGGGGCAGGTTCGCCTCCGCACCAAGATGTACAAAGCGCTGCTGGGCCCGGAAGCGGCCGTGTACGGCGACCACGTCGAACTGACCGAGGTGATACTCAGAAACACGCTGAGCGAGGTCGACAAGGGGCGCGACTTCGCTTCCTCTGTCGGAGTTGGCGCGGTGGTGGGGACGAAATTCACCTGGCCCGGGTACGGTCCCAAATTCAAGATCGTTGAGTTGACGCCGGAAAAAGAAGCGCATTGGAAGAAGTGGATCGATATCTACAACGCGAAGATGCTTTCTCGAGGCAAGTTTCTTAACCTGTACACGTATGGTTACGATGTGCCCGAGGGCTACGCCATCGAAAAAGACGGCCGGATGTACTACGCTTTCTACGCGCCGGGGAAGGGCAAGACGTGGTCCGGCGAAATCGAGCTGCGCGGTCTGGGGCCAAGCCACTACCAGGTTGTGGATTACGAAAACGGAAAGTCTCTGGGAGATGTCAGCTCACAGAATCCGAAACTCCGGGTTTCTTTGACCGACCATCTCCTGCTGGAAGCCAGCCCTCATTGAGGATGATGTTGGTGTTACGCGGGTCCGGGTGCCAACGCAATTGCCAGGAGGTTGGAAATGTCGCGCTCATTTGAATTTGTCCGTGGATCGCTCGTATTACTCACCTTTGTGCTGGTGGCGGGTCTCTGCTGGGCACAAAAAGATACCGGCACGATCGTCGGCACCGTAAAAGATTCGTCGGGAGCAGTCGTCGCGGGTGCGAAGGTCACCGTGACGGACGTAGATCGCGGCACCTCATTTGAGAGCAAAACGAACGCGGGTGGGGAATATTCTGCCGGCCCGTTGAAGGTGGGCCGCTATCGGGTCGCCGTGACGAAGCCAGGGTTCAAGACAACGACGGTGGGCCCGGTCGAGTTGAACGTCCAGGAACGGCCGTCGGTGGACGTGGCGCTGCAGGTGGGCGAGATCCACGAACAGGTGACAGTTACCTCGCAAGGCCCGCAGTTGGAAACGGAGAACTCGGATCTTGGCCAGGTAGTGACGAGCAAGCGAATTTCAACCCTGCCGCTCAACGGTCGTAACTACGCACAACTGGCCCAATTGACGGCGGGCGTGGTGCCGGCCGAACCCGGGTCGCGCGCGGAAAAGACCTTCGGTTTCAGTGCGAATGGCGCGCGCGCGTTGCAGAACAATTTTCTGCTCGACGGAGTAGACAATAACGCCAATCTCGGTGACCTGCTCAACGAGACAACCTATGTGATTCAGCCCCCGGTGGACGCGATCGCGGAATTCAAGGTCCAGACCAACTCCTATAGCTCGGAGTTTGGCAGGGGCAACGGTGCGGTCATGAACGCGGTGATCAAGTCCGGGACCAACCAGATCCATGGCAACGTTTTTGAGTTCCTTCGCAACGAGAAATTCGACGCGAGAAATGCTTTTGACCAGTTCGGACGCCAACCCTATAAGCAGAATCAGTTTGGGTTCACCTTGGGCGGGCCGATCATCAAGAATCGGACTTTTTTCTTTGGAGACTACGAAGGTCTGCGGGTTCGACAAGCCATTCCAATCTTGCAGTCGATCCCCACACCGGAGAATATCGGCGGGGATTTTTCCGCGAACCTCAGTTCCGACCTGGCGCTCGCGATCGACCAGGACGGCAACCCAACCGACCAGACCGCCAGAGACTGCAACGGCAACGACACATTCAAAGGGGAAATCTTCAATACCCGCCTCACCCAGACAAGTCGTTTCGACCTCAACCCGAATGGGTTTTGCGGCGCGCCGATTTCTTCCGACGGCAATCTGAATGTCTTTCCTGGCGGCCTCATTGATCCTCTCGCCACCCGGCTGGCCGCACTTTTCCCATCGCCTAATACCCAACTTGCCGGCGCCAACTTCCTGGTCAATCCGGTGAGGAAAGAGACTCGCAACAACTTCGACATCCGCGTGGATCACAAACTCGCCCAGAAGGATGACTTCTTCGTGCGCTTCAGCTACGAAGATCAGCCCAGCGAGATTCCCGCTCCCTTCAACAACGTGTTGGACGGCGGCGGTTTCTTCGATGGTATCGAGGAGAATTCCTATCGCAGCGTCGCCATGAGCGAAGTTCACGTGTTCACACCCAACGTTATCAATGAATTCCGGTTGGGCTATAACCGCGTCAATTCGCACCGGTTCCAGCTGAACTTCGACAAGAATATCGCCGGCGACCCTCAGTTCGGGATCAACTATCCTGGGGTGCCGTTCGGACCGCTCAACGGCGGCCTCCCGGAAATTGACTTCGGTGACGGCACGGCGACCATCGGCAGCTCCACCTTCCTTCCCTCCAAGGAATTGCAGAACAGCTATGTCCTTACCGAGAATTTGAATTGGATTCGGGGCCGCCACTCCTTCAAGTTCGGCACGGAGATTCGGCGCGAGCAGTTCACGATCTTCCAGCCCGCCGCTTCTCGCGGAAACCTGGGCTTCGGGAGCGAGTTCTCCGACAATCCGGCGTCGCCCAGCAGTGGTGGTTCGGCCTTCGCCTCCTTCTTACTGGGAATTCCAGACTTCGGCCTGATTACCAGCCTTCACAATGTGGATTACCGGCGGCAAATCTACGCCGGCTACGTACAAGACGATTTTCGAATAACGCCACGGCTTACTCTGAATCTGGGCCTGCGCTACGAGTACTTCAGCCCCATCAAGGAAGAGCATGACCAAGCCGCAACCTTCGACTTCGCCACTCAATCATTGCTCGTGCCCAAGGGGCAGAACCAGGAACTCACGCCGACTCTGGCGGCGAGCATTCCCATCCTGCGCACCGGGTCCCGTGGTCTGATCGAGCCCGACCGGAACAATTTTGCACCACGTGTGGGCTTCGCTTTCCAGTTGACTAACAACCTCGTGCTCCGCAGCGGCTATGGAATTTTCTACGGCGGACAGGAGAATGGGCCCTTCTCCAATCCCAGCCCAGGTTTCAGCCCACCGTTCTTTTCTATCCAATCATTCAACACGAACTGCGGCGCTTCATCCGCCAACCCGGGTGATGGCCAGGTGGATTGCTCCATCCCGAACTTTAACGTGATGGCGAATGGCTTCCCGCTGGACTCGCTCACCGACCCCAACACTCCACAACTATTTTCCGTCGATCCCCACCTGCGGACGCCTTACAACCAGCAGTGGCACATGGGTCTGCAATACCAACTTCCGGCGCAAACCGTGTTGGAGGTTTCGTACGCCGGATCGCGAGGCATGAAACTCTTCGCCTTCTACAACGGCAACCAGGCGGTTCCCACGGCCGATCAGCAGGCGGCATTCGCTCCCCGCCGTCCGGTGAAGAAATCTCTGCCGGGTGCGGGTCCCTGCGACCTCGACACCCCCGACAATTGCGATCCCGCCTTCGACACGACCATCGCCACGTTCCGCTCGAATGCTTTTTCGAACTATCACTCCCTCCAGGCGCGTTTGGAGAAACGCCTTACCCACGGGCTGCAGTTTCAGGCCTCCTACACTTACAGCCATGCCATGGACACAGCCTCCAGCGCCAACCTCGGCTCGTTTGCCACGGGAGATTTCCGCGATCAGCGCTTCCCGAAACTGGAGTACGGCAACGCCGACTTCGATATCCGCCATCGCTTCATTTTCAGCTACTCGTATGATCTGCCTTTCGGAAAGGGCCAGCTCTTTGGCGGGAATGCCACGGGGGCTCTGGACCGGATCATCGGCGGCTGGCAGGTCGCGGGGATTACTTCAGCGTCCACAGGAAATTACTTCACGCCCACTGACATCGCCACGAACCTGTCGAATTCGGATGGTGGCGGGAACGTAGCCAGCGCCGCGCGTCCCAATCGCGTCGGCGATCCCAATGCCACGCCATGTATCAAAGGGACTCTCTTCAACACTTGCGCCTTCGCAACCAACACAGTGGCAGGCACGTTTGGAAACGCGGGCCGCAACATCATCCGTGGGCCGGGCTTTCAGAACTGGGACCTTTCCGTTTTCAAGAACATCCCGTTGAATGACCGCTACCGGTTCGAATTCCGCGCGGAATTCTTCAACGTCTGGAACCACGTCAACCCGCAGCCGTACCCTGGGAAGTTTCTGTTCGACAACCCGACTACCGATCACTCCATCGATCTTTCCCCGGGAGAAAATGGTTGCCCGGTTGATAACCTGAATGCAAATTGCTCCTGGGGCTTTGCTCAATCGGCGCGTGACCCCAGGCTGATTCAGTTGGCCCTGAAGTTTTTCTTCTAGCGTTTCCCCTGCTGGGGCGGGTCTGAGCCCGCCCCATCGATTCGAATCGCCAACCACATGCCACTTCCGCAGACCGTTTCCGCCGCAACTGCCCCCCGGCTCCGCCGCACTCTTGGCCTTTGGGACCTGATTCTCTATGGAATGATCGTGATTCAGCCCACTGCGCCGATGCCGGTTTACGGCGTCATGAGCGCGCGCGCCCACGGTCACGCGGTGACGACCGTTCTGATTGCCATGGTCGCGATGCTGTTTACCGCGATCAGTTACGGCCGCATGGCTCGCGCCTACCCCAGCGCCGGATCGGCATTCACCTACGTCGGCTCCGAAATCCATCCCGCACTCGGCTATGTGACCGGCTGGAGCATGGCAATGGACTACCTGCTCAATCCCATCGTCTGCACCATTCTGTGCAGCAAGTTTGCGCTGAATTTTTTTCCCGGGATTCCCTACGCCGCCCTGGTGATCTTCTTTATCGCGCTTTTCACAGGCCTGAACCTGTTCGGAATCCGCACTTCCGCCCGCATCAATGAAGTGATGGCGGCCGGCATGGGAATCGTGATCGTTGTTTTCCTCGTCGCTGCTGGCCACTACGTTTTCGGCAGGCCTCATGAGGGCGTGGCGTTCTTCACGCGCCCGTTCTACGATCCGCGGACTTTCACGCTGCCGGCCGTACTCGGAGGCACTTCGCTGGCCGTGCTCACCTACATCGGCTTCGACGGAATTTCCACTTTGTCCGAGGAAGCCGAGAATCCCAAGCGCAACATCCTGCTGGCGACTGTGCTCGTATGTCTGATTACGGGCGNNGTTGACACCGCCTTTGTCCACGTCGCGGGACGAGCCGCCGGGCCGTGGTTATTCAGCTTGATCAACTTCACGCTCCTGGTGGCGACGGTCGGCTCCGGGATGGGCTCGCAGCTGGGTGCGGCCCGCCTGCTCTATGGGATGGGAAGAGGCAACGCCTTGCCGAAATCGTTTTTCGGCGCCATCGAACCGAAGCGGCGTATTCCCCAGAACAATGTCCTGTTCGTTGGCGTGCTGGCGCTGGCCGGAACTACGGTTCTGACGTTTGAGCGCGCCGCTGAACTGCTGAATTTCGGCGCGCTACTGGCGTTCATGGGAGTCAATGCCGCGTCGTTCACGCGTTACTTCCTGCGTGAACGGGAGAAAAAGTTGAGCAACCTGCTGGTACCGGTGCTGGGCTTTGCCATCTGCCTGCTCCTGTGGCTGAGTTTGAGTCGCTCCGCCAAGATCGCGGGAGTCATTTGGATGGCCCTGGGCATTCTCTATGGAGCGATCAGAACCCGCGGTTTTCGATCGGATCTGGTCCGCTTCGACGTTCCCGAGGATACCGACGGAGCAGCGGAACCAGTGGCAGGCTAGCACCGCGCGTTCGCGGTCTGCTCGTACAGTGTCAAAAAGTGTCGAGAATCGTAAATTTTGAGGAGGATATCGTGGCCGTCATTATGCGTCTGGTCCAGCAGTTTGAACATTCGAAGAAGAAAGAATTCGTTGAACTGGAAAAGCAATTTGCCGCACTGGAACATCGCGGGATCCTGCCCCGGGGGGAACGCCTGGCCCCGATCGCCAGCCGCGACCCCGGCAACACCCTGGTCTGGCAAGCCCGGTTCGAGAACCTTGCCGCTGCCGAGGCTGCGCTGAAGCTCTTCGACACCAACCCTGAGCACACGGAACTGGCGATCAAGCAGGGTCCGCTTTTTACAGACTCGTGGGTTGAGTTTTACGAGCTGATGGAGTGGTGATCGCAGTTCGATTGCCCGGTGTGGCCACCGGCGGCGATCAACGCTTTCCCAAGTACAGCCCGGCGACGCTTTCCGCCATGGCTGGGGCGTCCAGGTCGGCACGATTGGCGAACACGATCACCGTGAGGCGGTCGTCAGGAAAGCGCTGAATGGCCGTGCGGAAGCCGACCGTCTCGCCGTAGTGGGAATAGCGCGTGTGTCCTCGGTAAGGGTCGAGGAACCAGCCAAATCCGTAGCGCGGCGCAATCGTGCCATCGGGCTTCTGCAAAGGAGCCCCGTGCACGGTGGGTGCTGTCAGCGCCGGCTCCATCTCGGTTGTAGTCAGCAGCGTGTGGCTGGTCAGCGCACGGTCCCACTTCTCCAGATCGTCGAGCGAGGTGTAGACACCTCCATCACCCAGAGTCGCCGAGGTGGAACTCTGGTCGGTTTCGCGCCAGGCGTTGTCGATTCGCGTGTGGCCATACGCTCGCCCGGCGACTTCGTTCCTGCCGTTCTCGTAGGCAATGGTGTGATTCATCGCGAGAGGCTTAAAGACCCGCTCGCCAAGGAAGTCGCCGAAACTCATGCCAGCAACCTTCTCCACGACCATCGCCAGTACGACGTAGCCGGAGTTGCTGTACTCCCAGCGCGTGCCTGGCGGAAATTTCGTATAAGTCTGCTGCTTTAACAACGCCAGCACACCCGCGTCCTTGATCTGCGGGATTTTATCTGGAGGGACGCCGGCATATTGCTTGTCCATGATGTCTTCGTAGTCGATGAGACCAGAAGTGTGGTTCAGCAGGTGGCGCACGGTGATGGCTTTGCCGTAGGCAGGAAAGTCGGGGAAGATGCCGGTGAGCGTGTCGTCATAGTGCAGTTTTCCGTCATGAACCAGCAACATGATGACCGTAGCCGTGAATTGCTTAGTGAGAGACGCGAGGCGAAAGTTGGTTTGCGCGCCGATTGGGTGCAGCGTTCGCAGATCAGTAATCCCATATCCTTCTTGGAAGACTGGCTTCCCGTCTTTGATCACCAGCACCGCGCAGCCCGGGTCTCGGGGGCTGGCGAATTTCGCGAAAAGGGCGCCAATTTCCGCGGGCGAAACCTGGGCAGAAACAACGATGGAAGCAAAGATCAGGGTCATGAGGATCGCGAATGAGTTGCGCATAGGGTAGTTTTCAATCTTCTCGAAACGGCAACGCGGACAGGAGTGTCCGCGCCACACGTCACCGGCACGTCACGCTTTCACGGGTTGCTCCGAAACTTCGGGTAGTCCGGCGGCGTGCCATGCGTCGTAGCCGCCGGTTACGTTGAACAGGTTGTGATGTCCGGCGCGTTCGAGCAGGCTGCAGGCGATCATGCTGCGGTATCCGCTCTTGCAGTGGATGGCCAGCGGTTGGGCATCTTCGACGGCCGGCAACTGGTGCGGGAATACATCCAGCGCGTGCCATTTTGCCTGCGGAATGTGGCCGGCCTGCCATTCGCCTTCGCGCCGCACATCGAGTATTTGCACTCCCCGGTCACGGAGCTTTTCTCCCAACTCGACGGCGGAGATCTGGGCCGTCACTGCAATCGGCAGACCCGCCTTCTGCCACGCGGATACGCCGCCCGCCAGATATCCGCGCACTCCTTCGATGCCGACGCGGGCCAGGCGCGTGCGGGCTTCTTCGACGTGCGCTTCGGTATCAGCAATCAGGATCGGGTCGGAATCAATGCCAAGAATATTTCCTGCCCACGACGCAAACTGCCCGGAGAGCGCGATGTTGATGGAACCGGGGACATGTCCGGCGGCGAATTCTTCGGCAGGACGCACGTCGAGTACGTTCGCATTCCGCGCGAGACAAGACTCTACTTCCACCGGAGTCAGCGCCGGAAGCGATGGCAGATCGGTCAAGGCCGGGGCGCCGGAGCGATTGATCTCGGCATCCTGCAGAAAGTAGTCCGGCCGCGTTGGCAGGTTGGTAGTCACCTGCTGGATGAACTCTTCCCTGCCCTTGATCTGGAGAGTGCAGTTGGTCAGTCGTTCAGTCCCGATGGTGGAGGAGCGCTCGGCGCGCATGTTGCGGCCGCAGAGTGAACCGGCGCCATGCGCGGGATAAACCAGCACGGAGTCGGGGAACACCAGCAACTTCTGGTGCAGGCTGTCATAGAGCATTCCGGCGAGTTGCTGCGCGGTGTAGGTGCGCGAAAGATCGGGACGGCCGACGTCCCCGATGAATAGTGTGTCACCCGTTAGAATCGCCCACGGGTCGCGAGATTTTTCCTCGTCGGTGAGCACGATGCAAAGGCTCTCGGGTGTGTGGCCGGGAGTTTCGAGGATGCGAATGCTCACCGATCCAAGCTTCAACTGAAAGCCGTCAGTCAGCGCCACGTGCGGGAATTTGGCTTCCGCGCGCGCTCCGATATAGATCTTTGCGCCCGTCCGCGCGGCCAGTTCCTTGTGCCCGGAGACGAAATCGGCGTGCAGATGAGTTTCGAAGATGTGCCGGATCTTGAGGTTCTGTTCTGCGGCAGCTTCAAGGTAGATGTCAACGTCGCGCTGAGGATCGACCACCGCAGCCTCGCCGTTCGATCCGATCATGTAGGAAGCGTGGGCCAGACAGTTCAGATAGAACTGTTCAAAGTACATGTCGCATCCCCGTGTCGAGTTCGGTACTTCAAATCTTGATCAGGGTATCACCGACCGAGGAGAAAAACTTTAACCACGGGGGGCACAGAGGCGCACGGGGGAAGGCAGATACCTGAGTTTCGCGATGGGCGTGGTTTCCCTTGTGTTCGTCTGTGATCCCTCTGGTTAAAGAACTGCACTCATTGGCCCATCCTCTTCGCCCCGCCCGCCCAGAGCGAGGAAAGGCCTACGCTATCTACTGCAGCGACTTGGGCTCCGAAAGGTTCTTCGGCGAATGCCTGCCCAGCACGCCCAGCAGTTCTCCGGCTGACGCTGGTGCGCCAACCTTGCCTCGGCGAACGATGTCGCGGGCACTCAATTTCCGCCCGTAGAGTTTTTCGTTGGCCGAACCGTCGGAGCGCAGGGTGGATCCTTCCAGTGACACGCCGGCAAAGAGCCCGCGCGACCGGGAGTAGGAAAGGATTTCGGCCCGCATGGCGATATCGGTAGCGCCGGTGGCGGTGCGTCCTTTCGGGCCAGCGGCGGCCGCAGCATCGGCGCCAAGTTTCACTTTGCTACCCATCAGGCTCTCGGCTCCGCGCGGGTTCATCACCAGCAGAACAAAGTCGGTCGCCTGGCCGCCGAGTTGGAAGCCGATGTTGCCGCCTTCCAGGGCATACATCGCCGGCGCGCTCCAGCGTCCGGTGAAGTGTTGGCCTGTCCGGCAAGTCATCACCCCGCGACCATAGCTGCCACCGATACCGATGGCCAATTTCTTGACCGAAGGCAAAACGATGACACACTCGGCGCGATCGAAAAGATCTTTGGGGATGTTGTCCGGGATATTCACAATCTCCTTCAGAACCACTCCGGCCTCTTTGACCCGGTCCGATTCCCTTTCGTTCCCAGCCGCGGCCAGGGGAATGGCGCTCGACAACACGAGAAGCATAGCCAGCAGTTTTTGCATGAAACCTCCAGAAGCAGGAAAAAAGTATCCTGAAAACTTATAGACGAGCGACGGAAAACTCGTAAAGTGCACGTTGGGTTCCAAGGATCGCACCGGCCATCGAAACGAAGGAATCAATCTGCACGGAGAACCGGGTCATAAGCCGTTGATGAGCCTGTCCTTAAGGGCAGCACCGGCTGCGTACTCCTTTTGTAACTTGGAGTTGGAGGCGGAAGCAGCCTAGAGTCTGAAGACGCACTTTGAGGGGTCTTCGGCCCCTGGCGTGCATCGAATTGGAAGGGGCCCCAGGGGTGCGCGGCCGGGGTCAGCAGGCGAAAGACTAAAGAATGACGAAGCACGGCAATTTCGGGGTGGCACTCCTTGCTGTGATAGCGCTTGGGCTGCCGGCTTTTGGCCAGAGCACACCGTATATGAGTGCGGGCCTGGCGGGCGCTGCCAGCACTTCCTACGCGGCGATTACCGCTGCGAGTCCCGACGAAACCGGGGACCCGATCCTGACCATCAAGACGCGCGTGAATGAAGTGAACGTGCTTTTCATCGCGACCGACCGGCGCGGCAAGTTCGTTCGCAATCTGAACCAGAACGATTTCTCCATACTGGACGACCACAAGCCCGTGCAGTCCATCGTGAATTTCCGGCGCGAGACCGATCTGCCGATTGAGATGGGGCTGCTGGTGGATACCAGCGCTTCGATCCGCGGCCGCTTCGATTTTGAAAAGCAGGCAGCGGTTGGCTTTTTGCAGCATGTAGTTCGCCCCGGCTACGACAAGGCATTCATTCTGGGCTTCAGCCGGAGCAGTCACGTCACCCAGGATTTCACCGACAAGGTGCAGTTGCTCTCAGCGGGCGTGCGCCAACTCACCGACGGTGGCGGAACCGCGCTCTATGACGCCGTCTACAACGCCTGTAAAGAGAAACTGCTGCGCGAGCATTCGGACCACCCGGTGCGGAAGGCAATTATCATCCTGAGCGACGGCGAGGACAATCAGAGCGAGGTCACGCGCGCGCAGGCGATCGAAATGGCGCAGCGCGCCGAGGTTCTAATCTATGCGATCTCCACGGATGACAGCGGCCTGATCCTGCGCGGTGACAAAGCGCTCGAGGATCTGGCATCCGCCACCGGCGGGCGCGCATTCTTTCCCTTCAAGATGAAGGACATCACCCACTCCTTCGCCGCCATTGAAGACGAACTGCGCAGCCAGTACGTGGTTTCCTACAAGCCCTCGAATTTCGATACTGACGGGCGCTTCCGCTCGATCGAAATCACCGCGCTGAAAAAGGACCTTCAGGTCCGCGCCCGGCGCGGGTACTACGCGCCCCGCCAGTAGTCCTGCATTACCCTAGAACAAGCCGTAAACGCTCAACTGCTTCACCGCGCCAACATACACCTTGCCGTTGGTCACGGTCGGCACCGCAAACTTCACCGCTCCGCCGGGATTGTCGCGGCTCGGATTTTGCAGCGTGTTGTAGAGCTCATGGCTCAGGTTGGTGGCGTCATAGGCATGCAGAATTTCAGGGCCATTGGAGTTGTACCGGTCGGTCTGCAGTGCCCACGCGATACCGTTGCTGGTGCCGTTCGCGGAGATCGAGGGCGTGGTTCCCGGGTAGCCGAAAAAAGTGCTGGTATTGGAGACCGGCGTCGTGGAAAGCAAACCAGCAGCGGTGTCAAAGCTGAACATCTTCATGTTGTCGCCTTGTCCGCCGAAGTAAACGTTGTTGTTCCAGAAGGCGGGCACCGCCCACATGCCACCGACCGCGCCCGGCAGGCTTTGGACGATCTGACTGTCATCGTTGGGATTGAAGTGCCCCAACTTGTTCCGGTTGACGAGATACACAGTGCCTTCCTTGCCAACCTGAACGAGCAGGAACGGAAACTTCTTTACCAGGCGATCGGGAAGCAGAAGCACGCCTCCGGAACCGAGATCGGAGTCGGTCTGGTTCAGAAAGTCCTGATCGTGCGGAGTGAAGTAGTCGATGGGGTGCAGGATGCCCGCTTTGCTGAAGCCCAGCTTGATGATGCTGTCGCCGTAGTTCTTGCGCGGCAGATTCACATCGAACGTTCCGTTCCCGCTCGCGGTATAGAGGAAGTTGCGCGAATCGGCGGCGATGCCGGCGCCCGCCTGCCAGAATCCGCCAAGGCCGCCGTTCGGAGTCGTGTTCCAAACACCCTTCTGCTGAAGGGTCTGGGGGTCGTAAGCGAGCATCCATCCGTGGTAGGGACCGATGTCGCAGTGCGAAGCCCACTCGATGTACACCACGCCATTCTGAATAACCAGCCCGGCACGCTGCGCCTCACGCAGAGGGTTGAAGGCGACGACCTTCCCGCCGTCGGCATTGCCCTTGAACTGAGCTTGAATTGCGACCGGACCGCCGAATTTTTCAGCGCCCGTGGCGATGTCGATGGCATGCAGGCGATGAAAGAAGTTGCCGCTTTCTTTGGTTTTCGTCACCAGATACATGGTGTTCGTGGAAAGATCAATCGCGGGCGTCCCCGTGATCCCGATTTCAGGAATGAGGTCGCCACAACTGACGTCGCCGCTGGTAACCGCAGTGATGCCAGCGCCCGGATTGATGAAACTCACCTGCCACAGAGGAGCCGCGTTGGCTCCCGCATTGCTGTCTGCATCAAACGCGTACAAGCTGTCGTGCTCGGTCGCCACATAGACAACGTTGTGCGTCCCCTTGCTCGGGATGCTCACACCGGGAACATAGAGCGGCTGAGCATAGACGTATCCGTCCACGGCCTGACTGAAGAGCTTGCCGAATTTCTGCTGGTTGACGTTGGCCGGCATCAGCACGGTTTCATTCGTGTTCTGGCCGGTGCGGTAGTTGTCGTTGTGTTGCGTGACAACGGCGACCTGGGCAAATGCAGCGCAGCCGAGTAGAACGATCACCAGCAGCAGGAGAACATAGGAACGAGAAGCCATCGGAATTTCCCTCTTCATGAATTGACACCTGATCTGGAGAGTCCCAAGACGGACGGGCGCGACTCTCGAAGGTAGAACGAGTGTGCTCAGGATCGGCTGGATTGTCAAGGAAAACGGCGCTGGGAGCCCAGTCTGGAGCTACCCGGCAACGCAATCAGTTCCCGTTTGCTGGCCCATTGGACAATTCGCCCCCCCCCCGCACAAAATCCGGCGGGGCAAGGCCGATTCGGAAGCGACCGTCACGGAACTGCCCAATCGCCGAACTGCCCGAATCATTGCGCCCGGTCAGCGGGTATGCTACCGTCCCCTTAAATCCGCATTGAGGTGAAACAAATGGGCTGGATTGTTCTCGGTGTCATAGTTCTGCTTGGGTTTTTCCTGGTCGGGATGTACAACAGCCTGGTCCAGTTGCGGGTGCGCTCGGACTCGGCATGGTCGGACATTGATGTCCAACTGAAACGGCGGCACGACCTGATTCCGAACCTGGTCGAAACCGTCAAGGGATACGCGACGCACGAAAAGGGCACGTTCGAAAACATCGCAAAGTTCCGTTCCATGGCCATGCAAGCCACCGGCCCAGCCGACAAAGCGGTCGCCGAGAATCAGCTAACTGGCGCGTTGAAGAGCCTGTTTGCGGTAGCCGAGAACTATCCGGAACTGAAGGCTTCCGAGCAGTTCACGCAATTGCAGGCCTCTCTCAGCCAGATCGAAGATGCCATCCAGAACGCACGCCGCTACTACAACGCCGTGGTGCGCGACCTGAACACCAAGATCCAGTCGTTCCCCACCAACATTCTGGCCGGGATGTTTGGATTCCAGCAGAAGCAGTTCTTTGAGGCCGAGGCCGGGGACCGTGCGCCGGTCGCGGTGAAATTCTAGGAATGCTGCGCCATCGACTCAGCCGCGGGTTCCCTCCGTGTACCTCTGTGTCCTCCGTGGTGAAGGTTTTCCTTGTACTGCTGCTGGGATTCCTCCCCAGCACGGCCGTTGCCCAGGTNNGGCCCGCACGGAACGAACTACACCCTCTTCGTGGATGTGAAGAGCGTCACCGACGAGAACGGACACAAGCTGAAGTATGACTCCAGTAAGTCGGGAGCTTACCGCGATCTGAAGATCTACATCCCCGGCGCGGTGGACACAACCCGGGTGGTGAATATCGACTACACCGTGGGCAACGCGGTTCGCTTCTTCGACAACAACGACGAGTTTTATTGGAACGTGACCGGCAACGACTGGCCGGTGCCGATTGAGCACGCCTCGGCGTTCGTGGCCCTGCCGGAAAGTGCGTCGGGCGGATTGCGCGCGCAAGCCTTCACCGGAACCTACGGCTCGGCGGAACATGAGGCGACTTCGGAAGTCAAAGGCGCCGACGTCATGTTCGAAACCACCAATCCCCTGCCAATGCGCGGCGGGATGACCATCGATATCTTCATTCCGCAGGGAGTGTTGAAAGAACCGGGCGCGCTGACGAAGTTTTTCCGGTTCCTCGGTAGCAATCCGATCGTCTTTCTTCCGTTCGTGACTCTGGCGGGGATATTTGCACTGTGGTGGTACAAGGGGAAGGATCCGGACCCGGGCGTGTCCGTTGCCCCGATGTACGAACCGCCGCAAGACATGTCGCCGGCGGAAGTAGGGGCCCTGGTGGATGATGAAGTTGATCCTCGCGACATTACTTCCACCATTGTGGACCTGGCCGTCCGAGGCTTCATCAAAATAGAGGAGACGCCTCCCGAAGGGCTCATCTTTAAAACGAAGGACTACATCCTGCATTCGCTGAAATCGCCCACCGAGTGGACGAAGATCGCGCCCCACGAACAGGTCATGCTGAATAACATCTTCGCGGGCGGCTCCACCGAGACTCGCCTCTCCAGCCTGAAGAACCGTTTCTATACGGCGGTTCCCAAAATTCGAGCAAGACGTCATGGGATCCCTCAAGAACAAAGGCATGTACCTGGTGGACCCCGATTCGGCGATTGGTTATGGCGTCGTGGGCGCCCTGGTCATCGTGGCTCCGTTTGTGATCGTGCAGGTTCTGGGATGGAAAGATTTGTTCGCTTCCATACCTCTGGTGGTCCTGTCGGTGGCAATTTCTGCGGTGATCTGGTGGTTGTTCGCGCGGCAGCTTACCGCGAAAACGGTGCGCGGCGGGCGCACGCGTGTCGCCATTTTGGGCTTTCAGGAATTCATGAACCGCGTGGATGCGGACCGTATCAAGCGCATGCCACCCGACACATTCGAAAAGTTTCTGCCTTATGCCATGGCGCTCGGAGTGGAGCACCACTGGGCACAGGCCTTTGCGGGAATCATAAAAGACCCGCCCAGTTGGTACAGTTCGCCCGGCGGTCCTGTCATGTTCAATCCCATCTTCTTCTCCAGTTCGATGCACAGCATGGCCAGCGACATGCACCAGGTCTTCGTATCATCGCCGCGGGCAAGCTCAAGCGGGTCCGGATTTCGGTGGTGGCGGCGGTGGTGGATTTTCGGGCGGCGGCTTCGGCGGTGGCGGGGGCAGCGCGTTCTAGGCGTTGTCCAGAAGCGCCAATCTCATGGCCGTCGTGATGCCATGGCCTTTCTCAGGGGAGGCACGGTCTCGGTACGGCGATTCTTGAGCGCCAAAGCCAGCGCGGTTTTGCCTTGATTGTTCTTGGCCGAAACATTAGCTCCGCTCTTGAGCAGCAAGTCGACAGTTTTGGCGTCCTCATATCCACCCTTCGAAGCGGCTAGAATCAAGGCAGTATCGCCGTTCTTGTTCCTCGCTTCAATATTGGCCCCTCTGGAAAGAAGCACCTTGGTCGCGTCCCCGGAGGGCAAGCCACTTCCGGATGCCGAAAGCAGCAGCGCAGTGTTGCCATCCCTGTCTTTGGCTTCGATGCGGGCACCCTTGTCAAGCAGTAACACCACGTTCGCGGTTCGGCCAGCGGAGGCTGCCGCCATCAGTGCCGTGCCTCCCGCTTTGTTCTTGGCATTGACATTGGCTCCTTTCTCCAACAGGAGTCTCATGGAGTCGAGCGTTTCTGGCATGTCAATCACGGCGCATTCACACGCTGCCCCAATCAGGGCGGTGCTGCCGTACTTGTCTGTGGCTTCAGCGTCCGCTCCCTTTTCCAGCAATGAGCGCACAACGCCACTTTGGCCAAATTCCGCCGCCCGCATCAGCGGCGTGGCGCCCTCTTCGTCCCGCGCTTCGATGCTGGCTCCGTACTCAAGAAGCAATCTCACAGTTTCGGCGTCGTCCATAGCTGGGAATCTGACTGTATCGCCCCGCTCTTGATTTCGTTGGCCCTGAGTTGGTTCCGCCGTGGCGGGCATAACCTGCACGACCAGAGGCCGTGATTCGCCCATGGCAAACAGTGCTTCGTTCTTAGTCTTGAGGTCTGCTCCTCTTTCCAGGAGCAGCTTCACCTTTGGTGCATTTCCTTCCCTCGCTGCCGCAAAGAGCGCGCCTTCTCCGTTCAGACCTCCGACAACAGGGTCGGCACCCTTCTCCAGCAGCAGCCTCACCGTATCGGGATGGCCGTAATTCGCCGCAAGGGCGAGCGCTGTCGAGCGGTCTTGATCTTTGGCCTCGATATGTGCCCCGTCCTGTAATAAACGCTGAACGGACACCGTATCGCCCTTTCGAGCGGCTTGAAGTAGTTCGGCGTCCAGCTTTGCAGAATCGATCGGTCGTCTTGCACAGCCAATCCCTACGCCAACGAGGAGGCACAGCAGAACCATTGTCAGGCAGCGGGCTAGTGTCATAGCTTCTTGAATTATCCCGTCACTCTTGCAGGCTCGATTCCCGGCAGTTCCTTCAACCCCGCCGAGCGCGTCACCCGTAACGCAACCTCCATCAGCCGCTTTTCGTTATCAGCAGAGATCGCTGGTCTCTCGTAGGAATTTAGCAAATCGTGAACTCGCACTTGGGCGCGGGTAAAGATATCTTCCGGAATACTGCCTTCCGGGATTTCTCCACGGTGAGTCACCGACGACGGAAAGTGTTGTTCGCTGCGAAACAGAGTCCGCGTTTCTTTCAGCTTCAGGAACTCTCCGCTCAACCCGATCTGCTCGAACATCCCGGTTGCGAATGTGGGGAAGTTCGTTTCGAGTCCGCGCTGGAGGCGCTGGGCGGAGGCGATGGCCTCCGCGTCGATGACCAGCTTTTCCAGGCTGTGACAGGCGAGGGAGTCGAGCATGCCCGCACCCGAAATCATGTTGATTCCCGCCAGCGCTCCCAACGCAGCCGAGGTGGCGCTTTCCATGCCGGCCTGGGCGTCGATCCGCTTGGACTCGGTCGCCACCATGTAGCCGTGGGTCGGTAGGCCAAGGTGCTTTCCGACCTGAGCGCAAGCCAGGTCGAGCATGACCGTCTCGATGGCACCCATGGGTGTACCGCCGCTCGACATGTCGAAGATGGCGGGCGCACCTCCCCAGACAATCGGCGCACCCGGGCCAGCAAGCTGATGGATCGTAAGTCCGCTCAGGCACTCAGCCGCATGCTGCACGACGGAACCGATCAGCGTTACGGGAGCGGTTGCGCCCGCCAGCGGCATGGAGACGATCTCTGCCGGAACTCCGGCGCGAGCGAGTTGCACAATGTTTTCCGAAGCG
Organism: Acidobacteriaceae bacterium; assembly: GCA_003154055.1. GTDB lineage: Bacteria > Acidobacteriota > Terriglobia > Terriglobales > Acidobacteriaceae > Acidiflorens. The sequence goes on from PMCH01000174.1 coordinate 27,704, forward strand.
AAATCAGACCAGTTCAAGGGCGGTGACGGGCAGACATCGAACACCGCGCGCGGCTTCTGCCGGAGCCGGTCGGCGCCGCCCGCGTCGGCGGCCAGCAATTCAAGCATGGCCTGAAGCGTCGGCCCGCTGAACGCCCCCGTTACCACCGGCTTGTTGGAATACCACAGCACCACCAACAGACGGTAGAAGTCGCCAATCTCCTGGGGAACGTCGTTGCACACCATGGCCGTCGACTGCGCGGCATACTCGGGCAACTGCTCGGTGATTTGCACCAGGCGGGCGAGGTCAGCAGCCTGAGCCAGGCGCGGCAGGCCGCTCGCGGGGTCGAGGATGTTCAGGCAGGACGATCCGGGATCGAAATGAATGTCGTCTCCACCATAGTGCACAGCGGCGGCGCCGTCTCGCGTGTAGAGAAAGAACTCTTTCGGCGCGGAGTCGAGGGCGCGGCGGACCACGGACTCCGGAATGTGCGCGACGCCATCGGCAACGCGCGCGCCGGCCGAGCCGAGCAGTTCAGCGGCCACCGGTGCGACCTTCACGCCCGGACGTTCCAGCAACTGGAAGGCTTCGGCCAGTACTTTCTCAACGGTGGCAGAATCGAGGAGTTGAAGTTTCGGTCGCATGTGCCTCCGGGCGAAGTGCAAATACTACCAGCGGCAGGGATTGCCGTCAGTGATCGGGGACCAGACCGAACCTGGGCCGCGTGAGGTTTGTCACAAGCGGTAGTGCCCAGTGTCACGGCGAAGCGTTCGACAGCGTCGCAGAATGTTGGATGCGAGGGAGATGTGTCGTCGCGGGAGGTGGTTGTGTCCAAAGCGAAGCCGGATACCCTGACTTTCCTGAAAGAGGAGTTAGCCTTTTTGGAGCGTGGCGGCTACGGCGGTTCGCTCCCCTGGAGACCAGTTTCGATTTTCATGGACTCGCCATCCTGTCCCAACCGCCTGGATAAGGACAAGTCCACTCCCTGCCAGCATTGCTGGTTGTACCAGTTCATCCCCGAGCAGTTCCAGCAGGAGCCCGGCCCCTGCCAATTCATTACATTGAACGCCGACCGTGAGTCGGTCCACAGCATGAGCCGGCAATACCGGCCGGACGAAGTAGAACAGGCAGTCCGGAACTGGCTCAAGACGGAGATCCGGCGGCTGGAGTCGCCTGCGCAAAGAGAAGGGCCTGCAGCCATCGGCGCGAATTGACGCCGCCACCCAGTCACCCGTGGCCTGCCACGCGGCGTTGTTAAACAGCAAGAATCAGCGGAAGCCAGCTGGGATTACCGTAGTCGGCTGGAGGACGTCATGCTCTCCCATTGTTTGAACCCGTCCTGCAATGCCCAATTCCGTTACCTCCATGAGGGCCGGATATTCAAAATAGAACAGGTTGTGGCTTCGCCCGATGATTCCGATCCCCAGCATCTGGTCGAACACTATTGGCTTTGCGGACCCTGCAGCTTGCTGCTGAAAGTGGTAGTCGAGAACGGAGTGATCAGCACCCACCCGATTCACCCTGAAAAGGCCGCGTGAACGGCGGCNNGGAAAGCTCTTCAGGGCTACCTCGCGGGGACGGGACGTGGTCTTCTTGCTATCGTCGGTAGAGTTCTCCGTCAGCGTTCCCTTCAGAACATAAAACGCCTCGTCCCCGGACTTCTTGCCCTCGCCCCGTTCCACGCTGCCTCGAAACTCGAACCAGACGCCGTGAACCGTCTCGGTGGTGAAGTCGAGTTTGTTGCCCTCCAGTTTGCCCTGCTTGAAGAAATGGTCGAGGAACGCGCCCCGGTCGCTTTCCAAGTCTCCATACCGCGAAACAAAACCCGTAACCCGGCCCTTCTCTTCAACCGTAATCTGCACGAATTCGCCGTCGCGCAAAAAACTGTACATGCCGGAGTATTCCGCGCCGGGCAGCGCCGGTGCGGGCACCTTGGCCTCCTGCGCGGACGTACTCAATAGGGCAAGTACAACAAAACAGGCAACTCGGAAGGGGTAGGTATGCATTCTCACCTCAAAGCCGCCGATTCCGGGATGCCATCAGAATGTCGGTATCCAGGCTCCTACGGCCGTTTTCGGTCAGTTATAATCCAGTTACAGAGTAGCCGTCCGGAGCGAATACGAAAAGTGCTTCGGATCCCGCCTTCAGGGGGCACCACCGAAGGAGCAGTTCAGCACACGTTTGGAGCCAGCCAGGGATGCCTACCTCGAGTCCGAATTCCGTAAAGCTTCTGCTTGAATTGGAGCCGCGGAGAGGTGCGTTCTGGAGCAGCGTGCGCGCCGCCCTGCGCCCAGTGAAAATGGCCGACAGTGCCGATCTTGGCCTGTGGCGCGACGTGTTCGTCCGCCAGAGAATGCCCTGGCCCAGGTTTCTGCAGTCCGCCGTGTTGCACGCAGGTGCCCTTGCGCTGGTGTGGATGATTTCGATCGCTGGGCTCCGCCAGAACGTCGTGGCGCGACCCACTTTCGACCCCGCGTCGCTGGTGACCTATTCGCCGGAAGAATATCTTCCCGCTCTGGACACTGGTTCGTCTGAGGCTGCCCAGACACAGAAGGGCGACCCAGAATACTCGAAGCAGCCGATCATCTCCGTGCCTCGCGAGGCAAACAACCGGACCCAAACCATCGTTGCCCCCCCGGATATCCGGCTAGACCGTGATGTGCCTTTGCCGAACATTGTTGCTGCGGGCCACGTCCTCCCGGCGGTTCCGTTGGACGCCACCAGAGTAACGATGGCGAGAATGGTGGTTCCGGAAACAGCGATCGTGGCTCCGGCACCGGAACTCGATGCTGCCCGCAGCCGGACGACGCGAAATACACTCACCTCCGACGTGATTTCCCCTCCACCGGAGGTCGCACTGAACCAGGCACGGGGCATCGCGGGACCGGACGCAGCGGTGGTTGAGCCGCCCCCGGAACTTCCCAACTCCAGCAAGAGCCGCACCGGCCCCATCAACATCGGACCGAGCCAGGTAATCGCTCCCGCCCCTCAATTGGCAGTCGCCGAACAGCACACGCGATCGGCACGCATGAAGGGTGGCCTGCCCAATGGGGACGCGGAGCCCGTCGCTCCTCCGCCCACCATGAGCGGAGTCAGCGGAACCAGCGCTGGAGGACGGTTGATCGCGCTGGGCATCCATCCCGTCAATCCCACCGGCCCGGTTGTGGCGCCGGGAGGAAATCGCCGGGGAACGTTTGCGGCGACACCCGAAGGCAAGCGTGGCGCGGCGGGCACGCCCGATCAAACCGGGACGGCATCGGCCGCTGCCAGCGGCACAGGTAAAAGCGGCAGCGGAAACAGCGGCGCCGCGGCTCGGGGCAACAGTTCCCTGCCCAGTGGACTTCACGTCGGCGCTGTGGACCGCAGCCCGGTCGGCTCAATAGCAGGCGCCGGAGGAGACGGGGGGAGCAGGAACTCCCCTTCTGAACTCCGCGAGCTGGCCAGTGCCACTCCGCCCCGAGTCGGGTCGAATTCACATTCGGCCGCGCCCGTTTCCGAGGACAAGGTGACTGACGTTGACCGGCGGGTATTCGGCGAAAAGCGTTTCTACTCGATGACGCTGAACATGCCGAACCTCAATTCCTCGACTGGCAGCTGGGTCATCCGGTTTGCGGAACTGAAGGTGGACCAGCCGCGGGGAGAGTTGATCGGGCCGGAGCCAAAAGAAAAATCCGATCCTGGCTACCCGCTCGAGCTCAGGCGGCAGAATGTCCAGGGCACGGTCACTCTTTATGCGGTGATCCATTCGGATGGCTCGGTGGGAGACGTTCGTGTTCTGAACAGCCCCGATGAGCGCTTGGACGCATTCGCCAGTAGCGCCTTTGGGCGGTGGAAATTCCTGCCTGCCACCAAGAATGGGAAGCCGGTGGCGCTGGAGGCGGTGGTCGTGATTCCTTTCCGAATCAGGCGAGGTCTCTGAGGTAGACGCAGGGGCGAGGTTGATCCTGGCCCGATCAGCGATTGACCGTGGCCGGCTTGTCCAGCGGCAGCGCGGAGTATACCGCCGGATTTGCGCAGACTTCGTAGTAGAACCGCTCGGTCCAGCGCAGCAGGGAAAAATCCCGTACGTCCACCTGAGCGATTCGGTTCTTGCGGATGGCAATCTTGCGGAAAACCCCGTGGGCAAGCGGAACGGTTCCAACATAGAACTCACGCTGCTCGTCAATCCATGGGCCCTTGAAGCCGGCCTTCCAGGAAACCAGCGAGATCTCCTGCTGCAGCTTGTGGAACGCAGGCTCGCTCAAACAGATTCCGCCCACGTTGTAGTTGATCCTTAGCTCCTCAGAACCGGCATCGGCAGCCTCATTCCCTCCGAGCTGGAAAGTGTAGACCTGGAAGACTCCCGCTTCCGCCGCCAGCTTCTTCCGGGGCCGCTTCGCGCATGACGACAGGCGATCGCTTTCGTTGATGGCATCGGAGATCATGATCTGGCGGTCGCCGTCCATCAGATAGAGCGGAGCCGTCTCCGAATAGGCGATCCCTAAACCCACTTCCATCTGGGGGAGCCCGGAGCGTTCCAGGAGTTCGTTGCAACCGCGCATCAGGGTCAGGATTTCCCATGCCAGAACGCAAGCACGGCTCACGCCCAGCATCGCCTCGCCCTCGCGCTCGAGCAGCGCAACGATGATGGCATCGCCTTCGAGGAAGACCTTGACGGCATCGTATTTCTTGAGCAGTTTGTTGATCGGCTCATAGAAATTGAGACTGAAATACGAGGCCGCGTTCATGCCTTTCTCCATCAATGACTTGGTCAGGCGGGACGAATCGCGGATGTCAGCCTTGAGAATTACGTGGTGAACGATCTTTCCTTCGGAAGTTTTCTGGTCCTCCGGAGGCAGAAACTCATAGAGCATGCCGTTGAGGGTCGAGAGTTCCCGCACTTTCTCGTTGCCGATCAGATTGGTGCTGTCGAAGCCCGCGTTGATCGCCTCCAGGCTTCGCAAATCCCGGTGATAGCAGAACAAGTCGCGCAGCAGCCGGGCGGCAATCTTGTTCCGCTCCGCGCCACGGCAGGATGCCACCCGGCCCACCGCCGCAAACAGGCGTTCGGAAGAGAGCCGGCCCTCGGCAATGATTTTTTCGACCCGATCGCACTCCTCCCGCGAGATCAATGCGTTCTTGAGTTGCTGGGGATTGATGCGCGGCGCGTACTCGGACAGCAAGGGCACGGCTTCGTAGGACGCGATGACGTAAGGAAGAACACCTTCCTTGTGCAGCAGGCGGGTCCACAGGTCCAGGCGAGTCTTGCAGTCGCGGCCTTCGTCAGTCGAGTCGTCGCTGTTGCCCGTACCCACCAACGCCACTGCGTTCTCGGGGACATTCAGAATCTGGTCGGCCTGCTTCTCGTCCGCAATCTCCTTGCAGCCCACTTCGCGCAGAAAATCCAGCGCCAGCCGCCGGAGATTTGCAAAGCGGTCGGGATCCTTATCGAAGTTACCGAACATGTAGTAGTTTTCGCCGCACAGATAATCGTCGCGGCCGTCTTCGGTAAAGACCAGCGGGTTCAGGAAAAGACGGTAGTTATTCTGGGAAACTTCCCCGAACAGCGAGCGGCGCGTGCGCGCCAGCGTCTCTTTCTCGATTTCCCGTAACAGCCGGAACAGTTCCTGCCCCGTTTTGCGCAGGATGATCTTCTTGTGGATTTGGAACGTGCCGACCAGCGACTGGGTCTCGAACATCTTGGTCTGGCGCAGACCTTCCAGAGACTTCGATTTCGCCCGGCACTGCTCCAGGATCCGGGCGAATTGTACTTGCAGCTCCGCGCGGAGAAATTTGGTAACGGCCAGCCTCCCCAAAACGTCGACCGACGGGTTCTCCTCCGTTTTCGCGCGATTCAGAATGGCCTGGTGAAGCGATACCAGCACGCTCTTCAGGTCGGCGGGTCCGGCTTTTCGGACTTTCGAAGCGCCCTCGGCTACCGGCTGCAAGAATGGGCTTCGGGCAGCGGACGGCACGTCCATCTCCAGCAGTGTCTCCACTTCGCCGAAGCGGCGGATGTAGCGCGAGAGATGCAGCCGCAGATCCTCCACCACGCGTGAGCTCAGGTGGACGTCGTAGCGCAGGTTGTCCACGCCCAGTTGCAGGTCGTTCAAGGAGATGGCAGGGTTGTGCAAGAGCAGCTGCGGGCAGCTGGGCAGTTCCGAGGATCCAAACCGGAAGATCGGGAGCTTGGGCATCGTCACCGTGCATCGGCAAGCGGGAGGACGGCGGTCAAATCCCGCGGAGGAAGATCGGCGTCGTTTACCGCTGCTTGCAACTGCATGAAACTGAACTACTAAGCAGCAGCGTAGCACGCCCCGCAGGAGCCCAAAAGTTACCCTAGTTACGGCTCAAAATGGCGGGGAAAACGGCTATTGGCCTGCCATCCGCGCCTTTTCGAACTCATCTCCCTTTTTCCAGCCGACCTGGTTGGACTGGTTCGCCGCTTCCCACCCCAGGGCAAAGCCGAAGCGGGCCATGGCAGCGTCCGAGGTGTAATCCTGGCCGGGATGATACTCATCGCTCGGCTGGTGATAGTGATTCTTCGTGTAATCGGCGTCCTGGGCCAGCCCCCAGGCTTCGTCGTGCCCCTTGAACTTCATGCCTTCATTGATGGAGAACGCAGGGATGCCAACGCGCGCCAGGCTGAAATGATCGGAGCGATAGTAGTGTCCGGCTTCGGGCCGGGCGTCAGGACGGATGGTGAATCGGAACTCGGCCGCCATTGCCTGCACTACGGGATAGAAACTGGTGCGCTCAGCGCCCGCGACCTGTACTTCCTGCGGCGCCCCGAGNNGAGAAAAAGACGGAGCGGCGCGGCTTCTGCGCGGCCTGGCCGAAAGTGCGCGCCAGTTCCAGCAGGATGGCGCAGCCGGTGGCGTTGTCCATGGCGCCGTTGAAAATGTTGTCGCCTTGCATGTCGGGGCGGATGCCGAAGTGATCGTAGTGCGCGGTGTACAGGATGGCTTCGTCTTTCAGCTTGGCGTCGGAGCCGGGGAGCACTGCGATCACGTTGTTCGATTCAAACGGACGCACTTTGCTGGTCATGTGGGCGGACAGGCGCACATGGAGCGGAACCGGTTTGAAATCGCGCGAACCGGCGTCGGACATCATCTTGTCGAGGTCCAGGCCGGCGGCCGAGGCGAGATTCCTGGCGACGTCGAGGTGAATCCAGGAAGCGGCTTTCAGCTTGGGAGTGCCGTCGAGCTTCAGAAAGGACTTTTCGCCAGAGTTGGAGTTCCGCACGACCTCCCATGGGTAGCTGGCCATGTCGGTCTTGTGGATGAGAATCGCGCCCACGGCTCCCTTACGGGCGGCCTGCTCATACTTGTAGGTCCAGCGGCCGTAGTACGTAAGCGCCTTGCCGTGGAATAGTTTGGGATCGTCGGTGGGCTGGTTGACGAGCATGAGCAGGACCTTACCCTTGACGTCCACGCCTTTGTAGTCGTCCCAGTTGTATTCGGGCGCTTCGATGCCATAACCGACGTAGACGATTTCAGCGTCGATGCCCGAAGCGGGCTGCTGAGTCTGGTCGTAGGCGACGTATTCGTCGAGCGGCTTGAGGTCTGACACTTTCCCGCTTGATGGAACCAGTGAGAAGCGCGTGTCGGCGCCGGGCGTGATTCCCACCATCGGGACCTTCTGCATGTAGGTTCCCTTGTCGCCGGCGGGCTTCAAACCATAGAGAGCAAACTGCGTGGCGATGTACTCGGCCGCCAGGTCGCCACCGCGCTGCCCGGTGCCGCGACCCTCGAGAAGATCATGCGAGAGGAAGCGTACGTGCGTCTCGATGTTTTCCGGACGAATGTTCTGCAGGGCCGCGATGGCCGGACCGGGAAGACGACGGGGTGCAACGCCTTTGCGGGACGGTTTATCTTGCGCCGGGACGGCAGCGGCGAGCACCAGAACCGCGGCAAACACAGAGATTCTGCGAATCATCATGCGGGATCCTCAAGACCTTGATCTGACTGAAGGGTGCCCCGATTGTAATGGAATGGCCGAAGAAGCGGAGAGTACCGGCGGCCACGTCCCACGGAAGAGCTCCACCGGAGCGGACGGGCAAACCGCGGCCCGCCACTGGGCCTTTGGATGTTCAATGCGTATCTTGTCCCGCGACCGCGGGATCAGTTTTTCGACCCTCAACCAGCCCGGAAGTCGCGCACATCTTCGCCCGCCTGGAACAGCGGCTGCGGCGGAGTCTTCTGCAATTCTGCGAACCGGCGGTGCGCGTCTTCGACTTCAGCCTTCACCCAGCCGACACTCGAGATCGCAATCTCGCCCTCTTGACCGATCAGGAACCAGGTCGGAACATTCGTCAGGCCGTAAGCGCTCGACACCGCATAGCCATTGGGATCGTCGAGCAATGTGGGGAATGTGACGCCGTACTCTTTCAGGAATGCTGCGGTGCTGCGGCGGTCGTCCTGTGAAATCCCCACGACGGTGATTTTCTGGTTGCCATGGGCCTTATGAAGCCGCTCAAGATAAGGAAATGTGTACTGGCAGACCGGGCAAGACACCTTGAAAAACGCGGCCAGCACCGGTCCGCGCTGGAGCACTTCGCGCAGGACGAACTTCTTGCCGTCGAGGGTGGGCAGGGAAATCTCGGGAGCCTGGGTTCCGGCTGTTAAAGCAGCCATGTCTTTCGGACCTCCAAAAAGTCGGTTCAGCCATTTCATAGCGAAATGCCTCGGTTGTTAGATGATCCCGCTAGCCTTGAGGATCTTACGCGCCAGGCCGGTGATGGGAATATCGGGAATCGTCTCGATGGCGACCCACTTGCCTTTCACCCCAGGCGCGGCCTGCCGGGCCACGTGGACGGTGTAGTCCGTCACGGTAATCGAGTGACGGAATTTTCGCCAATAAGAGGGCCCCGCTACTATCGCCTCCGAGGCCTTTGGGAGAAACTGCGGAAGTTCCCACATGCCAGCCATCAGAGAACCGTTGACCGGACGCCGCACCAGTCGCACCTGCCCGTCTCGCCAATCAAGCGCACACCAGATCTCTTTCTTTGCCTGGCGGGGTGACGCATTCTTGCTCTCTACTTCTTCGCCCTGCGTCACACACCACCGGCGAACTGGACAGACTCCGCAACCCGGTTGGCGAGGGGTACACACCGTCGCTCCCAGTTCCATCATGGCCTGATTGAAATCACCGGGACGAGAATGGCTCAGGAATTTCTCCGCCTGGTTCCAGGTTTCGGACGAAGTGAGTTGGGCGCCGGTCACCCTCTGCAGAACTCGCTCCACATTGCCATCGACCACCGCGACCGGTTCGGCAAACGCGATGCTGGCGATGGCGGCAGCCGTGTAGCGGCCGATCCCCGGCAGCGATTGCAGCGCTTCTGAACTCTGCGGGAACCGCCCACCCAATTCCCGCACAACCTCGCGGGCGCACTGGTGAAGCATGCGGGCACGCCGGTAGTAACCCAAGCC
>PMCH01000174.1:37137-46042 GCA_003154055.1 Acidobacteriaceae bacterium
TCTGAAATATCGGTTTTGCGAGAACTCTTTTCATGCGAGAGCGGCATTGTACGGTCCGCCGTCCAGGAGATTCAAACTCCAACTGTCTCCGGTCACTTCCGTAACTTGAACAGGTTACCGTGTCGCGGTACACCTAAGAAAGTTCAGTGGCAAACCGGATCGAAGTGTGCGGCGTCCGCGTTGCCGCAAGGAGTTCTCTGTGTCCCCATCCAAGTTGCTTCTCGCTCCGGCTCTCCTCTCTATTGCTTTGCTCGCAGCGTGCGGTAGNNGGTGGAGGCGGCGGCGGAACTTCCCCCACGCCGGTGACGGTCTCGGCGGGGTTAACCGCCTCTGGCGTTGACATCAGTGTCACTACGCCTCAGTCCAGTCCTACGCCGAATGCAGAATTTCTGGGAGTCAACCTGGGTTCGGGCGTTGCTTCCACCACGGGCGATACCGTTTCCCGGTCGCAAGGCAGTGCCACCGTCACCATGTACGGCCTTGGCCTGGCAAACACCATGACGGTAACCATTACGGGTCCGGGTGACATCACCGTCGGCGCGCTTTCCGTGATTACCGCTACGGATGGCACACCCGGGGTACAGTTCCCCATCACGCTCATCGGTACGACTGCCCTGGGCGCGCGCACGATCGTCATGAAGGACACGAAGGGCGATATCACGACCTTCACCGGCGGCCTCGAGGTGACTCCATGAAGCGCCTTTCCGTTTTTCTACTTGCTCTTGCGCTGCCCGTCGTACTGTGTGCGACCACCGTGATTCCGATGGGCGTTGAAAAAATGGCCAGCGTCTCGACTCACATCGTGGAAGGGCGCGCGGTCAAAAGTGTCGCGCAGTGGAATGCGGAGCATACGCTGATCCTCACCTACACGCAGTTTGAAGTAACTCGGACTCTCAAGGGCCAGGTGCCTGCGACGTTCATGGTCCGCCAGCTCGGGGGAACCGTCGACGGCATCACCCAGAAAGTTGCCGGCGTGCGCCACTGGCGTCCAGGAGAGGAAGCGCTCCTTTTCCTGCAACCCAGTTCGATCGCGGATGGAGCGCTCGTCGTGACCGGACTGATGCAGGGTAATTTCCTGATGCGGCATACGCCCCAGGGACAGACTTTCGTCTCGAACGGAATGCCCGAGGCTTCCCAGTATCAGGCCGCGTCCGGTGAAGTGACCGGCTACCGCGGTAGCAACCTGCGCCTGAAAGATCTCGAGTCGCGCATCCAGAAGGCGGTGCAGAAGTGAAGACCCAACGCGTCAAATTATCAGCGGTATTCATGGCCGCAGCGATGGCTGCATTCGCCCTGCTGCATGCCTTGCCCGCCCACTCTTACTTGCCCATGGGCGATGGCTCGGGTGGCGTGTTCGTGTCCGCGCATTGGCAAAGCACTCCAATTCCGATTGAAATTAGCACGAACGTATCGGCAGTTGGAACGAAGCTACAGGGCAGCACGAGTTTCCAGACGGTCATTCAGAACTCGCTCAACAGCTGGAACCAAGCTCCCAATTTCCAGACTCCCCTGGGAACGGTTACAACCAGCACGGCCCAGGCGCCGGATGGCACCAACCTGATCTGTTTTTGCACCTCCGGAGTCGTCTTCAACCAGAACGATGGGACCCTGGCGCTCACGGTCACCCAATTTTCCGGCTCCCAGATTACTGGAGCGAATATTTTCTTTAACCCCAATCCCACGGGCGTATGTTTTATCACTGACAGCAACGCTTCCTGTGCGAACGGCACCGATTTCGCCCAGGACCTCCAAACCGTCGCGACCCACGAACTTGGGCATTTCATCGGACTCGACCACTCGGCAGTGGTCCGCGCCACCATGTACCCCTTTGCTCCGGCGAAAGAAACGCAACTGAGCTGGGATGATGTGGCGGGAGCTTCACTGCTCTATCCCAAAGCAGCACTCGACGTCGGAACAGGAGGGATCTCGGGCACGATCTCGAAAACCGGAGCGGTATTTGGCGCGCACGTGTTCGCGAATCCAACGGGCAGCAACAACCCGTTCGGCGCTTTCCCCAGCATTCGCAAGACGCCGATTGGAACCCTCAGCGATTTGAGCGGCAACTACACTATCATCGGATTGCCGCCCGACGACTACGTGGTGTACGCCGAGCCCCTCGATGGTCCTGTGCTGGATGGGAACGTGGCGTGGGCCCAGGATTTCGGCCAGGGATCGGTGATGACGGACTTCACTACGCGCTTTCATTGAGGAAGGCGCAGACCAGATAGGAGACGCGGCCAGCCGCGTCTTTAACCGCTAGGGCTGATCAGGGTGGGTGACGCTGTGGGCGATCACCATCCAGCCAGACTTCTGCTGCTGCCAGACCGTCATCATGTGCTGCGGCGCCGAGGGGAGCGGTTGGGTGCCGGCCGTCCCATTCAGACTGATCGTGTAGGTCACCACAAACGTCGTGGTGTTCAGTTCCGTCCTCAGGTCGCCGATCGAGAAGTCATTCAATTTCCACTGGCGGTACTGGTCGAGCGCGGCCGCGCGATCGATGATCCCGGCGGGCGTCACGCCGGCATAATTCGAGGCCAGCACCCGTTCGATTTCGACCCAGTTTCCCGCCTTGATTTCCTTCCAGAACATACGCTCCATGCTCTCTCCGCCGGTTGCTTCGGCGAAGGTCCGCGCGGGACGTTCCTTGCCAATAGTGCAGCCGAGAGTAATCCCCAGAAGAACGACAAGCGGAATTGTAACCAGCCTCGTACGCATGCCCGTGATTGTACCGTGACCTTGCCGGGCATTCATCTCCCCTCCGGTGGGGAGGTAGTGGAGCAGGTTCGCCCGGTTGACCGCGATACCTGACCCGCCGATAATTGAAGGGCATCTGGCGCCGCGACAACGCGTGACCATCAAGCCATTCTGGCGGAATACGCATGACCGAATTCGACCGCAAAGTGGAAGAGGCTTCCGTGCGCTTCAATCGTTCGGTGGCAAATATCGCCGAGACCCTGGAGAAGGAAACCGCCAGCCTGGTGGTGTACCTCAACGACGAAGTGGTCCCGGCGGTGCGGTCCCATTCCTCGAAAGCCTTGCGGACGGCGGCCGGAAAGCTCTCCGAGTTTGCCGACTTTCTGGAATCGCAACACGGCAAAAATCAGTGACCTATCCGTCCTTCCGCGAGCCCCGGAGCGTGCGCTTGGCACTTCCCTTCCTGCTGGTTGTTTTGGCCGTGCTGTTGAGCGCATGTGGCGGGCACAAGCAAGCGCGGGTGCAGGTTCCGCCGCCACCCTCGATTTCGCAACCTCCTGCTCCGTCCGCGCCCACGACAGCCACGCCTGAAACCCCGCCGGCGGAAGATGCCAAAGAAGATGAAAAAATCGAAGTTCCCGCGGGCGCGAAAGCCGTCTTCGAGGAAACCGGAATGTCGAGCTGGTACGGAGCGCCCTATCACAACCGCCGCGGATCGAACGGCGAGGTTTATAACATGCACGCCATGACGGCCGCGCACCGGACGCTGCCCCTGGGCTCGATCGTGCGGGTGACGAATGTGAAGACCGGCCACTCCGCCATCGTGCGGATCACCGATCGTGGTCCCTTTGTGGAAGGGCGTATTCTCGACCTTTCTTTGGCGGCTGCCAAGGCGGTGGATATCTACCAGCCGGGAGTGGCTCGGGTGCATCTGGAAGTCTTGCGAACTCCGGCTCCCCTTGAGGCCGGCGGGCGCTGGGCCGTCCAGATCGGTTCTTTTTCGGACGAGAAAGGCGCCCGCGAGTTAGTGGACCACCTGCAGCGGCGTTATCACACCGCGAAGGTGCTGCACTTTTCGAGCCCCACCGGCGACTGGTGGGTCCGGATCCGGGTACTGGATGACGATCGCGGGCGCGCCGAGACTCTGGCCCGTGAAACAGCCACCGAGGAAGGTTCAGTTTTTCTCGTCCGGCTCGACTAGGCGCTCGCGCAACATGCGGCCCTCGCTGTTGCGCTCTCTCCATTTCTAGGTTGGCCAGCCATTCACTTCAGTGATAGTGTTTTGTTATTCGCATAGGGCCTCGATTTTCCCTGGTTGCATGCTTCGGATCCAGCATCTCAGGGAGGCGGAGTTTACAAATGTCCGAGTGTCTATTCTGCCGCATCGTGAGCGGAGATGTCCCGTCCAGGAAAGTGTACGAAGACGAGCACACCTTCGCCTTTGAAGACATCAATCCTCAAGGCCCAACCCACGTGCTCGTGATCCCCAAGAAGCACATCGCCGGGCTGAAAGAAGCCAAGGCGGAAGACGCCGAACTGCTGGGCCGCTGCCAACTCGCCGCCGCGCAGATTGCACGCCAGCGTTCGATTGAAGATGGATATCGTACCGTGCTGAACGTTGGCCCGCGCGCGGGACAATCCGTATTTCACATGCACGTGCACCTGATTGGCGGCCGCAACCTGCAGTGGCCGCCGGGGTGAAAGCGGTAGCCCGTAGCCGGTAGTCAGTAGCCAGCAGTTGCTGCGCGCAGTTTTTCCACTGACTACTGACTACTAGCTACCGGCTACCTTCGCTCTCTTTTCCGCTTAGCTTACAATCTGGCTATGGCAAATTTGACCCTGGTGTATGGCCTGCGCCTGCTTCCGGCGGAGGAAGTGGCCGAGGTGGGCGACGCCACGCTTAAGCTGAAAAATGGCCGCGAGGCCCACGTCACCATGCACGTGCTCGAAGGCAGCAAGGACGACATTGAGAAGGAGCTGAAGACCAGCCTGGACGCGTTCTTCGACTTCTATCCTGAGATCTAATGATGCGGGAGCCGCTCTAAAGTCAGCGCCGGTATGAGACTCGTTCCTCCGGAAATCGAGAGCAAGCTTCGGCAGAAGGGCTTCTGGCCCGAGAGCTGGACGGCCCGCGCCGGGCTCTATGTGGTCGCGCTCGACATTATCGCCTTCGTTCTCCAGTTACTGGCATCGCACCTCAGGCCCAAGATCGCCGCCAGCCTGGGCGGCTGGGTGACTTTTCTCAGCGCGCTCGCCGTCGTGTTGTTCGCCATCGTCGGATTCCGGTGGCTTCGTTCGCAAATTCTCTGGCGCCTTCGGAACCGGCTGATCGTCACCTATGTCTTCATCGGCGTCATCCCGGTCGTCCTTCTCACCGCGATGTCTCTCATCACGCTCTATATTCTGGCGGGGCAATTCGCCAGTTACGTCGTCGCCTCGGGGATTGCAACCCATCTCCGCAGAATGGAAACGGCGAACAACGCCATCGCGAATGAACTGGCGGTAAAACTCGAACGGCACGCCGAGCCCAACGCGGAGTCCCTGCTGGGTTTGCGGCGAAGCAGTCCCCAATGGTTGAAACGCCAGGTGTGCGCACGATATGGCGACCGCCCGCTTCCCACCTGTTCGGACAAGAACAGAGACCGGTTGTTCGACGCACCCAAGTCCCTGGCCGGCGATTTCAGCGAGATTGTGCAAGATCACGGCCTGTTTGAGCTGCGGACTGGAACCACCATCCAGTTGGGAACCGAGAAACTCCGCGTCATCTCCAGCGAACCGCTCGACCAGTCGCTAATGGCTCGCATTGCAGAGAGTCTGGGCGAGGAAAGCCTGGGCGAAATCACGCTTGGCCCGGGAGATTCCGGCGCCGGCCCGGCCGGCACCGGCGGTGCGGCGCCAGGCGACAGTCACCCGCCGGCCCCGGCGTTTACCGTCGGCGCTCTTCCGCCGGAAAATGGGTTCCTCGATCGCGAGATCAGCTTTCCGGGGGCGCTTTCCGTTGTCAACTGGTCCACCGGAGAACGAGAGCGGGCCGGAGTGTTGGTGCGGGTGCGAACCCGGCCGTCGGTGCTCTATGAACAACTCTTCGCGGCACTCGGCGATTTTGCCCGGGGCTTGGAGTTCGTGCTGCTGTCAGTCGCCATCGTGTTCGCCATCATCGAACTGCTGGCCCTCTGGATTGGAACCAGGTTGACGCGCAGCATCACGTCCGCAGTTGCTCAGCTCTACGAAGCCACCAAGCACATCAATCGTGGCGACTTCAGTCACCGGATCGAAGTCAAGTCAGCCGACCAGCTTGCTACCCTGGCAAACTCGTTCAATTCCATGACGGCTTCGATTGAGAAGCTGGTGCTCGAGCAGAAAGAAAAGCAACGGCTCGAGAATGAACTGGTCATCGCACAGGAAGTGCAGGAGCAGCTCTTCCCCAAGCGCATATCGCAGCTGGAATCACTGGAAGCCTACGGCTTCTGCCGTCCGGCGCGGACGGTGAGCGGGGACTATTACGATTTCCTCTCGTTGCACTCGGACAAGATGATCCTGGCGGTGGGCGATGTCAGCGGAAAGGGAATATCGGCCGCCCTTCTGATGGCCACCATCCACTCGGCCGTGCGAGCCTACAGTCTGGAAGGCGTGCCGTTGCTGCGCGAACCGACTGCGGTCGGCGGCGGCGGCGGCTCTGACCTCATGCTGGCTGCGGAACTGAAAGGCACGGAAACGTCGCCCGCAGCGCTGCTCACGCTTCTCAACCAGCAGCTTTTTGAGAGCACTCCCCAGGCAAAATACGCGACGTTATTCCTCGGGATCTATGACGGTCCCACGCGCCGCCTCACCTACAGCAACGGCGGTCACCTGCCTCCGATTCTGATCTCCGACGATGGGTCTTCGGAGTTGCTCTCTTGCGGCGGAACGGTGGTCGGGATGTTTGACCATGTCACCTTTCCGGAAGCGACTGTACAGCTCCGTCGGGGCGACATTTTCCTTGCCTACAGCGACGGCGTGACCGAACCGGAGAATGACTATGGCGAATTCGGTGAGGAGCGGCTTATCCAGATCGTCCGCGAAAATCGACATCTGCCGCTCGAACGCATCGCGGAACTCGTCACCGCCGCGGTGGACGACTGGATCGGCGACAACGAACAACCCGACGATGTGACTCTGGTCCTGGCCCGCGCAAAGTGAAATGGCCATTCAGCAGTCAGCGTTTGGTGCCCCTCCGAACCTCCCGGCCCCGGTACACACCCTTGTGAGCCGCCTCACCCTGCGACGTGGCACCAGTCACCGCGCCATTTCGCCGGGAGTCATTCAATGGACTCGGACGTCAGATGGAAGCCGGAGTCACGGCCAAGGCGGCTCTCTTCAATGGCAGAAATCAATAAAGTGAGATGCCCTCTGTGCGAAGGTCAGGGCGAACTGTCGCGTTTGGAAATCGCGTTGTTCACAACTCCCGAACTGCGGAAGCGGCTGGACGCTCGCATCGCCGAGATTCTCGAAGGCGAGGGAGTTCTGGCGGGAGTCCCCAACGCGCCGGCCCGCAATTTCGAAAAGGAAGTACACACCTGGAACCCGCAATTGCCGATGTGGCGGCGCAGTCCCAAAGAGTAGGGCTTCGGCTCTGATCTTTGTTTGGAAAGTTTGGCTGAATTGCCTTCCTGGAAGAGTCAAGCCAGCCGGCGGATGGATCGAACCTGGTCCATCCGTTTTCCTCTTGCGATTAATACAAACATGTGGGCAGCGCAAAAGAAAGCGCGGGAAGGAACTAGTCCCTCCCGCGCAATGTTTCAGCGGCCTCGAACTGCTTACACCAGGCCCTGATCAAGCATCGAGTTCGCGACCTTCAGGAAGCCCGCGATATTGGCGCCATTCACGTAGTTGCCCGGCGTGCCGTACTTCTCGGCCGTTTCGAAGCAGCTCTTGTGGATGGAGATCATGATCTTGTGCAGACGATCATCGACCTCCTCGCGTGTCCAGGCGATCCGCATGCTGTTCTGCGACATTTCCAGTCCAGACGTTGCCACTCCGCCGGCATTGGCGGCTTTGGCAGGCCCGTACAGGATCTTGGCATCGAGGAACGCCTTGGTCGCATCGAGTGTGCTCGGCATGTTCGCGCCTTCACTGACAACCTTCACGCCATTCTTGATGAGATTGGCCGCGTCTTTCGCGTTGATCTCATTCTGTGTGGCGCTCGGGAATGCGCAGTCGGCCTTGATGTTCCACAGCCAGCTGTGGTCGAGTTTCTTGTCGGTCGGGTTGTACACGGCTTTCTTGAATTTTTCCGTGTACTCCTTGATGCGGCCGCGACGGTTGTTTTTCAGATCCATCACGAACGCGAGTTTTTCGCGATCGATGCCGTCGGCGTCATAGATCGCGCCGTCGGAATCGGACAGGGTAATGGGCTTCGCGCCCAGATCGAGCAGTTTCTCGACCGTGTATTGCGAGACGTTGCCGCTGCCGGAAACCAGGCACACCTTGCCTTCGAGTGTCTGCTTCTTCGTTTTCAGCATTTCCTCGGCAAAGTACACGCAGCCATAGCCAGTGGCCTCGGGACGAATCAGCGAACCGCCCCAAGCCAGGCCCTTGCCGGTCAGCACGCCCGAGAATTCGTTCCGCAGGCGCTTGTACTGGCCAAACAAGAAGCCGATTTCGCGTCCGCCCACGCCGATGTCGCCGGCCGGAACGTCCGTGTCAGGACCGATGTGACGGGACAGTTCGGTCATGAAGCTCTGGCAGAACCGCATCACCTCGTTGTCACTCTTGCCCTTGGGATCGAAATCGGAACCGCCCTTGCCGCCGCCCATNNTGGAACCGCAGGCCGCCCTTGTAGGGGCCGATGGCGCTGTTCATCTCAATGCGGAACCCGCGGTTGACTTGCACTTTGCCCTTGTCGTCGAACCAGGGCACGCGGAACATCAGGACTCGTTCGGGCTCCGTGATGCGCTCCAGAATCTTGGCTTCCTGATACTCGGGATGACGTTCCAGCACGAGCCGCAGGGACTCCAGCACTTCCATCACTGCCTGGTGAAATTCCGGCTCGGCTGGGTTCTTGGCTTTGATGAGGTTGAAAATCTGTCCAATGTAGTCCGCCGCGGCATTCTTCTTGGGCGGTTCCATAACAGCAGTCATAGGCTTGCCTCCGAATTTTTTAGGGACTGAACGGGTTGTCAATGAGTGCGCCGCGAGAAATATGCGGCTGTAGCTATTGGATGCCGGGAGG
>PMCH01000062.1:0-308 GCA_003154055.1 Acidobacteriaceae bacterium
GCGTCGTGTATCACTCGAACCATTTCATCTGGGTCGAAGTCGGACGCGTGTAACTGCTGCGACAACTCGGCTTCACCTACAAAGATATGGAACGCGAAGACGACTGCTTCATCGCCGTCGTCGACGCCCGTTGCCGCTACAAGGCTCCGGTGCACTATGATGACGAGGTCGTGGTGCGCACGTACCTGAAGAACATCCGCGAAAAGCTGATTCACTTCGGATACGAACTGGTGCGCGCGGAAACCGGCGAACTGCTGGCCGAGGGCGAGACGACCCACATCGTCGCGAATTCGCAGATGCAGCCGCGG
>PMCH01000062.1:373-3379 GCA_003154055.1 Acidobacteriaceae bacterium
CCCGATGCGCGCGAAGCCGTGGGCCGTGCCCGCGCCGTGGTGGACGCACTCGTCGCCAATAACAAAGTTTCCTATGCCATCACCACCGGCGTCGGCAAGCTGAGCGATGTGCGCATTGCCGGCGAGCAGATCCGCGAGTTGCAGATCAACCTGGTGCGCTCGCATGCGGTCGGCGTGGGCGAGCCGCTCTCGGTTCCCGAAACGCGCGCCATGATGCTGCTGCGCGCGGCCTCGCTCTCGAAAGGACACTCGGGAGTGCGCGCCGTCATTATCGACACCCTTTGCGAGATGCTGAACCGCGGCGTGACTCCGTTCGTCCCCTCGCAAGGCAGCGTTGGCGCCAGCGGCGATCTCGCGCCGCTGGCTCATCTGGCGCTCGCTTTGATCGGCGAAGGCGAGTGCTTCGACGAAAAAGGTGCGCGCATCCCGAGCGCCGAAGCGTTGAAGCGCGCGCAGATCAAGCCGCTGGTGCTCGAGGCGAAGGAATCCATATCGCTGATTAATGGCACGCAAGCCATGTTGGCTGTTGGCACGCTCTCGCTGCTGGCTGCGGAAACGTTGAACGATTCGGCCGACGTGATCGGTGCCATGGTGTGCGATGCGCTCAAGGGTACCGACGTCGCCTACGACGAGCGCATTCACAAGGCCCGTCCGCATGCGGGACAGATGAAGACCGCCGCGAATCTGCGCCGCCTGTTGGAGGGAAGCCAGATCCGAGACTCGCATCGCGACTGTGGACGTGTGCAGGACGCGTACTCGCTGCGCTGCATCCCTCAGGTGCACGGCGCGGTGCGCGACACACTCGCCCATTGTCGCGCGGTGTTTGAGACCGAGGCGAACTCGGCGGTGGATAATCCGCTCGTCTTCGTGAAGAACGCCAAGGCCGCCGACGGCGAAGGCGATGTCATCTCAGGCGGAAATTTTCACGGCGAGCCGCTGGCCTTTGCGCTCGACTTTCTGGCGATTGCGTTGTGTGCGCTGGCCGGTATCAGCGAGCGGCGGATCGAGCGGCTGGTGAATCCGGCGCTCAGCGAAGGCCTGCCGCCATTTCTTGCTCCGGGCGCGGGACTGAACTCGGGCTTCATGATGCCGCAGGTAACGGCGGCGGCGCTGGTGAGCGAGAACAAGGTGCTGGCGCATCCTGCATCGGTTGATTCGATCACCACGTCCGGCAATAAAGAAGACTACGTTTCGATGGGCATGACAGCGGCGATCAAGCTGAAGAAGATTGTCGAGAATACGAGAAACACCCTGGCGATTGAGGCGATGGCCGCGGCGCAAGCGATTGATTTTCTCGCTCCGCTGAAGACCTCGAAGCCGCTGCAACAGGCGCATGCGGCCATCCGGGCGGTGTGTCCGACGATGGAGAAAGACCGCGTGATGTACCAGGACTTCGCGAGCATTGCGGAGATGATCGCGGCCGGGAAAGTGGCCGAAGCGCTGCGCTGAAGGACCATCGGGGACGCACGCAGTAACACAGTCACGGAGTATGAAGGCACTGCCGTGGTAGACTGCGGCCGCTCGGAGGCCTACATGTTCCGCGCCGCGAACCTTCTTCTCTCGATCGTAACTCTTCTGACATTTCCTTTCTCGTCCTCGGCGCAGCAGGCCGCGACCCAACCGATCCGCTCGCTGGTGAATGTTCTAGATCGCAACGGCAACGCCATTCGAGACCTGAAGAAAGAGAATTTTCGCGTCAAGGTGAATGGGCATCCGGCGACGGTTATGGGCGCCTCGTACAGCCTTGCCCCCCGCAGAATCGTTGTTCTGCTCGACATGAGCGGCAGCATGACCCCGAGCATTGACAACAAGAAGTGGAAGATCGCAAGTGAAGCGCTTGAAGATCTGCTGACACAGACCCCCCAAGACGTCCCGGTCGCGCTGCTCACGTTCTCGGATCAGGTGCGCGACGTACTTGACTTCACGCAAAGCAGGAGCTCGATGGCTACTTGGATGAAACAAGGAGCGAGCCGGAGAGGAAGCACCAAAGGGCGCACGGCGCTGCGAGATGCGATTCTGGTTGGTTTGAATTTATTGCAGCCATACCGTTCGGGAGACGCTGTGTATGCGATTACCGATGGCGGGGACAATATGAGCCATGCTTCCAGCGGCAGGACCAGGGCGGCGCTGCGGGAGTCGGGAGTTCGGCTTTTTGCATTTCTCTTCGCCGAACCGACACCTTCGGAGGAGGAGCGAGAAGGCGTCGATTCTCTGGTCGAGTCGGCGGTAGATTCCGGCGGTTTTGTCTTCGGGGTTCGCGGGTACCGTGGCGTTGCGGGGGCAGGTTTTCCCTGGGAATTCGAATACGACGACAACGAAAGCACTCATAATCAGATCAGACTCTACACGCAAATGCTGAATATTCAGGTGAACGGTTTCTACGTGGTGCAGGTGGCAGTGCCACAACTCCGGAAGGCGAGCAAGTTGAAGGTTGAGATCATAGACAGCGCTGGGCGAACGAGGAAGGATGTCGGGTTCACGTACCAGCGTTGGTTGCCTGGAGATCAATAGTGTTATCGGGCGGGCTGTGTCCGCCCCTACATGGTCTGAGGCGATGCTGACTGTGCCAGGCTGCCGTCCAGAGCTAGCTCCTTCGCGATTGCTTTCATCGCCTCGATGCAGAACGCAATGTGCTCTTCCAAATCCACTCCCAGGTCGGCGGCGCCGTTGGTGATGTCGTCGCGGTTGACGCTCCTGGCGAAGGCTTTGTCTTTCATTTTTTTCCGGACAGATCTGGCTTCGACTTCGGCGAGTGACTTGCCGGGCTTCACCAGCGCGCAGGCCGTAATGAACCCGGCGAGTTCGTCGCAGGCGAAGAGGGTTTTCTCCATGGGCGTGACGCGTGGAACTCCGGAATATTCGGCGTGCGACATGATGGCGCGGCGGATTTCGTCCGAGTAGCCGCGCTCTTTCAGGATTTCATTGCCCTTGTAGGGATGCTCCGCTGCGGTTGGATACTTCTCGTAGTCGAAGTCGTGGAGGAGTCCGACGAGGCCCCAAAGTTCT
>PMCH01000062.1:3392-4094 GCA_003154055.1 Acidobacteriaceae bacterium
TACCTGTTTTCTTCTGATTTTCGCCGCCTGATCAGCATTTTCCAATTCAAGAGCCTTGTATTGCCCACGTTTTCCCTTGACTTCCACAGGCCCAATCCAGCAGATTACGCTGCAGTTGGCTTTGAGAGTAGCCCCTGCTCTGGCACTCCCAAACCCTGAATGGCTACCACACTCACTCCCGTGGATTCACGGGAGGTTATCCGATGCGATCGTTGCCTGTTGGTCCAATTCCGTACAACCAATAATCTCTGTCGCCGGTGCCACTTGTCATTAGACGAGGAGGAGCCGGAAATCGTCATAACCGAACCCCTGCCGTTGATGATGCCGATCCATGGCAACGGTCGCGGACATCTGAACCTGGCCAGCTCCATCCGTTCGCTGCGTTTGCGCAATGGGTTGAGCCAGCGGCAACTTGCATTGCGGATGTCGGTGCCGCGAACCTACGTGTCGAAAATCGAAAACGAAAAAGCAACGCCGACGCTTTCTTCGCTGGAGAGGTTGGCCCGGGCGCTGGAGGTGACGGTGCCGGACCTGCTCACGGGTGGAGAACGAAACCGGCAGGAAGAAGTTCGCGAACTGGTGGAAGATCAGTTCGTGGCCGAGATTCTTCCCTTCGTGGCCCAACTGAACGGCATGCAGATGTCGAGCATCCTGGCGCAGCTGCGAGATCTGGCGGTGCGGCCGAGAAGGAGTGCGTAGCGG
>PMCH01000344.1 GCA_003154055.1 Acidobacteriaceae bacterium
AGGCGATTACACTCACTACGCCCCCGCACGGCCCTGGGTCTCCGGGGGTTCTGAGTGTAATCGGGATGTTACGACAGTTGTATAGAAACAGCTCTTGGAATGGCACACCTAGCAAGCTCGAAGGCTAAAGGGCAACCACCGTGACGTTCTTCGAGTCCGCGACCGCGAATCGGCCCCTCTGCCAGTCAATCGCCATTGGAGGCGGGGGCGGATCGCCCAGATCGATGGGGCCAACTTGTTTACCGGAAAACACGTGATCCCACCGATGAACGATCTGGCCCGTGGCTCGCTCGACCAACTTCGGATGGTCATAGAAGCTAACAATCCACTCCTTCCACGGCATGATGATGCCGGTCGGTTCGCTCAGGTCAACCTTCGACTCCCAACGACGGTCGGCAAGTGACCAGACACCCAGTTGTTTCGGGCGTAGATCGTTGGGTTGCGGCTTACCCCCTGAGTCCTCTGGAGCGGAGGAGACTATCAAATGAGTATTCCCAAGAAATGCGGCACTGTCGATTTCATTGGTTGAAGAAAACGCTGCATTTTCCAAAATCGCCGATGGGCTGTCCGCCCTTTGGTTCATGTCGAAAACACACGCCCCGCACCACGGGTGCCAGAACCAACCAGCATCTAGAAGGAATAATAGATAAGTTGTTTAGAATGATTGGTGGAGGCGGCGGGAGTCGAACTAATCAGCGTGTTGATACGACATAAGTTATTGATTGAACACGATTGTAAGATTCCTCCCAATTGCCAACCCACGGATAGTCATTTCGGTTGAACAGATATACGACCAGCAGTCCCATCTTGGGGTTGCACACGGCGATAAAACCGGGCTTGTGGGTTGGGTCCAGCAAATGCGCGGTGTAATGCCCGTATCTCCCCTTTTCACTGGTACGAAGGTTCAGGAAGCCTCCACGTTTCTTGGGAGCTTTAGGCCAGCGGAATTCGGCGTCTGGCTGCAGCGACATCTTCGTGCTGAATGTGGCGGGACAAACCTTGCTGCGAGTCGCAGGCATATCAAACAGAGTGATGTTCGGCTCCAGAAATGGCGGGCCGAAGGTCACGTGGTGGTTCCAAGAGATGGGCCGATCAAAAGTGCCGAGGTTGAATGCCGTCTCTTCAACATCGATAATCGGTGCTTCGCGATCCAGCGCGATTACTCGCTGCAAACGCATTTGCGCCTGCGGAAGATCAGCCACGAAGAGTAGGCTCCCGGTCGGCGATCCGCGCGAGATTTGGCGATGCCAGGTCACTACGGGAGCTTCACCATGCGTGCTATGTCCGGCTGCGATTTCTTCTGGGGACGGCGGTCCGAAATAATCGAAGCTGATGCTGTGACCAGCGATGCCGGCGAGCAGTTTGCCTTCAGGTGGGGGGCCGTAAGTTCGGAGGTGGTTGCGCGGCGTGTAACACTCCGGATCGATCGTTTTCCAGGTGGGCCGCCACATAGGATTGACATCACCAGCACTGTGCATGATCAATTCGCATATGTGACCCCCACCTTCAAGGACTGAGACATAGCCCCACTTGCCGTGAATACGGAAACCAGGCCGGCCATCCAGGATGTTCGAATGATGAACAACGGACGATGGGCGCTTGTGATTAGGCAATTCGGCACTTCCTCAAAAATAGTGTCACGGCTTTATAGCAGGCCAGTGCCACTTGTGAAAAGGCCGCCGAACTTCAAGGACAGTGCTCGAGTGGACCGACTAACGCTCCGGCCTGCACGTTATGTCCTAAGCGCGAACGGCTTGGTATTCCGTGACATCGAGCTTCTGTAGAAGTAGTCGCGTAGGATTGAAAATCCAATTGAGCAGCAGTGCGATGAAGAGAACAGCCGCAAAACCCGTGGCGAGAATAAATCCGTCTTTTGGATCACCAAGGGCGTCGCTGATCGCCCCCATTGCAAGTGGTCCCAGCACTGCCGACAGGCAAGTGAAGAACAGAATCACGCCCGCCACCGCGCCATGTTCTGACTTGCGGAAACAACTTATGCCTTTGGAGTTGATGGTGGGATAAAGAATAGACATGAACAAGCCGGACAGAGGCAAAAGAAATACGGCGGTGCCGATTCCGCCCGCCATGCTCACGACAAAGCAGACCAATATAGCCAGGCTGAATAGAGTTACAACCGCAGCCCAGTTCCACTTTGCGAGCATCCAGGAGCCAATAAATCTTCCCGCTGCGCGCAGGACGAAAAAGATCGAAATTGCATAAGCCGCCATCCATGCCGCCCGGCCGTGGTAACCAGCGAGGAGAGTGGGCATCCACACATAAATCGCGCTTTCGACCGCCACATACAGGAATATCGCTGCCGAAAACCCGAGAGCGTAAGGATTCTTCATCATCAGCACGGTCCGGCGCAGGTCCACGCCCTCTGTGCTTTTTGCGGATTGCGGGTAGCGGACCAATGAACTGATCACGATGAGGATCACACAAATGCTACCGGCGATCACGTAGAGCCATTTCCACGAAATACCCACCGCAAGAAAGTGGGTCACAATCGCAGGACCGATGATGGCCCCCACGGCAAAGAACCCCTCTACCGCATTCATGGTTGCGGTGTGCTGCGTCGTGGATGTGCTGATATCGCCAATGAGGGCAAGTGCTCCGGTCTTGAAAATGCCGATTGCCGCTCCAGAAATCGTGAGCAGGACGATGAAGAAAACGAAAGACCTGCCAATGGCGAACAGGTAAGAGTTCAGCGCAAAAAGAACCAAGCCTAAAATGATGGTTCTTTTTCGTCCCAACTTGTCAGCCAAGTAACCAAGGAAGAAAGCCGCGACCGCGATCCCTGACATCGCAGC
This sequence comes from Acidobacteriaceae bacterium, assembly GCA_003154055.1. Taxonomy (GTDB): domain Bacteria; phylum Acidobacteriota; class Terriglobia; order Terriglobales; family Acidobacteriaceae; genus Acidiflorens. The sequence continues at coordinate 2,811 of PMCH01000344.1, forward strand.
ATAGTGGAACGCGCCTGCAACGGTCATGCTGAGGTGAAACTCTTTAATGACCTCAGGAATAATGACGCCGACGGAGTCCGTCGTCATCGCAAACATCATGAACATCAAGAACGTGAGCCATTTGATCGCGGACAAATTCTGTACTGCACTGGCGTTATCCTTCATTGCATTACCTTCGGAAAGTCGACGTTTTCCCGTGATTCCCAACGCCCGCCCTGCAGTCCATTGGCGGGGCTTTCGCTGGAGTAGGTCACTACCGCTTGTGCCTTGGCGAAATCCACGTCGAGCTTTGTCCAGTGTCCATCATTCGTCCATGTGATCGTCAGGTTTCGATCGGATGGAGTCTCGATTTTCGCTGTTCCGGCAAAAGAAGGATGGCTGTTGCGTATACGAATCAGTTCAATCAACTTCCGCACCGGAAGGGCTTGCAGCGCCTTTTCGAGTTCTGTCGACCTGTAATAGTGGCGATTGATGTCNNGCTCGGGCGATGAGATACTCGTCCTCACTCTGCCCTAACGCGTCGAAGAAAGTGCAATTCACCTGATAAAGGTCGAGGTTATTTGCCGCCTCACCGGTGGCCTTTCGGCTCTGGTCTTTGCTTCGGGAATGGATGGTCTCAACGAGGCTGTCGATCTCTTCCGGTTCAAGCAGGCCCGGCTCGCCGGATGTGCCAGCGCCGACGTCAATCACTCCAATGCCGTCGTGAGTGTCGAGCACGGTAATGCAGTTCTTCGGGCGGATTCTGAGCCAATGTCCAAGCGCCTTACACTCGCGCGCGAACAGCGAATGCAGGATGAGCGGAGGAAGCGCGAAGTCATATATCCAATCCACTTGTCGCGCAATTTCAAGTTGCTGCGAATAGTGGCTATGGATTTCGACCAGGACTTCCATCCCAAGGTCGTGAGCCTGGGACGCAAGCGTCGAGATGAAGCCGAACGTCTCCGGGATCATGAAACAACTTGTTCCCTGCTTCTTAATTGCATAACCCACAGCGTCCAGCCGAATCATGCGTACGCCAGCAGTCTGAAAAGTGCTTAGGATCGTCTGCAAATATGCTTCGCCCTGGGGGTGTTGCACATCGATGTCGACCTGTTGGGGGGTAAATGTAGTCCACAGGAGCCGGCGCTCTCCTGACTCCAGCAAGGCATTGGTGAACGGAAGCCCGGGGCGCGGACGATAAATGCGCAGCAACTCTTCTTCATGGGCACCCGTCGGAAACACCCGATCATAGGTGAGAAACATACCTGCAAATAGGGAGCTTGGGCCGTTACGCGAAAAGTCCTTGAATTGGGGTGAGGCCGTCGATATGTGATTGACGATGAGGTCCGCCATTACATCAGCCTCTTCGCTCAATGTATGCACATCATTCCAGTCGCCTAGCCGTGGATCAACCTGTGTGTGATCGGCGGGGTCGAATCCGGCATCTGCCCCGTCGATCGGGTAAAAAAACGGCAGGAGATGCACTCCGCCGAAAAGTCCGTGGAACGGACCTTGCAACATCAACGCCAACCGCTTCAGATCGCCACAGAGTCGATCAACGTAGGTGATGAGTTGAACTTGATTCTTCACAATCGCGCCCTTCTGGCCTCCGAAGCGCACTACGACAGAGGAGAAACGAGCCTCGCGCAAACCACAATACTTAAGGGGCCGCGACTTCGCCGTCAAGCATATTGCCAATAAATAGCATTTAAGTTGTATATGGTAATCCGGCCTTTCGCAGGAGTAAGATGTCGTGTTTGTGGGCTTTGTTGCCGTGTCGACGACAGGCTCGCTGAACACCGGGAGACCACGATGGCGCATCACAAATACCGCCAGATCCTCGAAAAACTTCAGGAAGATATTGCGTCTGGCCGTTACAAGTCGGGCAAGCGGTTGCCCAGCGAAGCGGAATTGGTCAGGCGCTTTGGTGCGTCACGCATGACCGTCTTTCGTGCCATGCACGAGCTGCAGTTATTGGGACTTGTCACGCGGCGTGTTGGTTCCGGTACGTTCGTTTCTTCAAATTCAAAGACGGGAAGCCACGTGTTCGGGCTGCTGATCCCCGAACTTGGGCAGACTGAAATTTTCGAGGCAATCTGCAAAGGCATGATGGAGGCGCAAGAGGCCATGCATCACGCTTTGCTTTGGGGTAATGCTACCCCACAGGAACACGAGAAAGAACAAGCAGCAGAGCAGCTCTGCGAGCACTACATTTCACGCAAGGTTTCCGGTGTATTCTTCGCCCCTGTTGAGTTCAGTACAAACAGATTTCAGGCAAACCACAGGATCGTTGCGGCCTTCGATCGAGCTCGCATTCCCGTTGTGCTCCTGGACCGCTGTCTGGAGCCATATCCTCAACGCAGCAAGTACGATCTGGTGGGGATTGATAACCGTCGCACGGCCTTCCTGGCCACGGAACACTTGCTTAAGGCGGGGGCGAAACGCATCATGTTTTTCGCGCGACCAAATTCGGCGCCGACCGTGGATGCTCGAATTGCGGGCTATCGAGAGGCTCTGCTGTTGCAGGGTGAGAAGCCCGCTCGCGATTTGGTCAGAACCGGGAATGCTTCCGACCCGAAATTCATCAAGTCCATGCTAAAAAAAGATCGGCCCGATGCGTTCGTGTGTGCGAACGATCTTACGGCCGGAAATCTCATGCATACGTTGCTCTCTCTCGGTCAGCGGATCCCGGAGGACATTCGCATCGTAGGGATCGACGATGTGAGATATGCGCGGCTGCTGCCGGTACCGCTCACCACCATGCACCAGCCTTGCCGTGACATCGGAAGGATTGCGGTGGCGGTCATGCTTGACAGAATTGCCAATCCTGATCTGCCCCCGCGAGACGTGCTTCTCCGATGCGAACTGATCGTGCGCAAATCGTGCGGCATGCAGGTAAAGAAAAATAGTAGGAACTAGCGGATATGAATTGGTTGTACGGCGCGACGCGAAGCCGACCGACCTTCAGCCAGGAACCCATCAGTCTCTCTCCACGGATAGGTGGAATACCATTTCTGGAAGCCTTTCCACTCGCGATGGTATAGACAACTTCTTGATAGTTGTCTGCAATTTGCCTTGACAACTCAGGATGCCAAAGCTTCTAGTTGGTTCGTCCTAACTGCTTGCGGATTGTCGCCGGTCGAGTTGAGGCGACGTTCGTGTTCGGGCGTGTAGAGGCATCAATTTCGCGCCCCGGCAGCGAGCCCAAAACAACTTTGCCTTTCCAAGTCGAGGGGTAACAAGATGCGTAAGACTCTGACCGCTGTCCCTGCTGAGTTGTCGAAGTTTTCCAACCTCTCCTTTCATTCTGCAAAGACCTTCATGGCCAGAGTCGCAGGTTTCTCGACTCCGCGATCCGTTGCTTTGCGGGTGATGAGTGTTCTGGTTCTCGCCGGAGTTGTCGGATCATGTCTGTCGGCCAACGCTCAAGTCAGGTTTGGTGGTGTAGTCGGAAGCGTTTCCGATCCCACCGGTGCAACCGTCTCAGGCGCGAAGGTGACCCTCACCAATGTCGGCACGAACGAGAATCGATCGATGCCGACCAGTAGTGCCGGCACCTACGCCTTTGCCAACGTCAGCGCGGGCTTGTACCGGGTCGAGATTGAGCAAGCTGGCTTCAAGCGTTTTACCCAGCAAAACGTCGAGGTTCAGGTGGACGTCACTACCCGTGTAGACGCTACATTGCAGGTCGGCAATGTGAGCGAGAGTGTGGTTGTGACCACCGAGGCGCCGCCGTTGCAGACGGACAGCGCGTCCTTGGGGACAACCGTCGGTCTGCGAGAAGTTGAGAGCATACCTCTCAGTGGAAGAAACGTAAACAACATGCTGACGCTGGTGCCGGGTGTCGTCGCCCAGGGTGGCACGTACGGCAACGCAGTCTCCAATCAGTCAGGTGGCGCTAGAACTAACGCCATTGGGTTTGGAAACTACGCGATCGGTGGCGGCTTCGGTAACCAGAGCTCGTTCTATATCGATGGCGTCGCGTCCAATGCGCCGGCCGGCAATTTAAATTCCTTGATTCCATCTCAGGATGTCGTGCAGGAGTTCCGTGTTGTGACGAACAATGTTGCGGCCGAGTATGGCAGCTACGCGGGAGGAATCATAAACCTCACGACGAAGTCGGGAACCAATAAGTTCCATGGGACTGCATACGAGTACCTGCGGAACAAAGTCTTGAACGCGAACGACTACTTCAACAACCACAATGGTCCGGGTGGAACCGCGCTTGCTCGTCCTCCACTCAGGCAGAATCAGTTTGGTGGTACGATCGGCGGGCCGGTCCTGAAGGACAAGACATTCTTCTTCTTCGGGTTCGAGCGTCAAGTATTGAAAACTGGAACGCCCGTCAACAATACAGTTCCTACAGCCGACATGTTGACTGGTGACTTTTCGGGAATTTGTACCACTGGATTTACGGGTGGAATCTGTGATGATAAAGACCTACAAGACAACCCAATCCATCAAATCTACAATCCAGCGGACGGGACGCCCTTCGCTAACAATCTGATTACGACCCCTCTTGACACCTCGGCGTTAGCGCTCTTTGCGAAATCTTACCCCGCGCCTAACCGGCCGGGTGTATCGAATAACTTCATTACGAATATGGCGACCGGCGGAGTCAACGCTCAATACAACGCCCGTGTGGACCATCATTTTTCCGAAAAGAACACTCTGTTTGGGCGCTACTCGTATTGGAAGGCAGATAGTGACGCCTATGATGCCTGGGGAACTCACACAGCCGGCCAGGGCCACACGGGTGTCTACACACATTCGGCGATCCTCGGGGACACTCACGCCATCAATTCCTCGACGATTCTGGATTTGCGGCTTTCTTATCTGCGTGTTTTCCAACACGAGTTCCCCGACAGTGAGGGCGTTGACCTCTCCCAATTCGGTCCGGGCTGGGCAGGTCTTACAAGCCAGCTTCTGGCGCCAGCGAACTATCCCGCAATGGCCTTCAACGATAACTCTGGAACCACGGGCAGTAATGGCATTGGTTCGCAGCTGTTTTGGACCCAAAACGTAATCGGATTGTCGGGCACTCTCACTAAGATTATTGGCCGCCATCAGCTCAAGTTTGGCGGTGCCGGTCGCCATGTGCAGTGGGTTTCCGCCCCGCAAAACGGGGTACTCACGGTGAACTTCGACAATTCGGCTACTGCGGCACCCGGCTTGCCGACCGAGGGCAACGCAGTGGCGTCGGCACTGCTTGGCATTCTTGGGGGACAAGGCTCACAGGTAGCGTCTGGAATGGTGGGCGGCTCCCGAGCGTACTTCACGTCCTATGGTTTCTTTATCGACGATACCTTCCAGGCCACCAGAAAACTTACCATCACCGCCGGTCTCCGCTGGGATCAGCCCAGCGTTTTCTCAGAAGCCAGTAATAATGACACCGTGTTTCTGCCCAACCAAGCCAGCCCGATCGGATCCATCGATAATCCGGTCACCGGCCAGACGCAACAAGTGATGGGAAATGTGGCTCTGGTTAACAGTCCGGATTGGAAATCACAACGAGAAGACAATCTACACTGGAAACTGTTTTCGCCGCGCCTCGGATTCGCCTACCGGCTCACCGACAAAACTGTATTGCGGGGGGCGTATGGGATCTCATATCCGCCCGCTACGCTTAGCCAGGATGGACCTAATCTCTCGCCCATCAATGCAGCTCAGGGTGCCGGTGATTCAACGTCGACAGTGGCTAACCCGTTCCCCAACGGGCTGCCGCAGCCAAAGCGGCGGAGCGCGACGCCGGGCGACTTCTATGGACTGCCCGTCTTTGCCATGCGCGTGCCTGGCGATCCAATGCCATATGTTCAGCAATGGAACGCGGCATTCGAACGGCAGATCGGCAAGGATTCCTCGCTCACGGTGGCATACGCCGGTTCGAAGGGTACACACCTCCTCCTGCAGGGGTGGGCGACCGTTTCGAATATCAATCTGAATCAATTGCCCGATAAGTATTTCTCCATGGGGCCGGCCGCTTTAGAGGCCCAGGTGCCAAATCCGTTCGCTGGCATCATTACGAGTGGTCCCTTCGCAGGACCTACGATTGCCACGGGCCAGCTCTTGCTGCCGTTCCCACAATATCGGCGAGTTCTATTCCTGGATCCGCACCGAGGCAGATCCAACTACCGTTCGCTGCAGGCCTCCTATAGGAAACGGTTTGGCGACAACGGCATTCTCAGTGTGGCCTATACCTGGTCGCGGCTGATGTCCAACACGGATAGCTCCAGCGCATTCCTCGACGAAGGCTTCATCTTCGGAGGGTCGACTCAGGACAATAACCACTTGGAAAAAGAGTATGCGCCTAGTTCCTACGACATTCCTCACAACCTGTCCATTGGGTACGGTGTTGACTTACCTTTCGGCCGCAACAAGCGCTATATGGGGGATGCTCACGGAGTGTTGAACGGCGTCATCGGTGGATGGCGGGTCAACGGCATCACGACTTTCCGGAGTGGTGTCCCCATGAGCGTGTACCAGTTCTTTCCCGCTACGACTCTTAGCAACTTTGGCGGGGGGCAGGGATACTTCGGCGCGCAAGGTTTATGGATGCGTCCCGATCTGGCTCCAAGCTGCAACCTGAAAGCGTCGGGCTCGCGTCAAAACAGGGCGGCAAACGGCTGGTTTAACACGGACTGCTTTGTGGCAGTGAACGAGGGCGCCATTTTCAATCCATCCGGCGAAGTGAGGTTCGGCAACGAACCGCGAAACATCGACTCCGTCCGCATGGATCACATTAATAACTGGGATTTCTCGATATCAAAACGCAACAACATTACAGAAAATGTCTATCTGCAATTTACGGCGGAGTTCTTCAACGCATTCAACCATGCGCGATTCGGCACGCCAAACGAGCAGATCGGTAGTCCGAATTTCGGTGTTGTGCTTTCGCAGGTGAACCCGCCGCGCGCGATTCAGTTTGGCCTACGCCTCGGCTTCTGATCCTCTCAGCGGCACCGGCCAGCAATGGCCGGTGCCCACATTGTTTAATCAGCGCGAGCATGCTCAATCCAATGGTAAGGGGATCGCGATTATGTCGAACCAGCGCTTCATCCTGCAGTTGCTGTGTTCAGCCCTTCTAGGCATTCCCTCCCCCAGTACAGTCTTTGGTCAGGATCGTCCCGCCGTGGAGCCATCCAAAGTCGTGGTGCAAGCCGACGGCACCGTGGAAGTTCCTGCTCAGACCGTGCCCATGTCCCCGTTTCTCAGCGCGGAGGCAAAGGCGTACGTCACCCAGCATTTGAAAGACATGCAGGATCCGGAAATCCTGAAACAGGATGCTGGAGTACCTCGCTTCATGAAGGGATATCTAGCACGCGACTACGAACTGTTTGCGGTCGAGAAGAAAGACCAGAAAGTCGGCGGCGTGCATGTGTATGTGTACACGCCCAAGTCTGGAGTCTCAGCAAGGAACAAGAATAGACTTCTGATCAATCTGCACGGCGGCGGCTTTTCAGGCTGCTGGCCTGGTTGTGCAGAACTCGAATCGATTCCCATTTCGGCCTTGGGACAGATCGAAGTAGTCAGTGTCGATTATCGTCAAGGTCCGGACAATAAATTTCCCGCTGCGAGCGAGGACGTTGCAGCCGTGTATCAGGAACTTCTGAAGACGCACAAGCCGCAAAACATTGGTATATACGGCTGCTCGGCTGGCGGAATGCAGACCGCAATGTCCGTCGCCTGGTTTCAGGCCCACAACCTTCCGGCGCCGGGGGCAATTGGAATCTTCTGTGCGGGTGCGGGGGGTGCTTTTGGCGGCGATGCGCTATACACCGCCTGGCCGCTCGGCGAGGCGCGACTCGCGCCGCCCATGCCACCGCGTCCCTCGGACGGGCCGCCGCTGGGGTATTTCAGCGGGACCAATCCCAAAGACCCTCTGGTTTCCCCCGTCAGTTCACCGGATGTTCTCGCCAAGTTTCCGCCAACGCTAATGATCACAGGCACGCGGGGGTTTGAACTGAGTGGCGCGATCTACTCCCATGAGCAATTGGTGAAGGCGGGAGTGGAAACCGAGCTTCACGTCTGGGAAGGCTTGTTCCACGGGTTTTTCTACAACGTAGATGTGCCCGAGTCGAAAGATGCATTGAATGTGATTGTTAAGTTCTTTGATCGTCGTTTGGACGGAAAGTAAAGTTGGTGCTTCGTAGGCTGTATACAGCGTGCATTCATAGCTGATGGAAGTTTGTGGCTTTACCCATGCTTACTGGTCAGGTCTTACTCGATCGAATTCAGAAGAACGTAGGAGTACCCTGGCAGAGCCAGCGGTCGGACGGCTTTTCAGACGGCATTCTTCACGGAAGCGCCGATACCGCTGTTACCGGGATCGTGACCACATTTACCCCGACCCTGGAAGTTCTTCGAGGCGCGGTTGCTTCCCGTAAGAACACCATCATCTGCCGCGAGGCTCCTTTTTATAGCCGCGGCGAGCGTGCCCCGTTGTTTTGGCGCAATAGTCCTGCTCCTCCCAAGGAGATGACCGACAACGATCCGGTGTGCCGCGCCAAGCAGGATTTCATCACGCAGAACAACCTGGTCATCATCCGTCTGGTCGAGAACTGGGATGCGCGTCGCTCCGACGGCCAGCTTCGCGGATTGGTTCGCGCCCTGAGTTGGGAAAAGTTCCATGTTCCGGCTAAGAGCCTCGATGAGTACGACCCACGAAATGTTTATTTCCAGCTGCGGAAGAATTCGCTCGGGCGCCTGGCCCAGGATCTCCAGACGAAACTGAAGATTCACGGGGTTCGCGTGATCGGCGACGCTGTGTCCAGCGTCAGCAACGTAGCACTCACCCACGGCTTGCTTTTGGTGGCGGACAGCGAACGCATGCTGCGCGAGCAAGGTTTGGATGTCGTAATCGCAGGCGATGCGGTCGAATGGGAGGCCGTCCCATATTTTGCGGACCTGGTCACGGCAGGGAAGGTCAAAGGACTGATTCTCATTGGGCAGCAAGCTTCTGAGGAGCCGGGTGGTGGCGAAATGGCCGCGTGGCTGAAGAGCTTTATCAGTGAAGTTCCAATCGAGTGGGTTCCCGCCGGGGAGCCATTCTGGGTGCTGTCGTAGAAGGGAACTCGTGAACCAGACACCATTGTCGCGTCGGCGCTTCTGTCAGTTGGCCAGCAGCGGCCTGCTCCTCGGGCCGTCTCTAATGCGCGGGCAATCGTCCCCGACGCGACTGACAGCTCGTGAGGTCGTCGAGCGAATCCGAAAAAATGTCGGAGTGCCGTGGAGGACTCCCACCGCGGACGAATTCAAAATCGGCGACCCGGACGCGCCGATCACAGGAATTACCACAACCTTCATGTCCACCCTGGATCTGCTGGAGCGGTCGGCAGCAGCGGGAAACAATTTCGTGATCACGCACGAACCCACATTCTGGAGCGCCGCCGATGTGGTCTCCGATCTGCGGGATGATTCACTTTACCGGCACAAGGTGAATTTCATCGAGAAGCACAAGATGGTGGTATGGCGGTTCCACGATCACTGGCACGCCCGGCGACCGAGCGATGGCATCTTTGCCGGATGGAATCGAGCGATGGGGTGGGAAGACTACCGCGTCAAAAGCGACAACCCATTTTCGATTCAGTATGTGATCCCGGAGACCAGTTTCGAAGAGTTGGCGCGGGACATGCAAAAGAAGTTGAAGCTCCGCAGTATGCGCCTGGTCGGCGATCCAAAGCTGCGCGTCAGTCGGGTTGGCAATGGAGGTCACTACATTCTCCAGTGCATGCCCCAGCTGCCCAAGGTCGATGTTCTTCTCGTGTTCGAAGGGAGGGAATGGGAAGCGCCAGAATACATCCGCGATGCGATCGCCGCCGGGGAGAAGAAAGCGCTCATCCAGCTCCCGCATCAAGGGGGAGAGGAAGCGGGCATGGACGAGTGCGCTCGCTGGCTGCAGGCTTTTGTCAGTGAGGTGCCAATCAAGTTCATTCCATCCGGTGATCCGTTCTGGATACCGATATAGAGAGGATCGAGGGACTGTGAAACGTGGAGAAACCGTGGTGAGAACACGACTCGTGATGATTGCCCTCATTCTGGCTGTGATGCTGGTTAGCCCAGTTGCTGGCGCGCAAACGCCTCCCACTGATGGATACTGGGTCAGCGCCTGGAGCACTGCTATTCATGCACCGCTTTCATTCCCAGGACTACCGCCAACGCCCGTGTTCGAGAATCAAACGCTCCGGATGGTGGTGAAACCCACAATCGGCGGCGGGCGCCTGCGGGTTCGATTGTCGAATGCATTCGGAAATGCGGCGCTCACGATTGGCGCTGCGCACGTGGCTCTTGTGCAACAGGGTGCAAAAATCGTGCCCGAATCTGATCGGGCGCTGACCTTCGGGGGAAGGGCCTCTGTCACCATTCCTCCGGGCGCACCGGTGTTGAGTGACCCGGTTGATCTGAAGGTCGCTGCCTTGACTGAGATTGCGGTAAGCATCTATCTGCCCGTCAGCGCTTCTGCTTCCAGCACGCATTTTTGGGCACAACATGAAACCTATGTATCTGGCCCCGGTGATTTGACGGCGCAAGCCGAAATGCCGAACCCGGCGACACGGATGTCGTGGTACTGGCTTGCCGACGTCGAAGTCTGGACCTCAGATGAAACCACTGCTGTTGTGACCTTGGGAGATTCGATCACAGACGGAGTCGGGGCCAAGCAAGGGGAGTACACCGATTGGCCAGATATATTGGCTATGCGGCTGGGATCTGAAAAAGTATCCGCTAAGTTGTCTGTCGTCAACGTTGGGATCGGGGGGAACCGAATTCTGCATGATGGTGCTGGAATCAGCGCGCTGGCACGTTTCGATCGTGACGTTTTGGCGCAACCTGGGGTTTCGGCCGTGATCGTACTCGAGGGAATCAACGACATCGGCTGGCCACATATGAAACCACGGCTGCCGAATGGCGAGACGTTGAAGGACCCGCCGTTCGTCCACGAACTGGTGAGCGCAGAAGACCTGATCGTCGGACTCAAGCAGATTATCGACCGTGCTCATCAGCATGGAATCCGTGTCTTTGGCGCGACGCTTACGCCATACGAGGGCGCCGACTATTACAGCGAAGACGGAGAGGCCACGCGGCAAGCGGTCAATCATTGGATTCTCACCAGTCGTGCATTTGATGGTGTCTTTGACTTCGACGCAGCCGTTCGTGACCCGAACCATCCATCGCAATTTCGCGAAGGCTATCACTCGGGAGACCACCTTCATCCCAGCGCGATTGGCTACAAGGCGATGGCCGAAGCTGTGGACCTCATCCGGTTAAGAGGGGCAGAAAAGTCGAAAGCGAAGAAGTGACGGTTGGCCTGGACTTGCACTATGACGACATTCGGAAGGATCATCGTCGCACTGGTTCTCACGTTTGCGGCATGCTGGGGACAAGTCATCCCATCCCATCCCGCCTCAACCAATATCCCCGGCGCGGACTTTCCGCGGATCAATGCCGATTTCAGCGTTACGTTCCGAGTTCAAGTGGAACAGGCGCAGAAACTTCAGGTGTCATTGGGTTTCGGCCAGTCCGTGTATGACATGGTGAAGGGGACGGACGGGGTTTGGGAGGCGACCACCAAGCCGCTGGCGCCTGGCTTTTACTACTATGGGATTTCCATCGATGGTTTCATCACGAACGATCCTGGAAGTCGGACGTTTTTTGCCGCACGCAAGGAAGTAAGTGGGCTTGAAGTCCCTGGCGATGAATCAGAGTTCTTTGCGGTGAAAGATGTTCCGCATGGCAACGTACGAATCGAATGGTACTTCTCTAAAACGACAGGCGAAACCAGAAGAATTTTCGTCTACACGCCGCCGGGATACGACCGGAGCGCCGCGCGCTATCCAGTGTTATACCTCCAACACGGCTACGGTGAAGACGAAGCCGGCTGGAGCTACCAGGGTCATGAGAATTTCATTCTTGACAACCTGATCGCGGCCGGCAAAACCAAGCCGATGATCATCGTCAATGAGGACGGGCTGACGGGCGTGAATTTTCAACCGCCCCCTCCGCCTCGACCGGGGACAACTCCGCCCCCGCCATCGCGCGGCGTGGTGCGCTTCTTCATGGATGAACGATACCCAACCCTGGACCAGATCATTTCCCGAGACCTGATTCCGTTCATCGATTCACGCTTCCGCACCATTCCCGACCGCGATCACCGGGCGCTTGCGGGGCTTTCCATGGGGGGTGCGCAGGCATTGCGCATCGGGTTCAACCATCTCGACCAGTTTGCATTTCTCGGTGCCTTCAGTCCCGCCATCGCCATCACCGACACGGACAAAGACTATGACGGAATTATGGCGGATCCCGCTAAGCTAAACCGGCAATTGCGTCTCTTGTGGCTCGGAATCGGCAACGAGGATTTTCTACACGCGCCGGTCAAGGAATCTCACGAGGCTCTGGAGAAGGCTGGGATCAAACACGTTTGGGTCGCGAGTTCCGGTGCGCATGTCTGGACAGTATGGCGCAAGTATCTCGCCGATTTTGCGCCCAGGCTCTTTCAATAAGCAGCAGGCGCGATGTTGGATAAGGCCATGAATAAACCGGCAGTGATGATTGGAGTGGGCGAAGTTTTGTGGGACATTCTACCGACAGGAAGAGTGTTGGGCGGCGCACCCGCGAACTTCGCTTACATGACCAACGTACTTGGAGACCAGGGAATCGTGGCCAGCCGAGTGGGCAGCGACGACCTGGGCCGTGAAGCCTGCACGGTTATGCAACAACTGGGCCTGACTATAGACTACGTTCAGCAGGATGAAGGTAACGCAACCGGGACCGCGGTAGTAAGTATCGGTCCGGGTGGCCAGCCCACGTTCCTGATCAAGGAGCTTGTCGCGTGGGACTCGCTGCAATGGTCACCGGACTGGGAAGAATTATCGGCCCGGGCCGACGTGGTCTGTTTTGGTTCGCTCGCTCAGCGTTCTCCGATGTCGGCTTCTACGATCGAGCGCTTTCTCAAAAACGTCCCCAAGACCGGTCTGCGTATATGCGACGCAAATCTCCGCCAGTCTTACTACAGTAACGAAGTTCTCCGCCGGTCCTTCCAGCATGCCGACATCGTGAAGCTCAACGAAGAAGAATTGGGAAGGGTCGCGTCTTTGTTAGCGCTGGGCAATGGAGGCGAGCAGGTACTTGCCAAACGGCTTCTGGCGGAATTCGACCTGCGGTTGGTTTGCATTACGCGAGCGGACCGCGGAAGCGTGCTGGTTTCGCACGCCGAGACCGTTGAGCATGCGGGTTTCCGCGTGAAGGTAGAGGATGCTGTTGGCGCGGGAGACGCCTTCACTGCCTGTCTGGCGCACCATTACTGGAGAGGGCGTTCCCTGAAGGAGACGAGTGAGGCCGCGAACCGTTTTGCGGCATGGGTGGCAACCCAGCGGGGCGCGACTCCGCCCATCAGTCCAGATCAATTGCAGAACATTCTTGCCGGGTTTGTCCTCCACTAGAGATTGCAGGGGGAGCGCAGACATGCCCGCACCAACAGATGACAGGGGGCGTCGTGAAGACTTTCTGGGCAGTTTTGTCGACTGTTCTGATGGTGGCAACCTGCTATTCGCAGATCAAGCAGTCGCTTCGCACAGACAGCGGTCTGTTCAGCGGCGTACCGGGCAGAGATCCCAGCATCACCGCTTTCAAAGGTATTCCATATGCGGAGCCTCCGGTGAGGAACCTGCGCTGGGTTGAGCCACGCCCTCCTCACCATTGGGAGGGAGTCCGCAAAGCCGATCATTTCGGCGACGGCTGCGTACAGAACTTTCCCAAAGGCGATTTTCCGAAGAGTGAAGACTGCCTCTATCTGAACGTGTGGACTCCGGCGAAGGACAAGGCCGCGCTGCCCGTGATGGTCTATATCCATGGAGGCGGTCTGCGCGTAGGCTCCGCGCGCGAGGCCCTGTACGACGGCGAAGAACTGGCCAAGAAAGGGATCGTCGTCGTGACCCTGAACTATCGCCTGGGAATTCTCGGGTTCTTCGCTCATCCGGAATTGACCAAGGAGTCTCCTTACCACACCTCCGGAAACTATGGGCTGCTCGATCAAAACGCTGCCCTGCAATGGGTACATCGCAACATTGCGGCGTTTGGCGGTGATCCCAACAAAGTCACGATCTTTGGGCAATCTGGCGGCGCGTTCTCGGTGACTTCTCAGGTGGTGAGTCCGCTATCGAAGGGCCTGTTCCGCGCAGCGATCGTCGAAAGCGGCGGAGTTGGGGCCGGATTCGCGCGGACTGAACTGCTGTCGTTGGAGGATGGAGAAAAAGCCGGTGTCAAGTTTGCGGAATCTCTCGGCGCCCACTCTCTGTCCGACTTGCGGGCAATGCCGGCAGAAAAGATGCAGTCTGACGGGCCCGCGGAATCGAACGTAGACGGGCGGTTCTTCCCGGCCAGCCCGGTTACCTTATTAAAGGAAGGGAAGCAGAACAGGGTTGCCATGATCGTTGGCTCGAACTCCGATGAAGGGCAGCATTTTCTCCATTCGGCACTGCCAGCCGGCGAATATGCCGAGCTGGCGAAGAAGAACCACGGTACGGACGCCGAAAAATTCCTGGCGTTGTATCCCAACGATTCCGAACGGGCTTCCAAGATTTCCCAGCAACGCATGTTTGCCGACCGCATGGCCTTGGGGGAACAGAACCTGGCAGCCTCGATGACCAGTATCGGATCAATTGTCCATCTCTATTATTTCGACTATCTCGACGAGGGGGGCTACAACAGCGAGCCTGCGACTCTCGGTCTGCGCCTCGGAGCGGACCACGGCGCGGAACTTCCTTATGTGTTCGGCTTGATGAACCACTGGAAAGCTCCCGTCCCCGATCAGGATCTCAAACTGCAAAACATTGTCATGCAATATTGGACGAACTTCGCTAAGGGCTTGGATCCGAATGGCAAAGGCCTGCCCGCCTGGGAAGTGTTCAAGGGACTTGATAGTCCCATCATGATTGTGGACAAGAATCCCAGCATGAGGCCGCATCCCCGTGCGGGGCAGGTGGAGTTCCTTCGCACTCACGGAGTGAAATAGTCCAGCACATCAACCTTTTGGAAACGATGGAGGCTTTACATGCGCCGAATCATGATTCTGTCGATCGCCCTGTTGTTCAGCTCCGCGCTGTGGGGGCAAGCTCGACCCAAAATGCGGACGCGCATCATGACGCACATGACCAACACGGAGATCGAGCAGTATCTCAAACGCAACGACGTGATCTTCGTACCCGTGGGAACGGTTGAGCCGCACGCGGAGATGCCGATCGATGCCGAGTATGTTGGCCCGCTCGCGTACACCATGAAACTTGCGGAGGAGGGAGACGGACTGGTCCTGCCAGGGCTGGCCTATTTCTTTCCCGATGCAACGGTGGTTGGAAGAGGTGCTGTACACGTGACCCCTTCGGAAGGGACCGCTTATCTGCTGACGATTGCGCGTTCACTTCTGCGCCAGGGGTTTCGCAGACAGGTTTACATAACCGGCCATGCGCCATCCTGGCAGACCGTGAGCCCGCTGGTACGGCAGTTTTATGACGAGACTCACGTCCCTATTCTTTATCTGGAGTCGGCGATGTTTCACCGCCCAAGGAGCAATACCAAACCGCCAGATTTCGCAGATTTCGCCAAGATGACTTATGGCGCTTACGCCATTGCCGGCAGGCTTGAGGACATTCCGGTCAATTTGTCTGAGCCGGTGCCGGAACATCCCGCCGATCCTGGCATTAACAATCTATTTCCCGTCGGGCCGCAAAGCGGGGCGATCGGCTTCTATATGAGCCACTACACCGACCATATCGGCCCTGCCAAAGCCGTTACTGCCGAACAACGCGCCCAGTGGGGGAAGGAAGGCGCGGAGATGATCGATGAGTCGGTGAAAAGCATCGACATCAAGAGCATCCTCGGGGCTTTGCGGGATCACGACAAATTCACCCAAGAACACATCATTCCACAATATGGCTGGATGTTCCCGAATCAATCGGGAGGGGAGAAATCCAATGACATTCATCAGCACTAGGGCGTGGATCGTATCCGGGCTTCTGTTGCTAGGTCTTGCTGGAGCAGTGAGCGCACAGACAGCTGCGCCTCTGGCCCCACCGCCAATTACACCTCCCTTCCTGGCCCCGGAGCCGGTGCCTCCCCCGCCTGTGCGGACCCATTACTTTACGAGCTTGAGCAACGTCGAAGTGGAGAAATACCTCCAGTACAACGATCTCATTTTCGTTCCGATTGGAAATATCCAGGCGCATGGCGTGTTGCCGGTTGACTGCGAGTATGTCGCAGCTGAGGCGCTCGCCCTGAAGCTGGCCGAGGAGACTAACGCCTTGGTGTTTCCCAATCTGCAATTTACCTATTCCGGAGACGGGATGATCGGGCGCGGCACGGTGCAGGTCAGTTCCGCGCAGGCCCTCGCGTATTTGAAGCCCATTGCTCGTTCTCTGCTGAGGCAGGGATTTAAGCGCCAGATCTATGTCACGGTCGGCAATGCGGCGGGACCGGAAACCGTCAGCCCCCTGGCCCTTGAATTCTTCTACGAGTCGAGAACACCCGCGCTTTATCTCGAAGGAGACATCTTGCTTCAGAGGGTGAAGGCAGACCTGAACAAGGTCTTCTTTGGGGCGTACTCCATCGTGGGCCGGCTCGATGATATTCCGTTGAATCTAACGCCCGAGGTTCCGAAACACGCCATCGATCAGGGACTCCGCACGCTGCAAGCGCTCAGGGTGAGCGGCGGCGCCCGAAACGGCACCGTCGGGTTCTTCGGGTTTGAGGATGAATCCGGCGCGCCCGTGCAGGCCGTCACCGCCGAGCAGAGAGCCGCTTGGGCAAAAGAAGGCGCGGACGCGATCGACGCAGCGGTCAAGCAGGCAGACATAAAGAAGATCGCCCAATCCCTGCAGGACCACGACCGGTTCACACGGGAGTACCTGATTCCGAAGTTCGATGGCCTGCTGCCTTGATCCGCGGCGACCGGATATACGGCTGCAGCGTAAGTGGCAACAAGGAGAGGGAGAAAATGACTTCTTCGCAGTGTAGGGTTGCAGTCGGGCTATTGGGTCTGACTTTATTGGGCTTGTTCGGGAGTGCCGCTTTTGCCGAAACCGTCAAGGTGGAAGGCGGCCTGCTCCAGGGAACTGTTGAGGACGGGCTCCGCGTTTATCGCGGAATTCCTTTCGCTGCTCCACCGATTGGCGACCTCCGCTGGCGGCCCCCTCAACCTGCCTCGAAGTGGAATGGAGTTCGCGCCACAGACGAGTTCGGCCGCGCGTGTATTCAGACAAATGCGGCAATCGCAGATCTGCCCGCCCCCAGCGAGGATTGTCTGTACCTGAACGTCTGGACGCCCGCCAAGAGCGCAGGGGAGAAGTTGCCGGTTCTGGTCTGGATTCATGGCGGCGGCTTCGTTGCAGGCGCACCGGCTGAGAAGCTTTATCACGGGGAGTGGTTGGCTAAGAAAGGCGTGGTTCTAGTTTCGATCGCATATCGCCTGGGGGTGTTCGGTTTCCTCGCACATCCCGAACTGAGTGCCGAAAGTCCTCGGCATGTATCGGGAAACTATGGCCTCCTCGACATGATCGCGGGGTTGCAGTGGGTTCAGAGGAACATCTCCGCGTTCGGCGGCGATCCCAGGCGAGTGACGATACAGGGCGAATCGGCGGGCGCGGCTGCGGTAAGCATCCTCTGCGCCTCGCCGCTTACGAAGGGCCTGTTTCGTGGCGCGATCGCCGAGAGCGGAGGTTCTTTCGGGCCGGTGCGGGCCGATGCGTCTTTCGGCGAATCAGAACCGTTGGCCAGTGCTGAGAAGAGAGCCGCAGCCTGGCTGTCATCCGCGGGCGTTGCCAACATAGCGGAATTGCGGAAGATCCCTGCTGAGAAGTTACAAACGATGATGCCGAGTCAATTCGGTTGGGCTCGCCCGAATATGGATGGCTGGGCCATTGCGGGAGATCAATACAAACTCTACCAGTCAGGCCAATACCGCGACGTGCCGGTTCTGGTCGGTTACAACTCCGACGAAGGTTTATTGTTCGGAAACCCTAAATCACAAGAAGCCTACGTTCAAAGTGTACGAGAACGGTACCGCGAGTTTGCCGACAAGATTCTCGCTGTTTACTCAGGGGGTGAAAGCCTTGCTGAAAAGTGGACGGCGCGCAATCTGATGCGCGACTCGTCGTTTGGCTGGAACACCTGGGTATGGGCTCGTCTGCAGACGAAAACCGGCATGTCGAAAGTGTTCCTTTATTACTTCGATGAAAAGGCTGAACTTCCCGCCGGATCTGACCCCGCCGGCTACGGAGCGCGGCACGCTGCGGAGCTTCCCTACGTGTTCCGCCAACTCACGGAACACAATCGCTCCGCACCCACCCAAAAAGACGAAGCACTATCGGACATGCTGCGCACCTATTGGACCAATTTTGCCAAAACCGGTGATCCGAACGGTGCCGGCTTGCCGAAGTGGCCAGCTTACAGCGATACCACTCCGCAGATGCTGCACATCGAAGCAGGAAATACCAAGGCAGGGCCAATGGTCAACGAGAATGGGCTGAAGGTTCTGGACGAATATTTTGGCTGGCGTCGAACGGATCAAGTGACGCCCGCTCCGCATTAGGTTACAGTTCGTTCGAGCGTTTGTTGGTTCCTGAGTGAATCGGAATAAATCGTGCGTGCGACCAATCGCCTTCAATAACGGCCCAAAACCTTAAGCGAACTGCCCGCAGCTCTGGTGGTACAGAAACGTGAGGCAACATGAATCCGCAATTCTTCCGAAGGTTAGTGTGGCTCCTCTGCGCGCTGTCTGCGTGTGCGCCGGCGCAGCAGTTAGACTCGTGCGCCGCGCTGACAAAGTTTAAGAATCCCGGTGTGGAAATTACCAAATCTGTTCCGATTCCTGCCGGAACCACGGAGCCGAATCCGTGGGGGTCTGGTCACAGCGCACCGATCCCCGCCTATTGCCGAGTCGAGGGCGTGATCAATCGGCGCACCGGAGTCGGCGGCGAGGAGTTCGGAATCAATTTTGCGCTAGCGATGCCCGAGAAATGGAATGGCGATTTCCTGATGCAAGGTGGCGGTGGCGGAAACGGAGTGGTGATGGCCCCGCTTGGTCTAAATGCTGCAGGAGACACGCCCGCCCTGATGCGTGGCTTCGCGGTGGTCAGCACCGATACCGGTCATAAGAGCCATCGAGGACCATTCGACTTTGATTTCATGAAAGACGAGCACGCCTATCTAGATTTCGCTTATCTCGCCAATGCTCAGGTCGCTGCGATTGCAAAACAACTCATCGCTGAGTATTACGGAAAGTCCGCAGCTCATTCCTACTTTTCAGGATGTTCCACTGGCGGCCGGGAAGGGATGATTCTCTCGCAGCGCTATCCTATGTTGTTCGACGGCATCATCTCCGGCGATCCAGCCATGCGCACCGGGCTTTCCAACTTAGCCATCGGGAGATGGATACCCATTTCGTTCAACCAGATCGCGCCCAAGGACGCGAATGGGAAACCACTCATCGAGCAGTCCATTACCGACAATGACCGCACGCTGATCAAGGACGCTCTCCTCAATCGGTGCGACGCAAAAGACGGAGTCGCCGACGGTCTGATCTCTGATCCTCTCGCGTGCGATTTCGATCCTGAGATGCTGGCGTGTAAGGGCGCGAAGAGCGATGCCTGTTTGGCGCCAGAGAAAGCCGCCGCCATCAAGAAGGCCCTCGACGGCCCGAAGACCTCAAGCGGAACCCAAGTTTACCCAGGTTTCCTTTACGATACGGGCATCACCAGCGGCCCGCCGTTCCCCGGATTGCTGTCTCCCGGTCCCGGCATCTTCGGACCTGCGACAACTGACATGTCGTTTGGTGTTGATAAGGAAGCACTGGCGGACATCCAGCCTCTGGTGGACTCGATGTCCACGAACTTGACTACGTTCTCCAGCCACGGAGGAAAGCTCATCTTCTACCACGGCGACAGTGATCCGTGGTTCTCGCCGCTCGACACGTTTGGCTATTACAAGGACATGGCTGCTGCCAACGGCGGTCTCGAAACAGTATCGAAGTGGAGTCAGTTCTATTTTGTTCCGGGGATGAGCCACTGCGCCGGAGGTCAGGCGCTTGACCAGTTTGACTTGTTAGGCGCCATGGTCGACTGGGTGGAGAAGGGAACTGCTCCCGCATCGGTGAGGGCGACTGGCAAAGCGTTCCCCGGACGTAGCCGTCCGCTTTGTGCTTATCCCAAGCACGCCCACTACAAAGGCCAGGGCGACACCGAAGACGCCAACAACTTCGAATGTCGTTGAGGGCGCCTCGCAATTTCGGAGCGCGGCCTATTTTTGGTTCTTTGCTGGTTCTCCTTGCTGCCAGACTCGGGCTGGCGGCCGCAACGAACCTCTTGTTTCCGCGTTATTCACATTGGCTCGCTACTGAGGCTCGCTGAGCGAAGACTCCAGGTCAGTATGGGTTACACGCGGCAGTCCTTTCTACGAGCATTTGCGTTGCTCTCACCCCTGTTATTTCTGTCTTCCCCCAGTTCTGGTCACAGAAAAAGTTCCATCGCGCAGTGGACTAGTGGCTCCCTAGTATTTTCCTCAGGTCGTTCACGAATCGAGAGAGACTATCGCAGCGCTGTCGGTGCGAAGTGCTGCGGTAGCATGTTGCGGGAGCAGTGGCGTTCAGTGATCGGCGAGAAGGAAAATCGTGAGAGAAGTCCGGCCGAGAGCCCGCCTCTGCAGAATGCTATTGTACGAAATTAAGAAGTGTCTGTAAACAATTGATAATAAATGAGATATTGGTGGAGGCGGCGGGAGTCGAACCCGCGTCCGAAAACGTTACTGGTCAAGAGCCTACATGCGTAGTCCAGTTCATGCCTTGGGCATTACCCCAAGACGTTCGCGACCGGCGCTCAGAACGGACAAGAAACGCAAGTCGCTAGCCTGAGATCTTAGCCTCCCGGCCCAGACGTAGCCGGAAAGAGCAGCCCGCTGTGTGACGTCCGCTCGCAGCCCACGGGCAAAGCTGCGGAAGACGGCAACTTAACTAATTAAGCTGCGTATGCCATCTGTTGATTGGCAATTGTTTGTTTTGCACGCGATTACGGGTGTGTGCACCCCGGCATGCCTCTTGGCCGCAAGCATCTCCGTCGAAGCCGTGACGCCCCCAACTTGGTGGGATTGGCCTTCAAAGAACTACTTCCAATCTAGGCAGTAGGCCCAGGGAAGTCAAACAGCTATTAGATGACCGAAGTGACCGGGGGGACTCGGGGGAGTGACGAGTAGCGAGTGACGAGGGGCGAGCGACTCTGGCGTAGCGCAACCCTCTTTCGAAGCAATGGCTTGGCGGCAGTCATTTGTCGGGATTTTGTCTACAGCATGTCAACAAGTTATTGCCTCCCGATTCCTGGAATCAGGCGGGGAGGCTGGCATTTCGCGATATCATTCCTATCCATATGAATGGGCAGGTCAACAAAGCGGCTTCCCCGGCGACAGCGCCGCCGGCTCCGGCGACAGCGACCGCCGAGCGAATCCTGGTCATCGAGGACGATCGGGCCGTTCAGAAGGCGCTGCGGCGGCTGTTCGAAGGAGAAGGATTCACCGTCGATATCGCCGGGAACGGCGCCACCGGGCTGGAGATGTTTCGCGCCTCGCCGCCCTCTGTGCTGGTTCTCGATCTGCGCTTGCCCGGCGTGCCGGGGCAGGATGTGTGCCGGGAGATCAGCCAGTCGGCGCCTTCGTTGCCCATCATTATTCTGAGCGCGCGCACCGATGTGATGGACAAGGTGCTTCTGCTCGAACTGGGTGCCCATGATTACGTTACCAAGCCCTTCAGCCCGCGAGAGCTGCTGGCTCGGGTGCGCACGGCGCTGCGCCGGTCCGCGCGGGTCCCGGTCGCGGACGTCTACTTCTTCGGCGACGTGAAGATCGACTTCTCCAGCATGGAGGTGTGGCGGGAACAGAAGCTCGTCGCCCTCACGGCGCAGGAGTTGAAAGTCCTGAAATTCATGATCCAGAATGCCGACCGGGTGCTGTCGCGTGAAGAGTTACTGAACAGCGTCTGGGGATATCAGAATTACCCGAGCACACGGACGGTGGACAACCACATCCTGAGGCTGCGCCAGAAACTGGAGAAGGATCCGGCGAACCCGATCCACTTCCGCACCGTGCACAGCGCTGGGTACCGGTTCGTGCGCTGAGGACGTCGCGCCTTCGAGAAAAGGACGAACATGCATGGGTGGACTCCGGCTACAGACCAAATTCCTACTCTCGATGGTGCTGGTCTCGGCTGCGCTGACGCTCACAACCCTGCTGGTTGTGCGGCATACAGTCCAGCAGCAAGTGCGGTCGGAAATCCTGCGCGATCTTGAAGACTCGGTTTTCGCCTTCCGAAATTTTCAGAAACAGCGTGAAGAAACGCTGCAGCGCTCGGCGGCGTTGCTGGCGGACCTGCCCAACGTGCGCGCGCTGATGACCACCCGAGATGCCGCCACCATCCAGGACGCTTCGCGCGATTTGTGGAAGCTGGGTGGCAGCGACTTGCTGGTGCTGGCCGACTCTTCGGACCGGGTCATGGCGTTGCAGGCCAATTCGTCCGAGGTCACGCTGCACCAGGCCGAGGATTTTTTCCCGCGAGTGGTTTCCAGCGATCAAACGCGGTACTGGTGGTACGTCGAAGGACACTTGTACGAGATCTACCTGCAGGACATCTACTTCGGAGCGGCCGCGGAGAACCGGGTATTGGGATACCTCGCACTCGGGTACGAGGTTGACGATCGGGTAACTCGCGAAGTGAGCCGGGTCGCGGCGAGCGAAGTCGCATTTCGTTACGGCAACGCGGTGGTGCGCAGCACACTCACCGCATCGCAGGAGTCGCAACTGCAGCATTCACAGATGAATTTGCCGGTCGGGGGAAGAATCGCTCCCGATGAGGTGCGGCTGGGAGACGAGCGTTTCCTGACGACGACCATTGACCTGTCGTCCCCCAACCTGCCGCCAGTGCGGTTGAGCGTGATGAAGTCCTTTGACCGGGCAACGGGCTTCCTGACGAGTCTGAACCAGTTGCTGGTAGCCCTGGGACTGACGGCTGTGCTGGCGGGCAGTATCCTGGTGTTTCTGATCTCCCGCACCTTCATTCGTCCGCTGGATAACCTGGTGGCGGGAGTGCGTGCACTGGAGCACGGCGACTATGGGTATGCGCTGGAAGCGCGTGGTGGAGATGAAGTTTCCGAGGTAACGGGCGCGTTCGACCGGATGCGGCAGAGTCTGCAGAAAACCCAGAGGGAACTGCTGGAGGCGGACCGGCTGGCGACCATTGGCCGCATGGCGAGTTCGATTTCTCATGATTTGCGGCATTCCCTGGCAGCGATCGTGGCCAATGCGGAATTCTTGTGCGAGGCGAACCTCAGCCCGGGACAACGCGAGGATCTTTACGCTGAAATCCGGGTTGCGGTAAACCAGATGACGGAACTGATCGAGTCGCTGCTGGAGTTCTCCCGTACGCGGGAATTTCTGCACACCTCGTTTGGAGATGTGCGCGACGCCGTGAACCGTGCGATCCAGTCGGTGAAGGCCCACCCTGAGTTTCAGCCCATTCCGATTCGGGTGACCTGCGAAGGGACCACGGAAGGCCAGTTCGATTTCAAGAAGCTGGAGCGGGCTTTGCAGAACTTGCTGCTGAACGCGTGCGAGGCGGTTGCACAGAAATCAGGGCAGATCAGCATTGATTTGCGACGCATGGGCGAGGGGCTTGAAATCCGCGTTTCCGACAACGGGCCGGGCATCGCGGAAGCAGTACAGGGCCGACTGTTCGAGCCGTTCGTGAGCCACGGCAAGGAAAACGGAACGGGAATGGGTTTGACGGTGGTGCAGAAGATTCTGCAGGACCACGGCGGAGATGTGGTGGTGGAGCAGACCTCTTCGGCGGGGACGACCTTCAAGGTAAACCTACCCTTGAACTCTTCGTCGGAAACCATTCTAGTCATGAAGAATGCGACGTGAGCACCGTCGTCATGGTCTAAGTTCCCCCCGATCAGCGGCAAGGCGACTAGGAGGCAACATGAGTAGAACGCGGGCGTGCCACATCTTGCGACTGACTGTGATGGCGGGCTGTCTTGCCTTGGCATGTGCGGGCTTCGGGCAGTCGGCCGCGCAGCCGCCAAGTTCTGCCGCGGACAGTTCCTTGAATGATCCGGTTCGCGAATTGCGCGAGCAGGTCCGGGAGTTGCAGAGCGCCGTCGCCGAGATCCGTGCCGAGTCGCAACGGTACCGCGCCGAAACCGCGGAACTGCGCAAGGAAATGGAGGCGGTCCGATCCGGCGCAAAGCCGGAGGAGCGCCCCACCGCCGATCCTGCCCCCGGAACGGAGGTTGCTGGTTATTCGGCCGCTGCCGGTGGGGTGCCTGATGGAGCGCGAGAGCAGAAGAAATCTCAGCGCACGGCCAGTCTGGAGGAACAGTTTGAACTCCTGAGCGGCAAGGTCGACGACCAGTATCAGACGAAAGTGGAGAGCGCGTCCAAATACCGGATGCGGTTGTCTGGAATCGTTCTGCTGAACCTGTTCAGCAATGTCGGAACGGTGGACAACATTGATTTCCCGTCCATTGTCTACGACCGGCCCGCCAGCGCCTCGGGTGGAAGTATTGGGGCGAGCCTGCGGCAGTCGCAAATTGGACTTGAGGTTTTCGGTCCGCGGGTGGCGGGCGCGCGAACTACCGCCGACTTGCAACTGGACCTGGCTGGCGGTTTCTCCCGGACACTGAACGGAGTGAATTACGGGCTCTTGCGCTTGCGCACGGGCACGATGAGGTTGGACTGGGATCAGACCTCGATCGTTGCCGGCCAGGATGGGTTGTTCTTCTCGCCGTCTTCACCCACTTCGTTCGCCACGCTGGCGGAGCCGGCCCTGACCTATGCCGGGAATCTGTGGGCCTGGGTTCCGCAGGTGCGTGTGGAACACAGGTGGTCCATCGGAGAAGACTCGAACCTGGTGGTCCAGGGAGGACTGCTTGATCCGCAGAGTGGGGAAGCGCCGGTTTTTTCTTATTACCGCCAACCGCAGGCGGGCGAGATGTCGCGCCAACCGGCCTATGCCACGCGGGTGGCGTGGACTCACCATGTATTCGGGCAGCCGCTGCGGATCGGCGCCGGGGGCTACTACAGCCGGCAAAACTATGGCTATGGCCGCATGGTTGATGCGTGGGCCGGAATGACAGACTGGGACCTGCCCCTCAGCCACCAACTATCACTCAGCGGCAAGTTCTACCGGGGCAGGGGACTGGGCGGAGTAGGAGGCGGCATTGGACGAAGCGTGCTGTTCAGCGGCGATCCGAGTTCGCCGCTCACCGAAGTGCGAGCGCTGAATTCTGTCGGCGGCTGGGCGCAGTTGAAATACCGTCCCGCCAACAAGGTGGAGTTTAACGGAACCTTTGGGCAGGATATTCCTTACACCGCCGACCTGCGGTTCTTCCCGACACCCCAGGCCTACGGGGACCCGAGCCTGACCAAGAATCAGGAGGGCTTCGTGAATGTGGTTTATCGGCCACGCTCCGACCTGTTATTCTCCGCGGAGTACCGGCACCTGAAAACGTACACGATTGACAACGGGAATTACGGGGCACATCACATCAATCTGACGATGGGTGTGCTTTTCTGAACACTGTGGGGTAGCGGCGGGATGATGTATCGACGAACTTGGATTTGCGCTCTCGCGTTGTGGACCTGGGCAGGGACGCTGCACGCCCAGGTCACCACGGTGCGGGGACGCGTCGAGATTGCCGGCGATCACTCGTCGCACAAGGCGTCCTTTCCCAGCACGGTGGTGTGGCTGACGCCTCTGCCGGGTGCGGGTGGTCCGCAGGCCAGTCTTCAGGCAGGTAGTGGACAAAGCCTGCAGCTGATCCAGAAGAACAAGAGTTTCGAGCCGCATATCCTGGTGGTTCCGGTCGGTTCCGTCGTCGAGTTTCCCAACCGCGACCCGTTTTTTCACAACGTGTTTTCGCTGTTTGAGGGGAAGAGATTCGATCTCGGCTTGTACGAGGCGGGCAGTTCGCGGATCGTCCACTTCGATCGGCCGGGGATCAGCTACATCTTCTGCAACATCCATCCGGAGATGAGCGCGGTGGTGGTGACCTTGACCACTCCGCTGTACGCGATTTCCAATGCCGCTGGACAACTTTCGATCGCGAACGTTCCGTATGGGCGCTACCTGCTGCACATCTGGAGCGAACAGCGGGTAGCGGAAAATTCCGATCCGGAAACGCGGGAGATCACGATCACGGAGAACTTGTCGTCGCTCGGCGCAATTCGAGTTCCGCCGGCGAATGGCCAAGTGGTGGCGCACAAGAACAAGTATGGCCGCGATTACGATCAGCCCACGCCGGAAAATCCGGCCTATCACCAGCGGCCGTGAAAACCGGTAGTCAGTAGCCAGTCGTCAGTAGTCAGGTTCTCGATAGCCACCACTGGAAACGTCACCCATGAAAATTGAAAAGCTTCTGAAACGTTACCGGGTTGAGAGCGGGAAACAATTCCGGCTGAAGGACTATGATCCCGCT
Organism: Acidobacteriaceae bacterium; assembly: GCA_003154055.1. Lineage (GTDB taxonomy): Bacteria > Acidobacteriota > Terriglobia > Terriglobales > Acidobacteriaceae > Acidiflorens. The sequence continues at coordinate 29,285 of PMCH01000344.1, forward strand.
GATACCCACGGGCTCAAGTCCGAGCTCAAGCCGCAAGCGCGGGCGATGTTAGCCAAGGGCGTGCAGGAATTGGCGGCCCTGCAGGACATCCTGGCAGCGCAGGACCGCTGGGGGCTGCTGCTCATCTTCCAGGCGCTGGATGCGGCCGGCAAGGATGGNNGAGCGGGGCGACATCGGCATTTTTAACCGGTCGTACTATGAAGAGGTGCTGGTGGTGCGGGTTCATCCCGAACTGCTGCAGCGAGAAAAGTTGCCCATGCCGCTGATCACGAAACACATCTGGGCGGACCGCTTCGAAGGGATCAATGGATTCGAGCGGTACCTCACCCGCAATGGCATCGCCGTGGTGAAGTTTTTTTTGCACGTATCGAAGAAGGAGCAGAAGCGGCGCTTCCTGGAGCGGTTGGAAATTCCCGACAAGAACTGGAAATTTTCTGCCGCCGACGTGAGGGAACGCCAGTATTGGAACGATTACCAGGAAGCGTACGAGGACATGATCCGACACACCGCGAGCGAACATGCGCCGTGGTACGTAGTGCCGGCCGACAATAAGTGGTTCACGCGACTGGTGGTCGCCGCGGCCGTTGGGAAAGCCCTGAAGGACTTGAAACTCAGTTATCCCAAAGTGAGCGGCGCGCAGAAAGCCGAACTGGAGAAGGCCCGAGCGCAACTGATGGCGGAGTAAACGAAGCGTTTCATCGGCGGGACTCTCAAGAATTAGATTCCCCGAAAAGTTCTCTCGGGGACCGCAGCTCAAGTTTGTTTATTTTGTCAGCACAATCGGGAGCGCCTGGTCGTAGGGCTGGATGCTGAGGGCGATCGACTTGCGCTGGTCGAAGGCTTGTTTGCTGACCGGGAAACTGAAGATCACCGTGCCTTTTTGTTCCGCCCCCGGCAGCAGCTTGGTTTCCGGAGGAAGCGGGGGCTGGGAACTTTCTTTGAGGAGCGGGAATCCCTGAAAATATCTTTCGAAATCGACGCCGGAAGCAGCCTCATCATCGAAGGTCCTGTCGTCGCTGGTCTTGAGTTGCCCTTTCAAAGTGTGGATCCAAAGCGGCTTCTGGCCCGTATTCCTCAGGGTGACAGTGAGCGCCACCAGGATCATATTCTGGTCGGGAACTTCTGCGGCGTTGATAATGTCGATTGAGCCCGTACCTTGGGGTTTCTGCCGCTGAACGAAGGCGAGAATGCCCAGGATTACCGCCACGGCGGCGATGCAGATGAGAACAATTCCCGCGGGAGGCAGGTTGCGCCCGGCGGTGCCGAATTCGTCTCCGATGCGGAAGTCGAGTTTCGGGTCCGGCTGGGAAGTTGCAGGTGGCGACGGAAGAGGCGGAGTTGGAGTATCGGCCATGAGCTTGCCGAGAATTGTACTCTTCCGGTGCCGGGTATCCCTGCCAGGGCATCCGCCTGCATTGGATTGAGCGTCTTCCGCTGCGCCGTTTATAATTACTGGTTTTCCTGTGCCAACGAATTCTTATGCGCTTAAAGATCGCCAGTCAAGTTGTGTGCGGATGAAAGTGCGCCCCGGGGTCGAGGTATCCGCGCAGTCCGATATCGGCTGCCAACGCGAGAACAATGAAGATTCTTTTGGCTATTGGGAGCCGGAAGAAGACCAGCAGTTCGCGCGGAAGGGCCGGCTTGCGATTGTGGCGGACGGTATGGGCGGCTATGAAGGCGGCCAGGAGGCCAGCCGGATCGCGGTCGAAACCGTCATTTCGTTTTACGAGGGCTTCACGGGTGCTGACCCGCAACAAGTGTTGCTGGCGGCGGTCGCGGCCGCCCATGAACAAATTCGCGAACATGGCTTCGCCCATCCGCAGTTGCAGGGTATGGGAACGACGTGCACGGTCCTGGCCCTGGTCGGCCAGTCCCTCTATTTCGCGCATGTGGGCGACAGCAGGCTTTATCTCGTTCGCGACGGGAAGATCACCCAGTTGACGCGAGACCACTCCTACGTGGGACGCCTGGTAGAGTCCGGATTGATCAGCAAGGAGGAGGCGGAGAATCATCCGCAACGCAACATTCTGACGGCCGCGCTGGGCACAACCAATGACCCGGTGATGGATTCTCCAGGAAGGCCCGAACCTCTCCAGTCCGGCGATGCGCTTGTTCTGTGCACGGATGGACTGTGGGGCCAGGTGCATGACCCTGAAATTCTTCACGCCGTGGAAAGCGGAACTCCGGAAGAAGCTGGCCGCGACCTGATCCTGCTGGCGCGGGAGCGCGGCGGACCGGACAATATCACGGTTGAAATCCTGAGGGTGAACTGAAAAAGTTTGCCGCTGTTCAGAATCCCCATAAGGCATCCCCCCTGTCTTGGAAGTGCAAGACGGTGCACACTCTACTCCACAGCGGGCCCTCTCTGACCCGTAAACCTTTGAAATCATGACGCATCGCTGATGCGGCGGCCTTTACCCTTTGGCATCAGACTTGCATTTGCCTATAATGCCTATTGAATAGATAGGGATTATCGGGGAGAGTGTATGAAAGTTTCTCAAAAGGGACTGTACGCTTTGCAGGCGCTGATGATGCTCGCCCGGCGCTACAGCCAGGGCGCGATTCGCATTCGCGACATCGCCTATGAGGAGAACCTGCCGGAAAAATTTCTTGAACTGATCCTGCTGGAAATGAAGAACGCCCGCATCGTGGAAAGCGTGCGCGGCGCCAAGGGTGGATACCAGTTGCGCCGCCCGCCGGCGGAAATCCGGCTGAGCGAGATCATGCGCCTGATTGACGGGCCGCTGGCGCCGTTTGGGGATGCTGACCAGTTACGGGTCCTCATCGACCGCGATGCAGACCACCGGGCGCTGTACCAGGTGTTTTTGGATGTCCGGGACGCCGCCGCCAAAATTCTGGAAAACACAACACTGGCAGACCTGGTCAACAAGGCGCCCGCGGACTCGCGGCGGCGCTCCAGCAAGAAAAAGAAAACCGAGGCAAGTTTGCTGCCCATGTTGGTGAACGCCGGGAAAGAGGGCCATGACTAAACGCTTAATTCTCATCGGGCTATTGCTATTGAGTTTTGTTGCAGGCACTGCTTTCGCTCAAACCGTGATCCATGTGGGCGCGTTCCCCAACATCACGCATCCGCAGGCGATGGTAGGCAAGGCGAATGGATTTTTTGAGAAGGCCATGGGGCCGAAAGTTCAGATCGACTGGAAGAGTTTCAATGCGGGCCCCTCGGCGATCGAAGCGCTCTTTGCCGGGGCGATCGACATGACTTATATCGGCCCGAATCCAGCAATTTCCGGGTACGTGCGGTCGAACGGAGAAGCGCTGCGCATCGTGGCGGGGGCGACCAGCGGCGGTGCGGCGCTGGTGGTTCGCAACGATTCAGGCATTCAGAAAGCCGAAGATTTCCATGGAAAGAAAGTCGCGTCGCCGCAGATGGGCAACACGCAAGATGTTGCGCTGCGCGCATGGCTCAAGGCCAACGGCATGAAGACCACGGATAAGGGCGGCGATGTGCAGGTGATCCCGCTGGCGAATCCGGATCAATTGACGTTGTTCGTCAAGAAAGAATTGGACGCCGCCTGGGCGCCCGAGCCCTGGGCAACCCGGCTGATCAAGGATGGAAATGGCCGGCTATTCCTGGATGAGCGCACGCTCTGGCCGAATGGCCAGTTCATTACTGCCCACCTGATCGTCCGCACGCAGTTTCTGAAGGAGCATCCGGACCTGGTGAAAAACTGGATTCGCGCGCACGTGGAGTTAACGGAATGGATCGGCGGCCACCTGCCCGAGGCAAAGAAGCTGCTGAACCAGCAGATCCAGAAAGAAACCGGAAAAGCGCTGCCCGACGCGGTTCTGGAGGAAGCATTCGGACGCCTGCAGGTGACTTACGACCCGCTGCGGGCGTCGCTGATGAACGCCGCCAAGTCCGCATTTGAGGCAGGTTTTCTGGGGCGTGAGATGCCGGATCTTTCCAGCCTCTACGATTTGACACTGCTCAATCAGGTTCTGGCGGAAAAAGGAAAGAAGGCCATCCAATGAGCACCAGCCCTCAAAACGCATATCCCTCGCCAGTGCCCGCCGGCCATGTGGGTGCGGTTGGCCGCGGAAGCGTGCTGCGCGGCAAGCCCGCCTCCTCGGTGACTATCCTTCCGGTGCGGGATGTATCCATACCGAAGGTGTCGCTGGAGGGCATCTCGCTAAGCTACAGGACGACATCCAAGGCCCAACTGGTCGCGCTCGACAACATCAGTCTTCAGGTCCGGCCAGGAGAGTTCCTCTGCGTGGTGGGGCCTTCGGGTTGCGGCAAGTCCACGCTGCTGCACTTGATTGCCGGCTTGTACCAGCAGACCGCGGGGCAGGTCTTTGTGGATGGCAAGGCGGTGAATGGCCCGGGCACCGATCGCATCCTGATTTTTCAGGAACTGGGACTTTTCCCCTGGCTAACGGTCGCGCAGAACGTTGAGTTCGGAATGAAGATGAAGAACATTCCAAAGGCGGAGCGCAAAGAGAAGATCCAGTACTACCTGCGGCTGGTGCATCTTTCCAAGTTCCGCGACAGCTACACGCACCAGCTTTCGGGCGGCATGCGGCAGAGGGTCGCTCTGGCGCGCGCCTTGGCCACCGAGCCGGACGTCCTGCTGATGGACGAGCCTTTCGCTGCGCTGGATGCGCAGACGCGCGACCTGCTCCACGACGAACTGGAGCGCATCTGGGCGGAAACTGGCCGGACTATCATCTTCGTCACCCATAACGTGCGCGAGGCGGTGCGTCTGGGCGATCGGGTTGTGTTGATGACCTTTCGTCCGGGACGGGTGAAGCAGGAGTTTCCCATCAGCCTGCCCCGTCCGCGCCACATTGAAGAGGTCGACGTTGCGCGCACAGCGAAAGAGATCCTGGGTTGCCTGCGCGAAGAGATCAACAAATCCATCGAAGCGGAGTATGCCGATGAAAAAAGCCGCTAAGCAGATCATCTTTTATTCCGCGCTGATCGGCATCTGGGCCCTGATCGCGAAGTTGCATGTCTGGCCGCCCTATTTGTTTCCGCCGCCGTGGGGCGTTGCCGAAGCGCTGTGGGCGGGCTTTAAGGACCACAGTTTCTGGATTGGCGTCGTTGTCACCATGAAGCGCATGCTGGTTGGCTACAGCCTGGCCGTCGTGCTGGGAATGATCCTCGGGTTGGGCGTGGCCAGCAACAAGTTTCTGGAAGAAACCGTCGGCGGCTTGCTGGTGAGCCTGCAGTCATTGCCGAGTATCTGCTGGATCCCGTTGGCCGTCCTTTGGTTTGGACTGACGGAAAAGGCCATCCTGTTCGTTGTGCTGATGGGTTCGCTGCTCTCGGTGACCATCGCCATGGAAGACGGCCGCAAGCAGATGCCGAAAATCTACAGCATGGCAGGGCGCAACCTGGGAGCGAGCGGGTTCCGCCTGTTCTGGTCGGTGCTATTGCCGGCCAGCTTGCCCTTCATTGTTTCCGGACTGAAACAGGGATGGGCGTTCGGGTGGCGTTCGCTGATCCAGGCGGAGATGATCTTCCTCAGCCTCGGCTTAGGCCAATTGTTGATGATGGGCCGCGACCTGAACGACATGAACCAAGTCATCGCGGTCATGATTCTGATCATCATTCTCGGCTTCATTATCGATGGTCTCGTCTTCCGCACCATGGAGCGGAAGCTGCAGGAAAGATGGGGATTGGTTCCGGCGTAGAACCAGGTGTCAGGTCGCAGGCGGCAGGTGGCAGGAAAATCCCTTGGTCCTGAGTTCGATGTTGCCCACCTGCAAAACTTGTTGACATCAAAATGGCCCAGTTGCGGTCTTTACCTGCGACCTGCGACCTTTCTCTTCCCCTTTCCCGCAAATTGATTTCTAATGCTCCCGCCATGATCCGCAAAGTGAGTTTGTTAGGGTTCGCCCTCTTTTCCATGACGGTGTTCGCCGCTGATCGCGACACCGATCGACTGATCCAGGAAGCACTCAAGCCTTCTCCGCTGGAAGCAAACCTTTACCACCTCACCGACGAGGTCGGCGGGCGGGTTCCGGGAACGCCTGCGATGCAGCGCGCTGTCGAGTGGGGCGTGACGGCCTTCAAGGCAGCAGGTGCCGACAGCGTTCATACCGAAGAATTCACCATGCCGTTCAGTTGGGCGGAAGGCGCCACGGAGATGGTGGTTTCGAGTGTCCACGCACAGTTTCGTCCCCGGCTGGTTTCGATTGCCTGGGCACCCGCGCTGGCACCGGTCAAGCATGCGCGCATCGTGGATGTTGGGCGCGGTAAGGCGGAAGAACTCGCCAAGGCGGGAGATGTGTCTGGCAAGATATTGCTGGTGCATTCAGAGGTGCTGAAGACCTGGGCCGATCTCTTTCAGGAATACATGGATCCGGGACCCATCATCGATTTCGCGGTCAAGAACAAAGCCGCGGCGATCGGCTTCACGGCCACCCGCGAGCATGACATCCTGTATCGCCACACAAATTCGGCGAGCGGGGAAATCGATCGAATTCCGATGGTGCTGCTGGCGCGGGAAGATTCCGAGCGCATTGCGCGCCTGATTGCCGGCGGGGAGCAGGTTTACGCGGACCTCTCGATCCCAAACCACATTGGCGGGCCGATCAAAACCTGGAATGTGGTGGCAGAAATCCGCGGCAGCGATAAGCCGGATGAATTTGTAGTTCTGGGAGCGCATCTTGACTCCTGGGAACTGGGTACGGGCGCGCTCGACAATGGCTGCAACTCGGCGCTGGTGGTGGACGCCCTGCGCGCCATCAAGGCGTCGGGGGTGACGCCTCGACGCACGATTCGCTTCATCCTGTTTTCCGGGGAAGAAGAGGGCTTGCTGGGTTCGCGCGCCTACGTAGTTGCACATCGCGCTGAACTTGACCGCGCCGCCGGGGTGGTGATTTTCGACGCCGGTACCGGCCGGACTACGGACTTTTCCACCGGCGGGCGTACCGACGTCATGCCCGCGCTGCAACCCGTTCTTGCGGCCTTCGACCAGTTCGGGGGGGTGAAACTGGCTCCCTCTGCGGATGCGGGCACGGACAACCTGGACTTCCTGTTTGAGGGCGTGCCTACCTTTGTGGCGGATCAGGCAGAAGCCAACTACCTGGAGAATTATCACGCGATTTCCGATACCTACGACAAGGTGGACTTCGGTCAACTGAAGAAGCATGTTGCGGAAGCAGCCACGTTGAGTATTGCGCTGGCCAATTTGCCCCAGCATGTCGGACCGCGGCTGGAGCGTGCTCAGATCGAGCAGACCATGCACGATAGCCATCTTGAAGATGAACTGAAGGGCATGGGGATGTGGGAGGAGTGGGTGAACGGCACGCGGGGAAGGGCAAAGTAGCCATCAGCCATCAGTTCAAGCTCCGGGCTCCGGATGCGGACTGCGCCGCGTGCGCATCGGGATTCTCCTGATGGCTGACGGCTGAGAGCTATCCACTTGTGTAATATTTCCTTGTGCTCCTATTCTGGATTCTCTTCAACGTTTTCGTCGCGGTGATGCTGGCGCTTGACCTTGGCGTACTCAATCGCAGGTCCCATCCGGTCAAATTCCGCGAAGCGCTGATCCTGTCAGGGGTTTGGATCATGCTGGCCGGGGCATTTGCCGTTCTAGTGTTTTTCTGGCATGGACACGCCAGCGCGCTGGAGTTCGTCACGGGCTACGTGGTCGAACTCTCGCTTAGCGTGGATAACCTGTTCGTCTTCCTGGTGATCTTCCGCTATTTCAAGGTTCCCGGCGAGCAGCAACACAAGGTCTTGTTCTGGGGAATTCTGGGTGCGTTGATCCTGCGCGGCATGTTTATTCTGGTGGGAGTGAACTTGATCCAGCGGTTCCACTGGGTCACGTACATTTTCGGAGCGCTGCTGGTGTACTCCGGGCTCAAGCTGCTGCGCCAGGGCGATACCGATATTCATCCGGAGAAGAACCCGCTCCTGCGCCTGTTTCGCCGCGTGCTTCCGGTCACCAAAGACTATGTGGGCGGGAAGTTCTTTGTCCGCAGGGTGGGGCTCTTTGCGACACCTCTGTTCGTGGTGCTGCTGGTCATTGAAACCACCGATGTGCTGTTTGCGGTGGATTCCATCCCGGCCGTGCTGGCCATTACCTTGAACGCGTTTATTGTTTACACATCGAACGTATTTGCCATTCTCGGGCTGCGTTCCATGTACTTCGCGCTGGCGGGGACGATGGATATGTTTCACCACCTGCACTACGGGTTATCGGTGGTCTTGATGTTTGTGGGCGTGAAGATGCTGGGGTCGCACTACTTTCAAATCCCGACGGTGTGGACACTGGTGGTGGTGGTGCTGGTGCTGGGGGCTTCCGTGCTGGCGTCCGTGGTACATCCGCGGAAGGGGCATTCCAGTAAGGCGTAGCACTTGCCCGTGAGATCGAAACCCTTAACAACCGGGGACACAGAAAATCACAAGGGAAGGCTGACTTCATATCCGGAGCGGCCTTTTGTTGTTACTGGAACGAGATCTTCCCGGCGCGAACAACGGAGTGCTTCAGGAACTTCGCGTCATCGTGAGAGGGATAGTCGGTGCGGTAATGGCCTCCGCGGCTTTCTTCGCGGGCTAGTGCCGAGCGGGCCACCAGCAGGCCGGAAGTGAGGATGTTGCGGGCTTCGAAAGCCCGGCGGGTACTGGGATGAGCGGTTCGCGGCTCCAGTTCCTGCAGTTCTCGAATGGCCTGGCGTAATCCCTTCGCGTCGCGCACGATCCCAACTTTGCTCCACATCACGTCCCGCGTGTGGCCAATCAGCGACTCAAGGCCGGAATCCACTGGACCGTTGGAGGAGGCCGCCCGCTTTGGTTCGGAGTGAGTGGTGCGGCTACCGAGGAGCTCTCGCATCGACTGACCGGCACGGGCTCCGAAGACCAGGCCTTCGAGCAGGGAATTGCTGGCCAGGCGATTGGCGCCATGGACACCGGTGGCAGCGGCTTCTCCGGCGGCATAAAGTCCCGCTACGCTCGTCTGCCCTGCNNAGGCAGGTGGAGTAAATCCGCGGAAAGCGTTGCTTCACATGTTCGGGGTCGAGATGGGTGAGGTCCAGATAGACAACTGGGTCCTGGCTCTGGGTGACTTCCAACTCGTGGACGATCGCGCGCGCCACCACGTCCCGTGGAGCAAGTTCCGCCAGGGCGTGGTACTTCGCCATGAAGCGATGCATCTCCATGTTGCGGAGATAGGCGCCTTCACCGCGCAGGGCCTCGGAGAGAAGAAAGCGCGGCGCCTTCTTCAAATAGAGCGCGGTGGGATGGAACTGGATGAATTCCATGTCGCTGATTTCCGCGCCCGCCAGGTAAGCCATGGCGACGCCGTCTCCGGTCGCGACTTCAGGATAGGTGGTGTTGAGATAGAGCTGCCCGAGGCCGCAGGTAGCCAGCAACACGGCGGAGGCCGGGATGTGCTGAAACTGGACTTTTTCTCCGATCACTGAAACGC
>PMCH01000329.1:0-11132 GCA_003154055.1 Acidobacteriaceae bacterium
AATCTGGCCAGCCGCACGCTGACCATGATCACGCGGTACTTCAAAGGCGAGGTGCCGTATCCGTCGCATACCGCGTCGCGCACGCCCGCGGACGATGCGATTGCGGCAACGGCGAAGCGGGTGATCGGCGAGTGCACCACTCTGTTTGATCAATACCAGTTCTCGCGGGGGCTGGAAACCGCGTGGGGGCTGGTGGCTGCGGTCGACAAATATATCGTCGAGAACGAGCCTTGGGCGCTCGGCGAGAAGCAGGACGAAGAAAGCCGATCGCGGCTGGGGACCGTGTTGTACACCAGTGCGGAAGCGCTGCGGATCGTGACCGCGCTGGCACATCCGGTAATGCCGGACGCTACTGCGAAGATCTGGATGCAGCTCGGGCTGGGAGACATCAAGAAGTTCGATCTGTCGCAATTGCAGTGGGGGCAGTTGCACCTGGGCACAAAGCTAGGTGAGGTGCAGGCCGTGTTCCCGCGCGCGGATAAATTTGCAGTTGAGAGGATGCAAAAAATGGAAGAAGTGAAGAGTGGCGCAGCGCCGGCCACGACAGTCGCTACTCTGGAATCACCGGCAGGTGCGGCTAAGGCGGAAACAGCGCCAGCGGCAAAACCGGCGGCCGCCATACCCGACGGAAAGATAAGCATTGATGACTTCGCGAAGATCGAGCTGCGCGTGGGGCAGGTGAAGACCGCCGAGCGCGTGAAGGGCGCCGACAAACTGCTGCGGCTGGAAGTGGACATGGGGACGGAGGTCCGGCAACTGGTGGCCGGGATTGCCGAGGCGTATGAGCCGGAAGCACTGATCGGCCGCAAAGTGGTGATCGTGGCAAATCTGGCGCCCAGAAAGCTGCGCGGGGTCGAGTCCAACGGCATGATCGTTGCGGCGTCGCCTGAGGGTGGAAAACCGGTGCTGGCGAGTTTTCTGGAAGATGTGCCGGTGGGGACGAGGCTGAAGTAAGGCTGCCCTGAGCTTCGCTCGGCTGGACGGGTCAGAGACCCGTCCCCACACGATCATGTTCATCGACTCCCACGCTCATCTCGAAGGCAAGCGCTACGACTCCGACCGCGATGACGTGCTAGCGCGGGCGAAGCAGAGCGGGATTGAAGCGTACCTCGCGATCGGCAATGGTGAGGGACCGGATACTGCCGATTGCGGAATTCGGCTGGCCGAAAAATACGCAGGCAAGCCTGAATATCCGAAAATCTGGGCGAGCGTTGGCATCCATCCCCACGAAGCGGCGCTCGCGAATGACGAAGCTTACGCGCGCTTGGAGCAGTGGGCGCGTCATCCGCGGGTGATTGCCTGGGGCGAAATCGGACTAGACTACTTCTACGACCACTCACCGCGCGAGGTTCAGAAGACAGTCTTCGTACGACAAATAGAACTGGCGCGCGCGGCCAAGCTTCCAATCATCATTCACTGCAGGCCGTCGGACAACAGCGAGAATGCCTGGGACGACTGCCTGAAGTTGATCAGCGAAACCTGGGTTTCCACCGGACTGGGCGGGATCCTACATTGCTTCACGGGAACCGTGGAGCATGCCCGGCGCGGGCTGGACCTGGGATTCATGATCTCGTTTGCCGGCAATGTTACTTTTCCCAAGGCGCAGAACATCCGCGATGCCGCCAAACTTGTGCCGCTTGACCGCATGCTGATCGAAACCGACTCCCCGTATCTGGCACCGCTTCCACACCGGGGAAAGCGTAACGAACCAGCGTTCGTGGTCGAGACGGCACGCCACATTGGAGAGTTGCGCGGCCTCTCAACTGAGAAAATTGGCCGCCAAACGGCACAAAACTTCTACAGATTTTTCAAACTGGGTGAAAAGCGCGAAACAGCGGACGCGCCAGCTTAGCGTGCCCAGGGATTGTTCTTCTGATACCCTCAATGGTTATATGCTGGGGTTCACGGTAGCTCGGGCTACGGGCAACCACTGTTTGGACTTGAGGGATTTCAGAGTCTGTGGCCAGTAGCTCGCAGCAAAAGCAGGTGCTGCGCCTCGCTCATCATGACAATCTGATTTAGAAGCCCGTCATCGAATTTTATGCCCGAAAACACTTTCGATATCGTCAGCAAGATCGACCTGCAGGAAGTCTCGAACGCGATCCAGCAGGCCATGAAAGAGGTCAGCACGCGCTTCGATCTGAAGGACTCGAAGTCCAGCATCACGCTTGAGGGCAAGGATGCGATCATTCTGCACTCGATCGACGAGTTCAAGCTGAAGCACGTCAACGACGTTCTTCAGCAGAAACTCGTCAAGCGCGGTGTGGCCCTGAAGGGTCTGACCTACGGTGCGGTGGAATCTTCGCTGGGCGGCGCCGCCAAGCAGCGCATCACCATGCAGCAGGGGATCCCGATCGAGAAGGCCCGCGACATCGTGAAGCTCATTAAGAACTCGAAGCAGAAGGTGCAGGCCTCGATTCAGGGAGACCTGGTGCGAGTGAGCGGCAAAGACCGGGACTCGCTGCAGGAAGTCATTGCCTTGCTGCGGCAGCAGGACTTTGGAATCGATATGCAGTTTACGAATTACCGGACGAACTGAACACCTACCACGGAGGCACAGAGTCACGGAGAAGACCAAGAAACAGAACAGGATCTTCTCCGTGTCTCCGTGGTGAGAATTGCCTGGGCCTAGATTGAGTACAACCACCGCCATCAACGGGAAAGAGATCTTCGATCTGCTGCGGGACGATCTCGCCGCTATCGAAGAGGAATTTGGGCGCGATACCGTCTCGAAGGTCTCGGCGATTACGGAGATCGGCGAGTACCTGCGCGCGGGCGGAGGCAAGCGGATTCGACCAGCGCTACTGTTGCTCTCAGCCAAACTGTTCAACTACAAGGGCACGGGCGCGGTAAAGCTGGCCTCGGTAGTGGAGATCATCCATACCGCCACTCTGGTTCATGACGACATCATTGACGAAGCCCAGATCCGGCGCGGACGCCCGGCGGCCAACACCAAGTGGGGTAACGCCAAGTGCGTGCTCGCCGGCGATTGGCTTTACATGCAGGCCTTCAGGATTGCCGTGCAGGAACGTAATTTCCGCATCCTCGATGTTCTGATTGACTTGACGCAGCAAATGGTGGAAGGCGAGCTTCTGCAAATGGAGAAGCTCGGCAAGCTGATCTCGCTGCAGGAACACCTCGATCTGATCTACCGCAAGACCGCGTGCCTGTTCTCGGTATCCATGCGGATCGGGGGCATACTGGGCGGCGCCACCACGGAGCAGGAACAGCAGCTCGGGCAATACGGTCACGACCTGGGAATGGCCTTCCAGATTGTCGACGATGTGCTGGACCTGACGGCATCGGAGAGCGTACTGGGCAAGCCGGTGGCCAGCGACCTGCGCGAGGGCAAGGTGACCATGGCGGTCATCCATGCGCTGGAGCGGTGCACGCCGCTGGAGCGGAAACAGATTGAAACAATCCTGCGCGACCGAGCGTTTAACGGCGTGGCGCATGCCGACATTCTTGCCATCCTGAACCGCTATGGTTCTCTCGAATATGCTTCGAAAGAGGCAACGGGATATGCCGAGTCGGCGCGCAAGGCGATCTGCACGTTCCCGGATTCGGAGATCAAGCGGGCGCTGCTCTGGGCGCCCGAGTTTGTGGTGGCGAGGGAGAAGTAGCTGCTGGCTCCCAGCTACTAGCTTCTAGCAACCTCGAAACTACGAGTGGTACGTCTCCACACCAAGGGCTTGCTGGTAGCTAGCAGCCAGCAGCTAGAAGCTTCCCTTCACGGCAATCCCCATCATCTCGAATCGACCACCCTTCAGCAGCGGTCCTGAGCCCAGAAACGCCCGCGCGGGCAGGCGATTCTTCGAAAAATGCTTTAAGTATTCCGCATTAAAGCGCTCCCACAGGGACACATCGGGCGAGAAAACCTGTACCCATACCAGATCATCAAAGGTCATGCCGGCCTGGTCCAGGACTGCCTTAAAACCTTCAAACAGTAGCTTCAGTTCCTGGTCTGGATCGGCGGGCGCCATTCCGGTAGCGGGGTCGATGCCGATGCGGCCGGAAAGGTAGAGGGTATCTCCGACCAGCACGGCGTCGCTGAAGGGCAGGGGGCCCTTCCGACTGGGCAGGTTGAGATAACTGCGGTTCTTGCTCTGTGATGGCATCGCTGAAGGGCTCCTTTACCGCTGTTCAAGGATAGTTCATTTCAGGCTGAGCCCGGCTTTTCTCCTGTCCAACCTGCACCCTCCGACGGTTTTCGAACATCAGTGAATGACACGGTATAGTGATGATCGAGCCCGAACATTGAACGACCTGCTCCCACTCATTTCGCGACACGGCTATGCGCTATTGGCTGTGCTCTGCCTCGCCGAGGCTGTCGGACTGCCCTTGCCGGCCGCACTGGCCATCCTGACCGCGGGAGCGCTGTCCGCTTACGGCAACTTGCATTTCTACTCCGTGTTCATCGTGGCGTTCGTGGCCATGTTGTCCGGGGACATCCTTCTCTACTACATGGGCCGGGTGAGCGGGTGGGCACTTCTCGGATTTCTCTGCCGGCTGTCGGCCAATCCCGAGACGTGCATTCTGCGGTCGGCGGAATATTTCTACCGCCGCGGCAAGCAGACCCTGCTGTTTGCCAAGTTCATTCCCGGCATCAACACCATGTCGCCACCGCTGGCGGGCAGCATGAAGATGCGATTCGAGCACTTCCTGCAGTTCGATGCGGGCGGAGTCGCGCTCTACGTGGGAGCCTATGCCGGGGCCGGGTACCTCTTTAGCGACGCATTGCGGGCCATCACGCACGGGCTGCACTCAGCGGGTTTTGCCGCGGAAATCGTGGTAGGCACCGGATTGGCGGCTTACGTTGCCTATCGCATCTGGATTTACCGCAGGTACCGGATGCTCGATGTGATCCCACGGGTTCCGGTGGAAGAACTGGCGCGCCGGCTGGCTTCGGATGAAAAGAGCACGGTCCTGATCGCGGACGTTCGCAGCCATGGATACTACGACGCCGCCTCCGAGCGGATCGCCGGATCGATCCGCATCGAGCCCAACAACCTGGCCGAAGAAATCAAGAATTTGCCCAAGGATAGAGAGATTTATCTCTACTGTACTTGAACACGCGAAGCCACGAGCGCCCGGGTGGCGCACCTCTTGCAGCAGCAAGGATTCAAGGCCTTTGTGATCACGGGCGGCTTGCGCGCCTGGCGGAAGGCAGGGAATCCCGTGGAGTCGGTTCCGCATGACGACCTTGTGAAGCTCCCCACTTTCAGTTGATGTGACTGGCGTCCTTGGCAGGGCGGGTGGGGTTTGCTATCGTGCCTTTATGGGACGTGCTTTGAGCTTCTGCGGAGTCATACTGGCGGCAGGCGAGTCGTCACGCATGGGACGCGACAAGGCGCTGCTGCCGTGGCCTCCCCAGGCGGCGCAAACCGGTGTGAGTGGAACGTTCCTCTCAGCGGCCATCCTGCTCTTCGCTCCCCACGTGGACATGGTGCTGGTGGTGGCGGGAAAAAATGCGCAGGATCTCGAACCCATTGTGTATGCGAATGGCGCCTCGCTGGTGGTGAATCCCGATCCGGAACTCGGACAATTCAGTTCCCTGCAGGCTGGGCTGCACGAGGTCCTGAACCGGGGCCGCGATGCCGCCATGATTACGCTGGTAGACCGGCCACCGGTGAAGTTGGAGACTGTACAGCTTGTGCAGGAGACCTTCGAGCAAGCGATTCAACGCGGGAAGTGGGCCGTCATCCCGGAATACCAGGGTAAGCACGGGCATCCGTTCCTGGCGGGCCGTGAAATGATCGAAGCGTTCCTGAGAGCGCCGGCCTCATCGAATGCGCGCGAGGTTGAGCACGCGCATCCGGAGAAGATTGAATATGTTTCAGCAGGCGATCCACTGGTGGTAGTGAACGTGGATACGCCGGAGCAGTACTCTGCTTTACTGGCGCCCGCTTTGCACTCGAGTTAGATCCTGCCAAGGTCACCCCATCTCATGACAAACCTCACATCCACACAAGCTGAATTCGTCGAAAGTGTCCTCCGGCTCAAGCCTCGCATTGCGGCGTTCGACTGCGACGGCACGCTGTGGTCCGCAGACGCCGGGGAAGGGTTTTTCTCCTGGGAACTGGAGCAAGGGCTGGTGTCGGACGAGGTCCGGCGCTGGGCCCGTCCTCGCTATGCCGAATACAAGGCCGGCAAGGTAGCGGAGGACGTAATGTGCGGCGAGATGGTCTCGATGCATCGCGGCCTGCGGGAAGAGGTGGTGCAGCAGGCCAGCAATGAGTATTTTCCGGGGGGAATCGCACCCAGTATCTTCGCGGATATGCGGGAACTAGTGCGCTGCCTGCTCGATTCAGGCTGCGACGTCTGGGCGGTGTCCTCTTCCAATCAGTGGATCATCCGAACGGGGATGCGGTCGTTCGGGATTCCCCAGGATCGAATCCTGAGCGCGGAAGTGGCCGTGGAGAACGGTGTGATCACGGATCGACTGATTCGGGTGCCGAGCGGACCGGGCAAACCGGAGGCTCTGCGCGCCGCTCTGACCAGCCCGCCGGATTGCGCGTTTGGAAATTCTATCTGGGACCGCGAGATGCTGGCGATGTCCAAGCACCCGTTTGCCATCAATCCCAGTCCCGCCCTGAAGAACATCGCCGTCGCGCACGGTTGGACGGTGTATCAGCCTGAAACCTAAGCATCTCAGCCAAGTTCTCTCAGGAGAGCACTCAGCGTATCGATTGCCAGGTGGCTGGCGTGGCCGGAAGCCTCGGGTAGGGCACCAACCGCCTGCAGCACGTCTTCCCTGCTGAGCTGGCGCGCGTCGTCCACCGTCTTGCCTTTGGCCAACTCCGTGATCGCGGACCCGCAGGCCATGGCGGGAACGCAGCCCTTGGCAAGGAAACGGATCTCGGCAATTCTTCCGCCCTCCAACTTAAGCGTGAGCTTCAGAATATCTCCGCAAGCGGGATTCTCCAGCTGAGCCGTGGCATCAGGCTCGGGGACTGTCCCGGGGTTTCGCGGATGTTGAAAGTGATCGAGGAGTTCGGGGGAATACACAGCGCGATTGTAATGCGGAGTTCCGAAAGTTTGCTCGCCCTACAGAAGGTTTGCTCTCCCCTACAATGGACCAATGTCGAAGTCTCATAGTGCGCGCCGCATCGCCTGCCTGCAACCCAGCGCAACGGTCATCATCGCTGGCGTAGGCGAACTGGACCGGGTGGTGGCTTGCACGAAGTATTGCGCGGATGTGGTTCCCGAAGTACGCCAGGGCGACCGGCGGATCATCGCCGACTCCTGGACCTCGAAGGCGAGCGAGATCCTTGCAGCGCAACCGGATCTGGTGATTGCGGCTGTGCCCTACCAGGAAGCAGCGGTGGCGGAGATCCTGAAGGCGGGAGTCCGGTTTCTGGCCCTGGCTCCGCGGACGCTGGACGACGTCTATACCGATATTGCGCTGATCGCTGGCATGGTTGACGCCGCTGACCAAGGCGCGCAACTGATTTCCGGGATGGGGGAGAAGACCGGGGATCTGCGGCGACAAACTGCCGGGTCGCGGCGAAAACGCGTGTTCTGCGAAGAATGGGGCAATCCGGTGATCGCCTCGCAACCGTGGGTGGCAGAACTGGTACAAGCGGCGGGTGGGGAGTTCCTGAGTGAACCGGCTCGGCAATGCTCGCCGGACCAGATCGCGCAACTGGATCCGGAAGTGATTATTGCAGCATGGTGCGGGGCGGGCGACCGGGTGCCGCTGGCGAAGATACTCCAGCGCCCAGGCTGGTCAGAAACCGCAGCGGCACGGAATTCCCAGGTGTACTGCATCTCCGACGAACTCCTGAACACTCCGGCGCCCACGCTGATGGGCGGGCTTCGCGCGTTGGCGGCGGCAATCCATCCCGAACTGTTTGGCCCCACTCCAGGTCTGCGCTCGATTACAGAAATATCACCCGCGTCCACACCCGCCCAAAGCCGGGTAGGTTAGGATTGTCGACATGTCTCTAACTTCGGATTTCGAAAGAATCGAAGGAGTGCTCAGGCTGGTGGACGACCTGAGTTCAGAAGCCCCCACGGCGGACCGACTGATGGAGGGCATCACCGGTCTGCTGCACGAAAAGATGCTGAAGTACAACTGGGTTGGCTTCTACATGCTGGAACCAGGAACCAAGCCGCCCGTACTGGTGCTGGGGCACTTTCAGGGAGCGATGACTCCGCACACCCGCATTCCGCTCAACCAGGGGATATGCGGCGCGGCCGCGTCCTCGGGCAAGACGGTCGTGGTCGATGATGTTCACCGCGATTCGCGCTATCTTGCCTGCTCGCTGGAAACCAAGTCGGAGATCGTGGTTCCGGTGTTCGTGCGCGGAGTAGTCGCCGGCGAACTCGACATTGACAGCCATTTTCCGGCCGCCTTCGGTATGGAAGACCGCAAACTGGTGGAGCATTGCGCCCGCTTGGTTGGCAAGCGCATGGAATCTGCCTAGACCGAAGCCAACCACCTTCTGGCTCCTGCCTACAGGCCTCGAGCAATCCCTCTAAGATCAATGGCTTGCTATAAGCTAGTGGGCCAGCAACGGGAAGCAGGTGTTCTTGTCCACCATGAAACGGGTCGTCGCCGCGCTCATCCTGAAGGATGATCAGATCCTCGCCTGCCAGCGAACCCGCCACCAGGTCATGCCGCTCAAGTGGGAATTTCCCGGAGGCAAGATCGAAGAGGGGGAGCAGCCGCGCGACGCGCTGCGCCGCGAACTGGAAGAGGAACTCGGCATTGAAGCGGAAATCGGCAACGAAGTCTCGAGAATCACCCATCACTATCCGGGCGGGGGATCGGTGGAACTCCGTTTTTTTGAGGTTCGACGCTACCAGGGGGAGCTCGAAAACCGCATCTTCCGCGAGGTGCGCTGGGTCGGGCGGAACGAACTGGTGAAGCTGGATTTTCTGGAAGCCGACCGGGAACTGGTGAAAGCCCTGGCGGCGGGGAAGATTATTTGAGCGTCGGCAAAAACCGCTTCGCCGCGGAGATCGCATCGGCGCAGAGAACGGAAACGGATTTTTGTTATTGAATTTCTCTGCGTTCTCTGCGACCTCCGCGGTTCAGTGTTCTTGTATTAACCAGATCCGCGCAGAGACCAGAACCAACCGGCAGTCAGGCCAATCATCACCAGGACGGTAATCCAGGCGATCACATTGAAAATCCGCGTGTTGGCATGGTCTCCCATCAGTTCTTTCTTGTTGATCAGCTTGAGCATAAAGATGAGGACGAAAGGCAGCACCATTCCGTTGACAACCTGGGAGAAAATGGCAATCTTGACCAGCGGGAGGTGGGGGAGAAGAACCACTCCTGCCCCGGCGGCGATGAGCAGGGTGTAGAGCCAGTAAAAGAAAGGAGCTTCACGGAATTTCTTATCCAGCCCGGACTCGAAGCCCAGTCCTTCGCAGACCGTGTAGGCGGTGGAGAGCGGGAGAATGGCGGCCGCAAACAGGGAGGCATTCAACAGTCCCATGGCAAATAGGATGTAGGCATAGTCGCCCGCCAGAGGATGTAGCGCCTGAGCGGCATCGGCGGCGTCACGCACATCATGGTGGCCGTGCGTGTACAACGTGGCCGCGCAGGCAACCACAATGAACCAGGCCACCACCACCGCAAAAATGCAGCCCACGATTACGTCCAGGCGCGAAGTCCCATAGCTCCGACGGGTCACGCCTTTTTCCACGATTGAGGCCTGGAGGTAGAACTGCATCCAGGGAGCGATAGTAGTACCCACCAAGCCGATCACCAGGTAGAGATAGCCGGGAGCAGCGAACAGGTGGTGCGGCGGCGGAACGAGGGTGGAGCGGAGCGCGTGTACCCAGTCGGGCTTGGCCAGAAATCCCGCGAAAATGTAGGTGATATAGAAGAACGACGCGACCAGAAAGACCTTCTCCACAGTCTTGTACTGGCCCTTGACCACGATCAACCACGCGATGACCGCTCCGATCGGGACCGAGATATACTTCGACCTCCCAAACAGCTCCAGGCCCCCCGCGATGCCCACGAACTCGCCCACTACGTTGCCGAAGTTGGTGATCACCAAGCCCACCATCAGCAAGAAGGTGATGCGCAGGCCATATTCTTCCCGGATGAGATCGCTCAGGCCTTTCCCGGTAACGGCGCCCATACGCGCCGACATCTCCTGCACTACGATCAGGGCGATGAGGGTGGGCAGCATCGTCCAGAGAAGCAGATAGCCGAACTGCGCGCCGGCGGACGAGTAGGTCCAGATGCCGTTGGCATCATTGTCGACGTTGGCGGTAATGAAGCCCGGACCCACCACGGCGAAAAACAGCAGGATCCGGACCTTCCAGCTTCTCAGGAACTTCATGCGCGCGGTTCACGATCGAGGATGAAAAAACCGAACGATCAGCATAAATGCGCCACGGTTTTATGGGTAGCGCTATGTGCGAAAACGGAGAGTTTTTTTGAATGAGTGAGAGGCAGGAGCGGGCTTCACTTACATCTTCGCCCGCAACATGCTGATCACGTCATCGGGAGTGATCACGCCGGCAAGGTGACTGTACTGGTCAATGACCGGCAGAGTGAGCAGATTGTACTTATCGAAGAGTTCGGCGAATTCATTTTCCTTGGCCTCGGCGCGACAATAAATCAGCGGCTCCTGAGTCAGGGCCAGGAGAGGGGTATCGGACTTGGCCAGGACAATCTTGACCAGCGGCACCGAGCCCGCCAGAGTGCCCTCAGAATCGATCAGGTAGATATTGCTCATGTTTTCCATGCGGCCCTCGAAGGTACGCATGGCCTCAACCGCGTCGTTCGCGGTGGCTGAAAGCGACAGGGCAATGTATTCGGTGGTCATGCGGCCGGCGGCGGTGTTCTCTCCGAACTCCAGCAGTTCGGACACTTCCCGGCGCTCTTCGGGCTGCATCTGCACCAGGATTTCCTCGGTCCGTTCGTCGGAAAGGTCGGCCAGGAGGTCAGCGGCCGCGTCTGGCTCCATCTCTTCGACGATATCGGCAGCCCGGTCGGAATCGAGCGATTCCACGACCGCCTTCTGCACTTTCGGTTCGAGTTCCTCCATGGCCCCGGCGGCGACTTCTTCATCCAGGGTCTCGAAGACGGCTTCGCGTTCATCGGGGGCGAGGTTTTCGATGATGTCGGCAATATCAGCCGGATGGAGCTTGGCAAGACGCTC
>PMCH01000329.1:11141-12602 GCA_003154055.1 Acidobacteriaceae bacterium
CGGACGACTTTGCGGCCGTGAACGTCAATGACCTGCTGGTCAAGCAGATCGCGGCTGAGCAGAAACAGGCCTTCGACACCGTTGACGGGATTCCAGTCGGCGGCGGCGGTCGAGGCCCGAATGCTGCCGCTGATCTGGGACACCGCACTGAAGGGCAGCAGACAGTTTCCCTTGCGGGTCTTGACGATCAGGAGAGTGGGCCGGGACCGGTCCTCCTGAGGAGCCAGAGCAACATCGCGCACCCGTCCGCTGGCGGCGCCGGAGGCGTCATAGACGACCGAGCCCAACAGTTCGCTGAGTGCGAGAAAGCTCATCACTGACGAGAATACTCAACTGCCCAGGTGGAATCCACACTAACCCTCTGGTTTTGCCGGAAAAATGAAAATCCACTGCGGACCGCCAGCGGAAGCACCGCGTTTGGACGATATAGCCCTGAGTCAATGCCATTTCGTGCGTACTGCGTTGACTTTTGTCAGGGGGACAGGCAAACTGCTCAATCGCCCGCTAACCGCTTCGCGGCCAGCAGGATGAGCCACCGGTTGGCGATCGGCGGCGCGGCGAGGGCTTTCAGGACCCTATGCGCGCAGACCGCGTCTCCTTTACACTCGATTCGACGCTGGAGACGGTCAACAATGCGGAAGAGACCGCTGGGCGCATGGCGGCCGAGGCAGGTTTTGACGACGAAGAAGTGATGAAGATATCCATGGCGGTACGCGAAGCAGCGGTGAACGCAGTGCTTCATGGCAACGCCTACGACCCCAGCAAGAAAGTGACGCTCGCCTTTGAGCTCACCCCGCGGGATCTGGTGATTACCATCCGCGATCAAGGCAAAGGTCTGGATGCGAGCAAGATTCCCGATCCGCTGGCAGCCGACAACCTGATGAAGACCTCAGGACGGGGCATATTTCTGATTCGCTCGTTCATGGATGTGGTGGAGATTCACCCCTCCCAGACGGGCACCGAACTTAAAATGATCAAGCATGTCCGCGGCAGCGCCGCGGACTCCAAGGAGGCTTCCCAGTGACCATGAAGTCCAGTACTCGTCAGGTGGATGGCGTTACCATTGTTGACCTCAGCGGCCGGATCACCCTCGGCGAAGGCAGCGTAGTCCTGCGCGATACGGTGCGCGACCTGCTCTCCAAGGGCCATAAAAAGATCCTGTTGAACCTGGGCGACGTGAATTACATCGACAGCTCCGGCATTGGCGAGCTCGTCAGTGCCTACACCACGTGCAAGAACCAGGGTGGCGAACTCAAACTCCTGAACCTGACCAAGAAGGTTCATGATCTGCTGCAGATCACCAAGCTGTACACCGTCTTCGACGTCAAGGAAGACGAAGCGGCAGCCGTGAAGTCTTTCAGCAAGTAGTTGTTGTTTCCCGCAATCGCGGAGTGGCGGGCCGGGGCAGCGCTCCGGTCCTGCTCTTCCCGTTTCGGGAACCGCCCGCTCCAGTTTTCTCTC
>PMCH01000178.1:0-11141 GCA_003154055.1 Acidobacteriaceae bacterium
ATCAAGGCGTTCATCAAGAAAGAGTACTGGACGATTGACGCACATCTCGCCGGCCCCAAGCCGCCGGCCTTCGATGCCCGCTTCCTGGGCAAAGGCGAGGAAAAGATCGAGATCCTGAACGGCGAGGAAGCGGAGAAGATCCGCCTCGCACTCGAAACGGCCGATTGGGTGGTCCGTTCAGTCGACAAGAAAGAGCGCCGCCGCAATGCCGCGCCCCCATTTACGACCAGCAAACTGCAGCAGGATTCCTCGCGCAAGCTGCGCTTCAGCGTGAAGCGCACCATGATGATCGCCCAGCGCCTGTATGAAGGAATCGAACTGGGCGAAGAAGGCCTCGTCGGTCTCATCACCTACATGCGAACCGACTCGACCCGCGTTTCACCCGACGCCATCACCGAAGTCCGCGACTACATCACCAGCGAGTACGGCGCCAACTACCGGCCCGAGTCTCCCAATACGTATAAGGACAAGAAGGCAGCCCAGGCCGCGCACGAAGCCATCCGCCCGACCTCGGCGATGCGCCATCCCGACCAGGTCAAACAATACCTGCAGGAAGACGAATTCAAGGTCTACAAGCTGATCTGGCAGCGCTTCGTGGCTTCCCAGATGAACCCGGCAGTGTTTGATCAGACCACAGTCGACATCGACGCCAAGTCCGGCAGCGATGCCTTCTGGTTCCGCGTGACCGGATCGGTAATGAAGTTCGACGGCTTCCTCAAAGTCTATGAAGAGTCCAAGGAAGGCAAGGACGAGGAAGACGAGGAACTGAAGCACAAGCTGCCGCCGCTCGAAGCCGGCCAGAAGCTCACCATGAAGTCTCTGCTCCCCGAGCAGCACTTCACCGAGCCGCCTCCGCGCTTCAACGAAGCATCGCTGGTCAAGGAACTGGAAGAACGCGGCATCGGCCGCCCGTCCACCTATGCCACGATTCTGAGCACGATCCTGGAGCGCCAGTACGTCACCAAGACGGGCGGGAAATTCATGCCGACCGAGATCGGTTTGGTCGTGACCGATCTGCTGGTCGAGAATTTTAAGGACATCTTCGACCCGCAATACACCGCGCGCCTGGAAGAAGAGCTGGACGAGATTGAAGAAGGCAAGGAAAAGTGGACCGACACGCTTGCCGAGTTTTACAAGAAGTTCGCCAAGGATCTCAAATACGCCGAAAAGCACATGGAAAACATCAAGCGTATGGAGAAGCCGACGGACGAAAAGTGCGAGCGCTGCGGCTCACCACTGGTCATCAAATGGGGCAAGCACGGTTCCTTCTACGCCTGCAGCACCTACGACAAGGAGAATCCGGAAAGCTGCACCTTTACGAAAGAAAACCCCATCAACCTGCCCGACCTCGATTCGGCCGACATGCAGGAGACCACGCAGGANNTGCACCGGATACCCCGACTGCAAGACTACGCGCCGGCTTGATCAGGGTAAGCGGGTGCCCGATATTCCACTCGACGAGAAATGCCCCGAATGTGGCCGCAACATGATTCTTCGCCATGGACGCTATGGCGAATTCACGTCCTGCAGCGGCTATCCTGACTGCAAGTACGTGAAGCAGAATTTCGTCGGAGTGAAATGCCCGGACTGCAAAGAAGGCGATCTGGTCGAGAAGCGTGCTCGCAAGGGCAACACCTTCTACGGCTGCTCGAAGTATCCCAAGTGCAAGTTCACCTCCGCCGCCAAGCCGATTCCAGAAAAATGCACCAGTTGTGGCAGCGAGTACCTGGTGGAGCGCTACCGCAAAGACGGATCGGTAATCGCATGTCCGAACAAAGAGTGCGATTACGAGCGCCCGGCGCCGGAAACTGAAAAGGCCGGCTGAAGACTGTTATTGAAAAACTAATCACTCTGCTCCACGAGACACGAGGCGAATTATGGCAAAGAAAGCCACTGCGCACGATGCCCAGGTAGTCATGCAACTCTACGATCTCCGCCGCGAGCCCGAGATGCGCAAGGCCCGCGCCTGGTACACCGCCGAATTCTGGCCGGCGAACGCCGACGAATTCCTGAAGGTTGCCAACGCTTTCCCCGGCCAGCAAAACGCCTGGATGCGACAGGTCGGCGGCTATTGGGATATGGCCGCTTCGCTGGTCTTGCACGGCGCCGTCAACGAAGAACTCTTCCTCCAGCCCGGAATCAGCGGTGAAATGTTTTTCATCTTCGCCAAGTTCTATCCCTTCCTGAAAGAGATCCGCCAGAAGATGAACAATCCCGACGCCTACGCGAACGTCGAGAAGGTCGCTACCGGGTCCAAACTCGCCCGCAAACGCCTCGAACGCTTCCTCAAGAATATTGAGGCGCGCCGCAAGACCATGGCCAAGTCCGCCAAGGGTAAATGATCAACCGGGCGGATTCCCCGAAACGCTTCATACCGTTCCGGAATCCGCCTGTACATGTCCTCGCTGCCGCAATTCTGCTCTGCCGTTCTGCTATCCTAGATGGTTGTGCGGATGCTCTGGTGGTTTCTGATCCTTGGAGCCAGTGCTGCGGTGGTCGTGTCGGTGGCGGTGTTGCTGTATGCGCAGGTGCGGCGGCAGATGAAGAAAACCGTTGCCGGCCACAAGCCCCAGCCCGACGACCTCGTCGAGCCTTCGTCTCCGCCCGAGGTTTAAGCACCACATAGAAAGGACGCAATCATGGCAAGAGCAGCAACAGCAACTCTCGAAGCACACAGCCGGTCGCAGGAGTGGGCCAAGCAAGCCGCCATCGTGGTCGGCGCCAGCCTGTTCGTGGCATTGTGCGCGCAACCGTCCGTCCGTTTGCCGTTTACCCCAGTGCCGCTGACGCTGCAGAACTTCGCTGTGCTGCTGGTCGGATTGACGCTGGGTTGGCGTCGAGGTTTCGCTGCATTGCTTTTGTACCTTGCGGAAGGCGCGTCCGGCTTGCCGGTTTTTGCTCCCGGAGGATTGGGCGGCGCGGCGCAGTTGTTTGGCCCCACCGGCGGATACCTGATGGCTTATCCTTTCGTGGCCGCGCTCGCCGGATGGATCTATGAGCGAGGCTCCCGGAGCTTTATCCGCGCAGCCGTGGCGGGTCTGGCCGCCGAGATTGTTCTTTTCGCCTCTGGACTGACCTGGCTGGCCCTTTACACGCATTCCGTGTCGTTAGCGCTCAAGTTCGGTCTCTACTGGCTCGTGTTCGCGGAAGTAATCAAGATCCTGATGGCCGCCGCGGCAGGGGATCGCGGCCGCAAATGGCTATCGCCGAAAGCCTGAGCATGATCCTGTAGTAGAGACGCAGCTTGCTGCGTCTCGGCAGCGAAGCCGCGGCAAGCCGCGTCTCTACATCTGAGTATTGATTTCCCGGCCTAAGTGGCAACCAGGTCGTCTAGCATTGAGAAAGCCAAGAGCTAAAAGCTAACAGCCAAGAGCTAACAGCCAAAAGCCGAATCTATGTCTTCCGTCTCCACTCCCGTCCGCGAAATCGCCGTGGCCCACAGCCCCGACTCCGATGACGCCTTCATGTTCTATGGCTTGGCCACGAATAAAGTCCGTGTCCCCGGCCTGCGCTTTACCCACACGCTCTGCGACATCGAAACCCTGAACCAGAAAGCGCAGGAAGGCGTCTACGACGTCACCGCCATCTCCTTCCACGCATATCCCTACATCCAGGACAAGTACGCGCTCATGCCCTGCGGCGGGAGCGTCGGCGACGGCTACGGCCCCATGATCGTCTCGCCGCGCCCCTTCTCCCAGACCGAAATCAAGAAGGTCAAGATCGCCATCCCCGGCAAACTGACGACGGCCTATCTAGCCCTGAAGCTTTTTGCTCCGGGCATTGAAACCGAAGTCGTGCCCTTCGACCAGATCATCCCGCAAGTTCTCGAAGGCAAGTACGAAGCCGGACTCATCATCCACGAAGGCCAGCTCACCTACGGCAAGGTTGGACTGCAGCGCGTGGTGGACCTGGGAAAGTGGTGGCAGAAAGTTACCGGACTGCCGCTGCCGCTGGGCGGTAATGCAATCCGCCGCGCCCTCGGTCCCGAAATGATGGCCAGCGTGAACCAGGCCCTGCGCGACAGCATCCAGTACGCAATCGACCACCGCGAAGAAGCGCTCGCCTACGCGATGCAGTTCGCCCGCGATCTCGACACGCAGCTCGCCGACAAATTCGTCGGCATGTACGTCAACGAACGCACCCTCGACTACGGAGAAGACGGCCGAGAGGCCGTCCGCCGCCTGCTCGATATGGGGCATAAGGCGGGGATCATTCCGCAGACGCCGCGTGTGGAGTGGGTGTAGGAGCGCTGCGAGCGTCGGGCTTCGGGCCACTTACAATCGCAAGTTAACCTTCAAGAGTATTAAAATCAGTGGCGTGAGGTGGCGATGTCCCAAATGACACAGCAGGTCTCGAAACTCCTCGCGCAGGCTCTTGCCTTGTCGGTGGAGGAGCAAGAAGCCTTGGCAGAGTCCCTGATCTCCAGTCTCGGCGGAAAATTAGACGAGGGAATCTTGGCTGCTTGGGACGAGGAGATCAAGAAGCGTATTGCCGATCTCGACTCGGGACGAGCCAAGACCATTTCATGGGCCGAGGTTCGCGAGCGAAATCTGGCGAAACTGCCCCGTGCCCACTAGGCCCGCAGAACTTCATGAACAAGCTGCATCGGAGTACGATGCGGCGTTTGATTGGTATCTTGAACGCAGCCCTGACGCGGCCCGTAAGTTCGATGCGGAATTTGAGCGGGCCCTCGAACAGATCGCGCAGACGCCTCAGCGCTGGGCTAGCGGCCCCTACAGCACACGGCAGTTCTTGCTGAGGAGATTTCCGTTTTTCGTGATTTATCGGGAGCGGGTTCACGGTGACATTCAGGTTGTCGCAGTAGCCCACACCAGCCGGAAACCTGCCTACTGGAAAGAACGGGTCTGAATTTCACGCGATACGATCAGTAGACGCCGCGGGTGGAGTGGGTATAAGAAGAAGCTGCTAGCTATTAGCGAACAAGCTATGGGCCGCGAGCTTCGAGCAAGCAAAAGCTTTCGTCGCACGGTTTTTATGATTGTCATCCTGAGCGAAGCAGGAAGTTCACGAAGTGAACTCCCTGCGAAGTCGAAGGACCCCTACTCCCTAAAACTGAGCGAAGTCGCTGCGCGGAGTTCTCCCCGCGCCGCGGGCAGCATCGAGAGAATGCCTTTCTATGATCGGAATGTTGGAGAGAATGCAGGGATCCTTCGACTCCGTAGCCGCTTCGCGGAACGCGAAGCAGCAACTGCGCTCAGGATGACAAGGATTGAGAGCCGCTGGATATTGCGCGGAACTGAAAATCGTCTCAACGCTCTTGGGAAGGGCACGGCTTCAGCCGCGCCGTCACAATTCTCATGCGTTTGTCATTCCGAGCGGGCTTCATCTCGTGGGGGACCCCCGGCAGGCGCAAAGCTTATGTGTAGCTACTTATCTGGAAGGATACCCAATCTCCAGAAGCTCCGACTTTAAAGCCTCAAGAGATGTTTCCGGATTCAATTTCTTGACGACATCCTCCGTGATGGGCTCGTGGTTGTATATCCCTGTCACCATTTCGAGCGGAAGATCCTTCTCAAAGTAGTCCTGGGCAAATTGTGTATACAGTTTTGGGTCGCCACTAAAAAGCGATAGCTGCTCTTCAGAGCCGTCGCTCTCCTCGTCGTCATCTGGATACTCGATCTTGCCTATGTTCCACGAAACGTCGGCGTGCTGACGCCAGATGCAGAAGGTAGTGTCCGGCATGTCGAAAGCGGGTTCTTTTAGGAACTGCTCGAATACTGCTGGAACCTCATCGAAGAGCCGAGGCCAAAGCGACTGATCGTCACGAGCCCATGGACTCATGAAGCTCTCATGATCGAAGCCCTTGATGATAGCCCCGACGGTGGTGAATAAAATGTAGAGTTCATCGCCTGAGCCATTCTTCCTGGACGCCATCATTTCGTTGGTATCCCATTTCGAATTGAACGAGTAATACCGATATTGCCAGTCGGGACTCAAAATCGCGTCGAGAACCGCAAGCGATTGAGCTCTCCGCTGCAATGCGTTCACGTCTGGGAGCGTCGATAATATGGCTCTCATGACCATGCAAGATTGCACTAGCCTAGCACTCACTAATCAAGTCGTCTGCTAGCAGCCAGCAGCTAGAAGCTAGTAGCTGCCCCTACTTCACCCTCTCTGGAAATGCAAACACCGGATCCACATCCACCGGCACTTCCGACGCCATCTTCAGCGATACCTTCAACGACTCGGGCAGCTGCCCGTATTTCTTGAACCAGTTATCTGCACGCTCACGATCTCCGGTAGCTTCGATTTCGAGCAGCTCTTTCGCCAGGTCGGCCACCGCCGCGGGCATTTTCTCGAAGTCAACCGCGTAGCGCCCGGTTGCATTTCGTTTGATCGCGCCGCGCTCCGACAGATAGTTGAACTCCATCATCTCCGCTTGCCCGTGCGCCTCGGCCGTTCCGAAGCGAACAGTGCGAAACATCCCGCCCACGTATGACGTGTAATATTCCTGAAGTTTTTCCTTCGGCACCGCGCCGTTGTCGATCAGCCACTTCAGTCCGAACATCCCGACCACATCCGCCTTGGCTTCTTCTAGCCCGCTGAATCGCGGGCCAATCGCCTCGCGGATACTGACCTTGCCCGCCGCCGTCCGAGCAAATGCCGGGCCCAGCCCGTGGCAGATCTCGTGCATGATCGTGGCCTGCAAATATCCGTCGCCGGTGACTTTCGCCGCCTGCGCCGGGTCCATCAGTTTGCGTGCCACCGGCAGGATCACGTAGTTCACGCGAGCATCCATGAAGTTCTTGAAGAAAAGTTTCTTGCTGCCCTTCTGCTCGTGTACCCGCGGATCGTTCGGCAGATTGTCGGCCACCGCCTGGTATCCATGCGTCAGGTCGCCCGCGCGGAACGGCGTGTCCATCACTTCCATCGGCGTCTCCAGCCCGCGCTTTGAAGGCCGGTCTTCCGCCGCCAGCGGCAGCGCGTCCTGAATGTCGGGAACATACTTCTGGAAGAGTTCCAGCTTCTTGCTCTCCCGCTCATTCCGTATCATGACCGCCGCCCCGTACGACCCCTTCACGCCAAGAAGCCCGTCCATGTAGGTTTCGTAGGGCGCAAAGATGATGTCGAACTTCGGATTTTTCAAATCCAGCCACCCCAGGTCGCTGGGAAAGTAGTCGTCGCTCAGCAGAGCATCGGCCCGCAACTCCAGAAATTTCGCAAACGCGGGATCGTCGCTGAGTTTTGCGGCCTCGCGCAACGCGTTCGCCGCCGGCTCCAGGAACGACCGATAAAAAATGTGAAAGGGAACTACTTCCAACTTCCCGTCTTTGGATCGCACAACGGTGAACTGGTCATAGATCGCCGCCTTCTGCTCCGGATGGTCCTTGACGTACTGCTCCACCTGCTCGCGCGTCAGTCCAGCCGGATAGAAACCGCGTCCCGGCGACAGCGGGTCGGTCC
Organism: Acidobacteriaceae bacterium; assembly: GCA_003154055.1. Lineage (GTDB taxonomy): Bacteria > Acidobacteriota > Terriglobia > Terriglobales > Acidobacteriaceae > Acidiflorens. Next base: position 7,426 of record PMCH01000178.1, read on the forward strand.
CGACGAATGGCCTGTTTTCGTCAATCAGATCGAATCGAGAAGCATTGATCCTCAAATAAGTGCGCAGCTTCACGTCGCGCGGAGAGGTAGCCGAGGCCAGCGACTGGTACAGCGCGAGGCCCTCGGGATCGCTTTGCCGCCAGTAGACGCTCTCCAGATACCCGCAAGCCTCCACCAGCTTGCGAACCATCTGCTGCTCGCGAGCGGTCAGGCCCACCGCGTTAAACGGCATGCGGACCCGGCGAAACTTCGCCAGCCGTTTGTCCAGATCAGGAGCGACCTTCAGATTGGCCGTCGAACCCGCCTTGGCCGCCGAGCCAGTCATGGCGCGCTTGTTCTTCTTTTGCGCGAATCCGGAAACAGGCACAAGGAGAATGCAGAGAGAAAGAAATAGGAACCAGTAAGTTTTCATGGAATGCATTCAATTTTACCAAAGCTGGCGGGTTTCCCGGGGCGCTATGATGAATGCATGCCCGCGGAGAATGGCGCCCAGACCCTGCTCATCGACGCCGATGATACGCTCTGGGAAAACAACGTCTATTTCGAACGCGCCATCGCCGAATTCATTTCCTTCCTCGACCATCAAGAGCACACCGCAGAACAAGTGCGCGAGGTGCTCAACGACGTCGAACGCGATTGCATCGTGAAGCACGGATACGGCCTGCACAGCTTTGCGAATGCTCTGGTCGATACGTTCGAACGGCTCACGGTCGACCCCGTCACTCCCGAACTGCACGAACGCATTCACCGTTTCGCTCACCAGATCGCAGAACACCCGGTCGAAATCCTGCCCGGCATTCCCGAAACGCTAGCCTACCTGGGCCAGCGCCACCACTTGATCCTGATGACCAAAGGGAATGTTGCAGAACAATCGGGGAAGGTCGAGCGCTCCGGGCTCAAGCAATATTTCGCTGCCGTCGAAATCGTCCCGGAGAAGGACGAGTCCACCTATCGCAAGGCCGCCGTCAAGTACGCTCTGCCGGCAGCTACCACCTGGATGATCGGTAACAGCCCCAAGTCCGACATTAATCCGGCGCTAGCCGCGGGATTGCACGCTGTCTTCGTGCCGCACGGCAATACGTGGATCCTAGAGCACGAAGAGTTGGCCGCGGCACCGCCGAAGCAGCGTTTGCTGGTAGTCGAGCAGTTCGCCGACCTGCGGCGGCACTTCTAGCAAGCTATCTCAGAAATGGCTTTTGGAGAGCGCCGCGTCCCACGCTGCGGTAAAGCTTACGAACGCATGCGTTACCGTGGAAGCGCGGCCCTCCAGAGCCTGCCCTGAGCCTGTCGAAGGGGCCGCGTACGGCGTCTGTAATGAAAGGGCTTTCGCCCCGGGGGCCGACGTTCCGCTACTGCACCGTGAAATCAATCGTATTGGAGTTCTTCCCGCCGGAACGCACGTAAACCGGAACCATGCCGGCAGTCATGATATCGGCGGCGGTGATCTGGGCCGTCACCTTGTTGCCGGTCGCATACGACGAGGCTTGCGGTGCCATGTTCCAGTACACGACCGCGTCGGTACCGAAGCGGCTGCCATTTACCGTCAAGGTAAATGTGGCGCCGCCGGCAGTCGCCGTGTTGGGCGCAAGGGTCATAATCGAGGGCGCTCCCCCTCGGCCCATGTTGTTCTTGTATCCACCGCATGCAGCAGCCATCATGGCAAGCGCTACCACCAGCAAAACACCGATCCGGCTCATAGGCCCTCCGATTCTCACGTTCGCAACTGTCCGGTCAGCGTAGCAATGGAGCCGCGGAAGGTTGTCATCGCCGTGTCATTTTCTTGCACGCCGTCCAGTAAACCCGGCGGCGGAAGCGGCGAGACCGGATTGCAGAATTGGGCCCTAATAGTCACAGGCCGGGAAAACCGGAATTTCTTCCGGTCCCGGCCTGTGCTTCGTTCACCTTGAGCGTGCTGTCAGTTCGTTGGAGTTCCGGCGGCCGCGGTGGTTGAGGCTGCGGCAGTCGTCCCAGTTCCAGCGGGCGCGTTGTTGGCACCGAAACGCGTGAGCCGCGGAAAGAACGGAGTGACTTCAAAGGGCATTTTGTCGCGGGCCGAAGTGATGGCGACCGGCTGTGCCTTCACCATCTCAACCTTGTCGTCCCAGGCGTTGAGCTTCACGCGTCCGCCCAGGGGCAGGGCCGCGATCTGGTCAAGCTTGTTCCAGTCCAGCGCCGGGGCTGATGTTCCAAGTTGCGCCAGGCGGCTGACGACGCCGTTGTCGGCGATGTTGTTGCCGAGATGCGCCTGCAGCAGGGCTCCCAACTGCGGAGCACGGACCTGCAGGACCTTGATGAACAGGCCGGCGGCGTCCAGTTTCTGCGCGTAGGGCGAGTTCTTCAGCATCTCGATGGCTTTCTTGTCGGCAGCCGCTTCTTCTTCCGGAATGTGCTTGAATCCGAGGTTCTGATACGTGCCCTCGTCGGAGAAGAGCATGCGGTCATTGAAGGCGTACTGGCTGCCGAGGTTGTGGCCCAGAGTGATGTGCGCCAGTTCGTGCGAAAGCACCATCGCCAGGCTGGCCTCGTCAGGAAGGACATCGATCATGCCGCGGCTGATGACAATGGTGTTGCCGACGCTGAAGGTTTCCAGCGGCGAGGTGATCAACACGCGCGTGCGGATCGGGCGCGGCAGTTCGATATTGTTGGTGATTTCGAGGTTGTTCACGACAGTCTGAAGAACTTTATCGAGCTCGCCTTCCGGGGCAAGAAGTCCGGAACGCTCCAGGCGCTCCAGAACGTTGTCTTCTGCCTGCTGCTGCCACTCGCGCTGGGCGGCCAGCGGAGAGGCGTCCTGCGCGGACGGTGTATCGTCTTTCACGCTATCCACACGGATCTGCGTGAGTTCGTCGTTGGCCGTGCCGGTGCGCAGGTTGTATCCCCACATGCGGGTCTGGGCCTTGAAGGCAATCTTGTTCTTGGCGCCGGCGGTGAAATCGCCTTCTTCGCTGTAGATGTAGGTTGGGATCCAGTAACCCGGAATCAGGTTGAGGCGCCAGCTATCCATGTGAAAGTAGTAAGTATTGCGGGAAGGGTGCGTATAAGTGCCGTTGAGGCGGACGATGTTGAAATCCTGGTCCTCGACCCAGATGCGGCCCAGGAAGCGGCCTTTGCCGGCATCCTTCTTGGGCGTGACGTCGAACACCAGGCAACGGACGTCGCCCTGAAATTCGCGGCGCACGTAGCGGAACTCATAGTGCTGGCGATCGAAGTCGTTGCGGTCGGCGTAGACCATCCAGGAGAAGCCCAGGGGCTGATACTGGAACTTGAACATCTTGCTGACGCCGCCGAGCAGGCGTTTCTGCATGCTGTCGTCTTTGTTGTCCTTGCTGTCCTTCAGATAGTCGGAGCGGTCGATGGAGTCGCTGAGGTCCATGCGTCCGAGGAAGTAGCGGTCTTCCTTGGGAATCGGGCCGAGCTGCGGATCTTGCGCGAGGTTCTGCAGATAGGTTTCGACCACTGGCGTACGGGGGGCCAGGAACTTGATCAAGGCCTTCTCCCGCTCGACCGTGCGGTCCACCACCTGATCCATGGTGGTGGGCGGGGCTAGCGGCTGGGCGGCCGCGGGTTGGGCGGTCGAAGCCGGCTGCGAGTTCTGGGGCGCGGGCGCTGCTTGCTGGGCCACTGCGATCGTCGTCAGGACGAACAGGGCCAGGACCATCCATTTCGTAGTGCGCATGACTCTCATCTCCAAAATTTCAGTACGCAAGTTGAAACAC
>PMCH01000178.1:11188-18045 GCA_003154055.1 Acidobacteriaceae bacterium
GGGTTCGGCTTGAACGTAATCTCCACTGAGGTGGTCGGTGGACCGCTATCCACGCGCTGGATGTGGGGAGTGTTCTGCGCGACTTCCTGCGCGCCAAATCCTGATACCTGGACTCCACGCCCGCTGCTGCGGCCGTCGCCTTTGCCCGGGGTGGCGATTCCATTTCCAAAATCGGCGCTGGCCACGGTTCCCTTGATTCCCTTGGCTCCGCCGGATCCGTTCCCTTGGCCGGGTCCCACTGGCATGTCGAAAGAGCCCCCGACCGAAGCGACCAGCTTGGCGCCCGGTTTGCTGTTGTCGCTGGGCTTCAATCCGTTGGGATCTCCGAAACCGCCGGTCTGCACCTTCGAGATCGGGGCATTGACGGTGGGTATGGCAGAGCTTCCCGCAAACTCGCCGGTGTGGATCAGAACGGGACGCGCCCCTCCGGCCGGTTTCAGCACGGCGGGAGCGAAGTTGTTCAGCGCGACCTTGGGCGGTTCGACTTCCTGAGGCTTCGGCTGAGCCATGCGGATCTCGCGCGGAACGATCAGCTTCGGAGTCTCAAAAACTGGCGCCTTGGGCAACAGTTTGGCATGGATCGGAAGCGGCTTCGGCGGCGGAGTAGGCTCGGGCCTCAGCGCGGGCATCGGGATCAGTTCGGTGACGTGAAAATTGGGACGTAGCAGCAGCGTATCGGGCATGAGGATCCCGAAAACGATCAGGAAAAGAATGAGGAACACCAGCAGTCCGTAGCTGGCTGCGAAGGTTCGCCAGTTCCACTTCTTTTCGGGCAGCAGGCCCAATTGAAAATCGTGGTTGTACGTAGCCATTCCTTTTGACTCCAAAGGGGACCCGGGCTGGGGAGAGCGCTCGGGGCTGGAGTCTTCACCTTAGGAGAGATTGGGCAGGGGGTAAACGTGTCGCTTGCGCGTGTCCTTTGGTAACCTCTGAGGAAATCGCCCAGTGCCCCGGTTACTTCGCCGCCAACTGCTTCCGGTGCTTGAAGATATAGAAGATGGGGATGCCGAGCAGGATGGCCAGCGTCCCGTAAGCGGAATTGGGCAGGTTTTCCTTGAAGGTGAAACCGAGCAGCAACGCTGAAACCAGCACAAAAATCGCCGGAACCAGTGGGTAGCCCCACACGCGATAGGGCCGATCGGCATGAGGATCGCGATACCGGAAAACGAAAACAGTGCTGCCGGCGATCATGTAAAAGAGCCATTCGGCGAAGATCGCGAGCGAGAAAAACTGCCGGAAGCTTCCTCCCAACAGCAGCAGGATGATGGCCAGGGCGCATTGCACGATGATGGCGATGGAGGGCGTGCGAAATCGCGGATGAACCTGGGCGAGGGACTTGAAGAAGTACCCGTCGCGCGCCATGGCAAAGGGGACGCGGGCTCCGCTCATGATGGTTCCATTCAGAGTTACAAGCATGGAAATGGCCATGCCGGCTGAAACCAGGGCTGCGCCAGCCCGGCCCAGGACCAGGGCAACGGCGTCGGAGGCGGGCCGTTCGGAAGCCGCGACCGCCGCTGCGGGAAGCACGTACTGCACGGCGGCGTTGACGAGGATGTAGAGTGCGCCGACCGTAGCTACTCCCCACACCAGCGCGAGCGGAACATTGCGCTGCGGATTTCGGACTTCGCCCGCCACCATGTTGAGATCGTTCCAGCCGTCGTAGGCCCAAAGCGCAGCTACCAGTGCTGCGAAAAACCCGGCGATGCCCCCCTTCGCTCCAATGAACTCGGTGGTGAAGTTTGCCCAGGTTCCTCCGCGGTAGGAGAAGCCCACCGCTACGATCCCGAGGATGATGGCAACTTTCAGAAGTGTGAACAGGAACTGAAAGTCCCCGGCTCTGCGAACTCCCACGTAGTTGAGCCAGGAAACGAGAATGGCCGCGACGATGGCGACCATCTGTCCGTAGGTGACAGTGAACGGATGGCTCAGCCATGGATTGGAGAGAAAGGCGAAGGCGGGGAAGGTCCCGAGAATGCGGACCAGGCCGGTGGTGATGGTGGCGATCGAGGCAGGTTTGGCGATCAGGAACCAGGTCCAGGCGTAGAGGAACCCGGAGAGCGGACCATAGGCGTCGCGCACGTAGACGTACTCTCCGCCCGCCTGTGGCTTCATGGCGCCGAGTTCGGCATAGGTGAGGGCGCCGAAGAAAGAGAGCAGGCCGCCCACGATCCATGCCAGGTAGACAAGCCGGGCCGAACCAACGGCTTGCATCATTTCTTTGGGGACAAGGAAGATGCCGCTGCCAATGATGGTGCCGACTACTATCGCACCGGCGTGCGAGAGTCCGAGATCACGGGCGAGTTCGGGGCGTTCGCCATTGCCGGACTTGGTTCCCATCATGATCGATACCCGCCCTGGCGAATGATTCTAACTCAGTGGTTTACGGGTCCCGAAACAAGCTCTGCAAGGACCGCAGATTCCAGAGTTCCGCTGGGCGCAGGGAAAGAGCTTTACCACGGGGGCCACAGAGGGCACAGGGGAAAATCCAGAACTGGGAATTCTTCCTCCGTGTTCCCTGTGCCCTCCGTGGTTCAAGCGCTTGACTTTGCCGGCATGACGAAACTGGCCGCGTAACCCACCGTGAACGTCACGCACGTCCCGATGGCCACCCACCAGGTCCATGGGACATGCGATCCCAGCCACAAATACAGTTCAACCGAGAATCCACAGATCATGCCGAGGATCGCGCCGTTCTGATTCGCGCGCTTCGTCAGAACCCCCAGCAGGAAAACTCCCAGCAGCGCACCATAAGTAACGGATGCGATTTGCAGCCCGACCTCGACCACGCGCCCAACCCAATGCAGTGCGACAATCGCCAGCCCAAACAGCACCACGGACCACATGACCGTGGCGAGACGCGAAACGCGCAGGCGTTTGTTTTCGTCCGTATCGGGCCGGAAGCGAAAATAAAAATCAAACATGGAACTTGACGACAGGGAGTTCAGGGCCGCGCTCAGGTTCGACATGGCGGCAGCGAGGATGGCCGCGATCAGCAGGCCGGAAATCCCGTGCGGCATTTTGCTGACGATGAACGTCGGATAGATTCGGTCAGCCTTTCCAAAGACTGCGGAGGGCACCTGATAGTAGGCATACAGCATGACCCCAACCACGAGGAAAAGCGCAAACTGGAAGAGGATGGCGATGCCGCTCGAGAGCAGTGCCAACACCGACTGCTTTTGATTGCGCGCGGCCAGCAGGCGCTGGACGATGAGTTGGTCAGTGCCGTGGCTGGCGGTAGTCAGGAAGGCCCCGCCGATAATCCCCGCCCACAGCGTGTAGGGCTTCGACAAGTCGAGATAGGGGAATCGCAGGTTGATGGGCGTATCGAGGATCCGCAGCTTGTGCAGGTTATCGGCGATCGCGTGCACAGAAGGCCATCCGCCCGGAACAAGGTGCAGGATCGTGACCAGTCCCACCAGCGTCCCGCCGACATAGATGAAAGTCTGCACGACGTCGGTCCAGATGACCGCGGCCAGGCCGCCCTCGAAGGTGTAGATAAGGGTTAGGATCGTGATGACGGCGATGGATGTAATTTCGCCGGTGCCGAGCGCGATCCCGACCACGATCGATACCGCATACACGCGAACGCCTTCGGCGGCGGCCCGCGTCAACAGAAAGAGACCAGCCGTCACGGTTCGCAGCTGCGGGCCGAAACGGCGCTCAATCAGCTGGTAGGCGGTGTAGAGATCGCCACGAAAATAATGGGGCAGCAGGACGAAGCTGATAATGATGCGGCCCACCACGTATCCCATTACGACCTGCAAGAAGGTAAGGTTTGAATCGTATGCCAGGCCGGGAATGCTGATGATGGTGAGCGTGCTGGTTTCAGCGGCGACGATGGAGAGCGAGATCGCCCACCAGGGGATGTTGCGGTCGGCGAGGAAGTAGTCGCGCATGGAACGCTGCCGCTTGCGAAAACGCAGGCCGAACAGCGTGATTCCCGCGAGATAAACCGCAATGATCAGCAGGTCAAGATGGTCTAGGCCCAAGCGCAAGTTCCTCTGGGTGCGATGGGGAGAATTGTACAGGCAGGGTCGGGGAAGTCGCGGAGAGGGAATCAACACCTGTGTGGTAGAACTAGCGCCATGGCGTTCTATCTCGGAATCGACGGTGGGGGGACCAAGACCCGTTGCTCTCTGGGCGACGAAGACTCAGTTGTGGCTGCGGCGGCCAGCAGTGGAAGCAATGTGGTACGGGTGGGAGCCGCCGCGGCACGGGAAGCCCTGCACTCGGCGGTTCGAGAAGTCTGCGCAGCCGCGAAGATATCTCCTAATCAGATCAAGAGCCTCTGCATCGGGGTAGCGGGAGCGGCGCGCCCGAAGATCGCCGCGGCCGTGCGCAGAATGCTGACGGAACTAACCCCGGCTTCGATCGAAGTGGTGGGCGATATGGTGATTGCGCTGGAAGCGGCCTTTGGCTCCGGTGCGGGCGTCATGGCAATCGCGGGCACGGGCTCGATCGTGTACGGCCGCGATGCCGATGGCCATACCGTTCGCGCCGGCGGCTGGGGATTTGCCATTTCCGACGAGGGCTCGGGCCACTGGATTGGCCGCCGCGCCATCTCGGCGATTCTGCACGCTTATGACGAAGGGAAAGAATGCCACCTGACAGCCGCGCTCCTGCATGCGTGGAATCTGGAAACACTGGAGGAGTTGGTACAAACGGCAAATGCGCCTCCAGCGGCGGGGTTTCCGCGACTTTTTCCGGTTGTTCTTCAGGCTTCGAGTGAAGGGGATCCCCTGGCCCGGGAGTTGCTCGCCGAGGCCGGGAGCGAGTTGGCGAAACTGGCCGCACTCGTGATCCGCCGTTTGCCGCATCCCCCCTATGCACCAGTGGCCATGACAGGCAGCGTCTTTCGTCAGTCTGCCGATGTGCGCCAGGTTTTCTACAATAGATTGGAAGCGAACTTCCCCGGTATCGAGATCCGAAGCGAGTTGGTGGACCCGGTGGAAGGGGCGCTCGCGCTGGCGCGCAAATTGGGACAGAAGAAGGGCTGATGCATGATCGGCGAACCCGCCAAGCCTGAGCCATCCGGGACGGTTTCCGTTCTATCCGACCTCCGGGTCTGGATCCACAGCAATTCAAGCGACGATCTGTTGCGTGCGGCGGCCGATCCCACTCTGAGCGAGGACCTTGCCCTGGCCATGCTGCAGCGGGCCGATCTGCCGGTCGAGGTTTTGGAGGAAATTGCAAAGAACGGAAACGCGCTTAAGTTGCGGAAGGTGAAAGTGGCGCTGGCGAGCCATCCCCACGCGCCGCGGCATGTTTCGGTGCCGCTGGTCCGGCAGTTTTACGCGTTCGATCTGATGAGANNGCCCTGGTGGCGCGGCTGAAGACAATCACGCTGGGTGAGCGCCTGTCGCTTGCCCGCCAGGGGTCGGGCAGGATTGCGGGCGCGCTGTTGCTGGATGGGGAAACGCGGGTCATGCAGATGGCGCTCGAAAATTCGCGGCTAACGGAGACATTGGTGATTCAGGCAGTGCTGTCTCCACAGGCGGGTGCGGCGCTGGTGCAGGCGGTGTCGCATCACGCGAAATGGTGCTACCGGAGGGAACTGCGGATCGCCCTTCTGCGGACCGAGCATTTATCGCTGGCACGAGCGCTGGAATTCACTCAGGGGATCCCGCTGCCGTTGTTGCGCGACATCCTGCGCGGTTCGCGGTTGCCCGACCGAATCAAGGAGCACATTCTGCGGGAGAGCCAGGCGACGCCGGGATTTTAATGTCTCGTTCGATCCAGATAAGTTGAAGTCGAAGCACTTATAAGGTTGTTTGAAGAATGATAGACTCCAGCGTTCGGTGGAGATGCACCGTATGCGAACAGCTAGTTCTATCCTTCATCTCGCGGTCTTTGCATTCGCGTTCTTTGTCGCCGTCGCCCAAGCGCAAGATCCTGTTCCGGCTGGAACTTCAACGACCTACTCAGACTCGGCGGACGGCCTGCGAGCGCAATTTACCGACCTCATTCGAATAGCGCGATCCAATGATCAGGCAGCGTTTCGTGCGGCACTAGATTCCTTGGGTGTCCCGGGAGGTGAAAGATGGTTTGCTGCGCATTTTGATACCCGCTTTCATGCAAAGCTCCAACAGGACTATGCGGATGCGCTGTCAAAGTATCAATCGCATGTCTCATGGGTGATGGTAAACTTTGCGAAATTCGATGACCTCGGCATTGCGGTTCAACCTTCCGAAATGCCCGCTCCATTGGCAGAATCGGGCTTCGAATCTCTGTTGCCTAGACCGATTGATCAAGTGAAGATAGAAAATTACCGTTTTTCCTCGACGTCTTCAGATCCCAAACACGGACCTCCTTCGTGGGTAAGTTCCTTCGTTTATGTCGGCGGGCGATTCCGGTACGTCGGTGGAACCTATCCTTTCTGGACTGAAGGGTTAAACGGGCTACGTGGCCCAATGTCGATCCCGCCAGCAGTGATTCATGGGCGGACTGTTCAAGGTATCGCGTTTCGAAAAGATCAAAACACGGTGGGAATAGACGCTATCGTTCAACTCAAAGTCGATGTCGGTCGTGATGGTCGTGTGGACCACATTAAGGTTCTGTCGGGGGATCCTCCCTTTGTGCAAGATGCCAAGGACTACGTGAAGACGGCGAATTTTGGGGCCTTGCCGGATATACCGCAGCTTGCAAACGCGAGGAGAGAATGGGAGATGGAGGTCGCCTTTTTTACCCCTAAGAACTAAGAGGCGGTTTGCGCTCATCAAATCGAGGAGCGTTAGGTTCAAGTGGCTCAACTCCGTTGCTGGGTCATTGCCGGTTATCCTTCTGTTTCTCCGTGCATCAATCACACAATCTTCTCGTACATCCGCGAGTGCATCGCCGTTTTACTGTGCCCAGTCCGC
>PMCH01000282.1:0-2081 GCA_003154055.1 Acidobacteriaceae bacterium
AGATGGACGTTCGCGGTTTCACTTCCCCACCGAGAGGAACAATAGAAAGAGGGGATATCTGTCGCCATGTGCCGGCTTCACCAGGATACGGGTCCAGAGCCGGACGGAGTGGTCACAGGGGCGGCTGAGTGACTTGAAAGGCGTAGCGCGGATGCNNTAGTACGCGGCGTTCTTTTCCAGGAACTCTTTCTTATCTTCCGGCAGATCTTCGGCGGCATAGATCGAATCCGAAGTGCAAGCCGGGATGCAAGCGCCGCAATCGATGCAACCAACCGGGTCGACGTACATCTGCGTCGCCGTTTCAAACTGCGGCTCGTCCTTCTTGGGATGGATACAATCGGTGGGACAGACATCCACGCAAAGTGAATCCTTAATGCAGTTATCGGTGATCACGTACGCCATGAGTGCTTCTCCTGAGTCGGTTTCTGGAGTAGTTTCGCCCTTAACGTAACCCGGCGTAGCTCTCTGGGGCGGTGACCGCCGTCACAGCCCGGCGTGGCGCATGGCTCACAACGAGCGGTGATCGCCATCACAGTCGAGCCCGCCCTCGTGCGGTACAACTTCACCAACAGCAATCCTGAGGGAAAAAGCAGAATTGCCCGGCCCTACCTAATCACCCCACATAGCCGCCACCCAGCGGCGGGCCGGGCGTTCTCGCTCGATCAACTCCCCAACTCAAGCCAGTCAACTCCGGCTCGCAAGCCAGCCCCGCGTGCTGCTATCATTTTTGCCTTCATGAATCCACGCCCCCGACTCTCATTCACGGTTGTGCTCTTTGGATTTTTCCTTAGCCTGCTGGCTATGCGCAGCTTCGCCTCTTCGCCGCAGACTCCGGTGCCTCCTCGCTATGGCGTCCGCATGGTTCAGCAGTGGATTCCCATGCCAGACGGTGTGCGCCTGGCGGCCACTCTTTTCATGCCCGACGGAGCGAAGCCCGGCGAAAAATTTCCCGCCCTGCTCGAATATCTCCCCTACCGCAAGGACGACGCCACCGCTGCGCGGGACTATCCCATCCACGCCTATTTCGCCCGACGAGGATATGTCAGCGTACGGGTGGACATCCGCGGCTTCGGCGCCAGCGAGGGCATTCCCACGGACCGCGAATATTCCGAACGCGAACAACTCGATGGCGAGCAGGTCATCGCCTGGCTTGCCTCGCAGCCCTGGTCGAGCCACGACGTGGGCATGTTCGGCATTTCCTGGGGAGGATTCAACGCGATTCAGATGGCCATGCGCCATCCGCCGGCGCTCAAGGCGATCCTGGCCGTCGATGCCACCGAGGAACTTTTCCACGACGACATCCATTACATCGATGGCCTGATGCACATCGACGAATTCGAACTCAACATGGACATGGCGCCCGGCATGACGGGCGCACCCGAATACACGCTCGACGAAAAGGTGCTGGGGCCGCGTTTCGAAGCGGCGCCCTGGTCGCTGCTCTATCTGAAACACCAGCGTGACGGCGAGTTTTGGCGTAGCCCGGTGCGTCCGCTGAAAGACATCAAGATTCCCTGCTTCCTCATCGGTGGCCTGCTCGACGGCTATCGTGACTCCATCCCGCGCATGCTCGAACAGGTGAAGGCGCCGGTTAAGGCAATCATCGGGCCCTGGAATCACACCTTCCCGAACGATGCCGAACCCGGGCCGCAGATCGAGTGGCGCGATCAGGCCGTCCGCTGGTGGGACTACTGGCTCAAGGGACGCAATACCGGCATCATGGACGAGGCGCCGCTCGCGGTCTTTATGCGGGATTGGCACGCGCCCGATGCTCACCTCAAGACCGTGCCCGGACACTGGCGCGCGGAACTCTTCTGGCCTCCCCGAGACCTGGAGGGCACCACGCTATACCTTCACGATGCTCACCTGCTCTCGACGCAACCAGCGCAGCCTGCGAGTCATCAGCTGCGCTATGTTCCGTCGGTCGGAGTGGAAGCTGGCTTCTGGTGGGGAGAGTTGTTGACCGATCAGCGCCCGGTAGACGCCTTCAGCCTGACGTATGACTCGGCACCGCTAAAGGAAGACTTGGCGATCCTCGGAAGGCCGCACGCTGTGCTCGATGCTAGTTCTACAGCGCCGCT
>PMCH01000282.1:2140-4601 GCA_003154055.1 Acidobacteriaceae bacterium
GTCTGGCCGACCCCGTACAACATGACGACATCGCTCGAACTCGGCACCAGGAACGGCTCGCGGCTGGTGCTGCCGCTGGTTCCACCCTCGCCACATGCGCCTCCCCAGTTCTCGCCTCCCGAGCCATCAGAAGAGCGAAAGGACATTGTCTCGATTGGCTTTCCTTTTCCCGGCGAATGGACAACCGAACGCGATCAGGTGAACGGTAAAACGAAGGTGATCTGGAGCGGAAAGTCTTCGGAGGAATATCCCTGGGGCAAGGAAACGGACCTCGAAAAACTCACTTACGCAGCGGACGACAATCACCCCGAGATAAGTTCCATCCAGGGCGAGGCAGACACCACGATTGTGTTCAAGGATCGCGTGCTGTTGTGGCGAGGGCGTCTTAATGTCAGTAGCGACGCGAAGAGCTTCTATTACAAATACACCCGTGAACTACTCAAGGATGGCCAGACAGTGAAACAGAAGACTTGGGAGGAGACGATTCCGAGGGATCATCAGTAGCTGCAAGTTGCGCTACTGCTGGCACGCAGCCACTCCCGCCTGCTTGTAGACCTTGCCTTCCTTCATCACAAACTCAATGTTCTCGAGAATGCTGATGTCTTTCAGGGGATCGCCGCTCACTGCAACCAGATCGGCATACTTTCCCGGCTTGATCGACCCGACCTCGCTCGCATGTCCCAGTAGGTCCGCTGCGTTTGAAGTTGCCGATTGAATGGCCTGCATCGGAGTCATCCCGTACTTCACCATGAAGGCAAACTGCTTGCCGTTGGTGCCGTGCGGACACACGCCGGCATCGGTCCCAAACGCCATCTTCACGCCTGCCCGCACTGCCTTGCCGAAGTTCTCGCGCTGGATGCGGCCGAGTTCGGCGTCGTGCTGAAGAAAGTCCGCCGGCGTGTTCCCGGTTTTCCCGCCCGCTTGTATGCATTCCTCGTCGTAGATATCCATGTCGAGGTACGTGCCGTGCTGCTTGGCTAGCGCGATGAGTTCGTCGTCCAGCATCTCGGCATGTTCAATCGAGGCCGCCCCCGCCAGGATCGCATTCTTGATTCCCTGCGCCGCGTGCGCATGCACGGCGACGCGCAGACCAAAATTCCTGGCCTCGTCCACGCCGGCCTGTAACTCTTCCGGCGTGAATTCGATGGAGGAAGGGTTGCTGCCATGGGTGAGCACCGCTCCGGTCGAAAGCATCTTGATGTGATCCACTCCGTTGTGCGCCAGCAGGCGAACCTTCTGCCGCACTTCCCACGGACTGTTGGCCTCGCCATAACGCAGGTCCCATGGCAGTTGAATATCGGGCGCCTGCCCCGTCATCGCTCCGGCGCCACCGGTGATGGTGATGTACGCGCCGGCCACATACATGCGCGGACCGATCACGTCTCCACGCGCAATCGCATCGCGTAAAGCGATATCGTTCAGCGCACGGTACGTGCCTACATCACGCACGGTCGTAAACCCGGCTTCCAGAGTCTTGCGCGCGTTGGGGACGGACTCGAGCACAATCTGCGAGGCCGTCTTCTTCAGCACGTTGAATGGCTCGCCATCGCTTTGCCCGTCAGCCACGTGGGTGTGGCAGTCAATCAAACCCGGCAGCACTGTCTTGCCGGAAAGATCAATCACCTTAGCTCCTGCCGGAATCGCCAGTCCCTTGCCGACCGCTTGAATCTTGTTCGCCTGAATGAGGATCACCTGGTCGGTGAGCACCGTGCCCGAGTCGGGATCGATCAGGCGTCCGGCGCGGACAGCGGTGACCTGGGCTGAGGCTATGCACATCGAACCCAAAACGACGAAAACACAGAGCGTTTTTTTCATTTTTGTCCCAGATGGCAAACCGGGGGGAAATCCGCCCTCCGTTGAGTGCCGCCCCTTGAAAGGGGCTCAGATTCTCCACATCACGATTCCCAGCGCCTCTCGCGCTGGGCTAATGAATGCCGCCGCTTCGCGGCTGGAATTGTGCGTTTTCCGGCAGGTTCGCTTTCGACTCTGGCGCCAGCACTCGATCTCAATCGGCTGCGACCGCCGTCTTTTCCAACCCGTCCTTTAAATCCGTCGCCAAGAGCTGATGGAAGAGTTGCTCGCCTGCCTCGCGCCGGACCGACAGCCTGCCTGCGCCATACGCCCGCGACTTCAGTCCACGCTGGACGGCTTCGCAGATCCCGAGGTCTTCGTCCTGCACCCGATTCCCGACGGCCACACTCTGCTCGTTGTACTCGCGCGCCGACTCGCTGATATCGCCAAAATAGAAATCGAATACTACCCGGCAGTGGTCAACGTCGATGGGGATCACGAGGTTGGTATCCAGATATCCCTCGTAGCAGTTGAACATGAAGTTGGGATACAGCCAGAAATACCAGGCGCGGTCGCCCTTGCGCGTGTTGCCGGTCGCCGCATCTTCGTTGGAGCTGACCATCGGGCTCGATTGCAGACAATAGCGGTCTTCGTTTTCGATCGTGTACTG
>PMCH01000101.1:0-7568 GCA_003154055.1 Acidobacteriaceae bacterium
GGAATGCGGGCTGGGTCGGAGAACTGGAATGTTTCCACTCGCAGCAGTTCCATGCCGTCATCGGCGCGGGATTCAGCCTCAATCACGATCCGGAAAATGGTTTCGGAGGTGACCACCTTCGTCCCTTCGGTGGAGACGAGGTAGTTCTGCTGCTTCTCTCCGAAAAGCACGACCGCCGATTGCTCGACCTGGGAAAAGGGGCGGAAAGCGGCAGAGTAGCGGCGGGCAAGATCCTCCCAGACCTTCTGCTCCGGCATCACAACCGCTGGTGGATCCTCCCGGTAAGTGGAAGGTTTTTCTCGAGTGAAGTCAGGAGATTCGTCTTCGTCCTTGGCCCGCACCGCCGTCTTGGTCTTGACGTTGGTATAAGCCTGCTGCGCTTTGCGGTACTGCTCGTAGGTCAGCTTCCAGAGGACTCGGGCCAGAGCATCGGGATCGTCGCGCAGGGGCAACTGTCCGGAACTGATGCCGGAAGAGCGCTGCTCCTCATGCGTGTTGTCCAGGTCAGGCGAACCGATCCGCATGCTGACCGCGGCGCCCCGGCGGTGGATGCGCGACGAGTTCAAGACCCCGCCCTGCGCACCGACCACCACCAGCACGTCCGCGTCGGAGACGTTGTAACTGGTGAAGTAGGGCGCAGGATCCTGCTTGGCGAGTTCCGCCTGTCCGCGACGAAGTTCCTTTTCCATCGTCGCAAGCAGGACGTTGCTGTCGGGGGCGGGAGGTTGCTTCGCCTCCAGCAGTCTCTGACCGAGAATTGGGACCAGGAGCAGGAGGGCAACGGCAGTTCTAGCGACTCTCATGGAAGCCGCGAGTGTAACAGGACGTGGCGCAACAAAAAAAGCGGCCCCGTTTGGGGCCACCCTTTTCAAAGAGGCAAAGTTGGCGGGAAACAGCGAAGACTTACGGTTGACGGCGTTCCGGGGACCAGAACCACCAAGAAGGATGTCGAGAACTGGTGGAGAGTTTGTTCAAGTGGTTGCGGCCTCTTCGTATGGAATGTGAATGTGCACTTGCGGAACCAAAATGGTAAACAGGAGTCGCAGGAGGGGGTCGTTTTGGGAAAGTCAGCATAATCAAGCTTTTAGGGTGAATACCTTAGAAGGCCTACCCCAAGAACTCACCCTGAAGCACTCCTCTCAGGTGCATAAAGCTGCACATTGGCTGCAGCCACGCCCCTTCCCCCAGAAAAGCAAAGCCCCCGCCGGAGCGGGGGCCGTTTGAGAGCTTGGTATTCCTTCGAATCCGTCAGCTGTTGCCGGCCACGGTGCGCAGCTTCTCCGGGAGAAAGTGATAGGGCGGCCAAGGTCCGCTGATCGCCAGTTCGCAGTTCTTCAACTGCTTGGCGGCGGTGTTGTAGCGGTTCTGGTATTTCTCGATGGACTTGGTGTCAATCAGATGGGCAATGTCGAGCAGCATTCCGCCGGTGTTCACCTTCTTGCAGCTGACTTCCTCTTCCAGGGGGTTGAAGAGCTTGTGCACCTGGACGGAGAGCGCGCGGGCCTTGGTCTGGCGCTCGCGGTCGCGGGAGGCTTTCTCGCGTAGCTTGGCGAGATACTCGCGGCCCACGGTATCCGGCAAATCGATCTGTTCCAGTGCAGCGCGCAGGGAGCCATCGCGGACGACCAGCTTAATGCGCATCTCGGACTTGCCGCGCAGCCGGGCCACACTCTCGCAAAAGGTGCGGCGGTTGGATCGCACGGCCTGGCGAATGGCGTCCTCGGTGTCGAAGATGGTGCCGAAGCGGAAGGGCAATACGGTGCAGGTGCGGAAACTCACGCTAACCACCCGGGCATGCTCGAGGACGGACTTTTCGTCCAGTTTAGCGGTGGCGCGGTCATATTCGCTGACGATGACCGCAAACTCCCCGCTGGGATAGCTCATGACCGGGGCACCGCTGACTCCCTGAATTCCATCCAGGACAAAGGGCCGACGGGCTCGAACTCCACTGGGAAGGGTCTGGTGTTCCGTGAGGCAGTACGCGTACCACGCCATGCATTCTCTCCGAATTACACCGGGGCTTTGGGCTCCCCTTTAGATTTTTTCGTAAGCTAGGGCTGCGTTTCCTACCTGGAAGAAGGTGATGTTACGACGAGATGAACGCGAAAAGCAGCGTCCAATAAGCATCTTACTGCGGTCACCGGTAATTATGCAACTTTTGTTGCGAAATTTGCATCGTGGCGGCTTTGTGACCGTTGGTCGAATTGATTTCCGGAGGGCTTGGGACGATCTTGGCGCCGAGCCGTTTGCGGGTCAGGACTTGGCGCGCTCCCGCAAGGCGGTGGCAGCGCGTTCCTGCAGGGCAGCAGTTACGGCCCACAACATTTCATCGGCAGGAGCGGGCTTCCCACTCCAGATCTCAAACTGGCGGGCGGCCTGGTGGACGAACATCTCGATTCCGGGAATCACTTGCAGCCCCTTGGCGCGCGCGATCTGGAGCAGGCGGGTTTCCGCGGGGTCGTAAACCATATCGAAAACAATGCGCGCCTGTATTTCGTTCTCTTTCAAAGGACAGTCGCGGGTGTTGCCCATCCCGACGGGGGTGGCGTTGATGATAACGTCGAAGGAGACTTTGCCGAGGTCGGCGCGCTTGATGGTGCGGGCCTTGGCCTGCCGGGCCAGTTTCTGTGCCGGAGCTGCGCTCCGGTTCAGGATCCACACCTCGGCGCCGCGTTCCCGCAAGCCGAAAACAGCGGCCCGGGCGGCACCGCCGGCGCCGAGAACCAGGACCTTGGCACCCTCGATCGTGATCCGCTGTTCGAGCGGGCGCAAGACTCCAGCGACATCGGTGTTGAATCCGTACAGCTTGCCGTCTTGAGCCCGAACCACGGTATTGCAGGCGCCAATCTTGGAAGTGTGCGAATCCGTGTTGTCCAGATAGTCGAGGATCGCCTGCTTGTACGGCATGGTAATGCTGAGGCCGTGGAGGGGAATCTCGCGGGCGCAGTGGATCAGATCCTTGAGGGTCTTGACGTGGAGCGCAAGATAAACGCCGTTCACATTCTCGCGGCGCAGGGCCGTATTCATGATCACCGGCGAAAGGGAATGTTCGATGGGATCGCCCGCAACACCGTAGATGCGGGTGGCCGCGTCGACCTGCTCGATGCGGTAGGTGGTGCGCAGTTGCTGGGCGCTGACCTGGCCGGGGGCGGTTTTCTGATCGGAGCTGACGGCGGCGAACGTGAAGACGCTGCCCGCACGCACGCTGAGGACCCGGCTGATGATGCCCTGCTCTCCCATACACAGGCCGATGAGCGCATGCTTGCCGCTCTGGGCCTGGAGAAACTTCATCATGGTGACGTTGTCGGAGAGCGTGGTGGCGGTGGTGACAATCTTGTAGTAGTCCGCCGGAACTTTCAGCATTTTTTCGAGCGTGTGATCTAGATTGCGAGTGGCGCGAAAATCGTGAAAGGAGAGAATCAGCCCAGCCCGGGCCCGGAGCCGGGCGATCGCATCGGCCTTGCAGAGGAGCGCGCTCTGGAGCTCGATATCGACGATCTGACAACCGGCGGCCGCCGACTTGGCAAGAACCTCAAGCTGCGCGGCCATGGAGCCCTTGAATTTCCCCCCGTTCGCGACCCGGCGACAGGTGGCAATCGCGATGACGTAGTGATGGGTTTCCAGGAAGCGGCGGATCTTGGGCAGGCCGGAAGCAGGCTGCTTGAGGTAGTCCAAACGGAACTCAACAAAGGGGTTATCCCGAGCCATGGACTCGGCAGTCTGGACCATCTCGTCGGCATCCTCGCAGGCAATCGCCAGGCAAACCTTGGGAAAGCGCAGCGGCAGGAGACGGGGCACGATAGTGTTTCGCAAGGCCAATAGGTGTTCGGTCAAGAACGGTCGCGATATTACAGGGGCATAGGCGCAGATGCAACTAGGGAGTGACAAACTGGGCCGCAGAAACACTTTGGGAGCGGGGCGTCTGACACCCTCGTAACCTTGACCGGTGCTTACCCCCTTGTTACCTTCCGGCTGTAACCCTTTGTTTTAAGAAGAAGTTGGGCGGGGCGAGCCCTGCGATTCGGCGGTCGATTCGGAGGTAACATGAAGAAAACAGGATTGTTAGTGTTGTTGCTGGCGACTGCCGTGGCAGCCCAGCAGGGCGCTCCATTGGCGGCAGGCACGCCGGATTCGTCCGGAATCGTGCCAACCTCGGTCAGCGTGCCCACGGTGCGCTACCAGACGCCGACTCCGGCGGACCTCTATTGCGCTGGGTTCCTCACCAGCCAGAGCGTGCCCAATGCGAATTTTGTGGATGGCGGGTTACAGACTCCCAGCACCACCAAGTTCTCCAATGGAGAAATGGTGTACCTGGCAGGCACGGGCTACCAGGCGGGACAGCAGTACACGATCCTGCGTGAACTCCGGGACGTGAACGGGAACGAGCTTTACCCCGGGCAGAAGAAGTTGGTGGCCTCGGTGGGACGTCCCTATGCCGATATCGGGCGGGTGCGCGTGCTGGATACGCGCAGCCACAGCGCGGTTGCCCAAGTGGAATTCAGTTGCGATCCAATCAATCCGGGCGACATCGCGGTACCTTTCGTGGAGAAGCAGCCGATCGCGTTCCATGCGCCCGCGCACTTCGACCGGTTTGCTCCCTCCAGCAACAAGCTCAGTGGCCGAATCGTGCTGGGCAAGGATTTCGACGGAACGCTGGGCACGGGCATGAAACTCTATATGAACCTGGGCTCGAACCAGGGAGTGAAAACAGGCGACTACTTCCGGGCCGTCCGGCCCTATAGCTCCGACCTTGCGGATCCGGTGGATTCGCTCTCGTTCAAAGCTTCCACCTCCGAGGACACGCAGAAGAGGCCGCCGTCTTTTGAAGCCAAGTACTTCACCAAGACGAACGGGCCGAACATTCGCGTGGGCGATCTGCCGCGGCGAGCGGTGGGGGAAGTGGTCGTGCTCAGCGTGACGCCGACGACTTCGACTGGCATGGTGGTGTTTGCCCTGGAAGATGTGCACGCCGGGGATTGGGTGGAGTTGGACGAGCAGCAGTAAAGCAGGCCAAATTCAACTTAAACAAGTTGGGGGGAGAGAAATCTCCCCTCTTTCATTTGTGCGAACGGCCACCTTCGGACCGGCTTCTCGCGGGCCTACTCCTCCCTCGCAAATATGCCCCGCCGAAAATAGAACTTTCTTTCACCGATCGGGTCGTTCACGATCGTTTCGATGATGTCATTTTTCTGAAATATGTATTCGTACCGATATACTGAGCCGTCACCCAGCCTCTGCTCTGAAACTCTGCCGCCATCGCCATACCAGTTACGCAGCAGTTCCTTCCCTCTTCCGTCAAACACGGCAGTCATGACATACGGATCGTACCCTGGCAAATGAAGACGAGCCGCGTATTCGAAGCGATATAGCAGGTGCGACGCATCCGCCACGGTTTCCACATGCCCGCTGGAACCGTAAGAATATTTGCGCACATTGCCTGCGTCGTCCACGGCCTCGACGATCCGGTTGCCTTCATCGTACTTGAAGGTGATTGTGTGCCCGGAGGGCGAAATCAGCTGTTCCAGGTTTCGCTGTTTGTCTCGCTTCAACTCGATGCGATGACCATCAGCATCCCGCATCTCGAAGGGAGCACCTTGCGCATACGTCCTGGAGTAGTACGCCTCGGGAAACAGGAAGCGGCGGCCATCGTGGAAATCCAGATTCCAGCCGTCGCCATTCCAGGCGATCTGCGCCCCGTAAAACTCCGATGACGTTTCATCGTGCCGAAAAACCGCGTCGGCGTAACCCGTTCCCTTGGAAATCCGGCGAAAATGGATTTGCCGCCCGTCCTCCAAGTTCAGGTCCATATAGGTGTACGGAAATCTGGTGCCGGTCGGGCAAATGTCATAGGGATGATTCGTTCCCACGCCGAATGCTCTGGTGTGGGAGTCCCACGGCCGATACGTCCGCGTCAGCGATAAGGGGGTGAGATCGGAGAGGAAGAGGTCAGTCTGGCGGAGCACAAACATTCCCGAATGCAGATCGACTTGAAATTCGTTGGTCGGCGAGTCGTGACGAACGGTTGGGTTGATCAGGAGGGTGGAACTTTTGAACTTGACGCGATCCGACTCCAGACCGACCTGAGAAATGACCAGGTACGGGTAGGATCCATTCCATGTCGGAGGCGAATCTGTGAAGGGAAGCAGTTCCACTCTTGGTGGGTGGCTGGACGGTCTCCAAAAGAACAAGAAGACAGCGCAGGAGACCAACGCGAGGACCACGCCCCACTTCCATACCGGCGGATCCCAGAAATGTGCCCCTCCCATCTCCCTATATTCGCAGGCCGCGACCGGCATTTCTGATTTTTTTGGAGTTCGGACCGACTATGGCAACTTCGGTTGCGCGTCCGAGAGCTTTTCGCTGGCCCGGCTCCCACTTCGCAATGCGCACCAGCCGTCGGGCAACAGGAACGGAGTGAAACGGAGAATCAACGGTAGAAGGTGATTCTCGGGTTGCCCGGAATCAGTGCCCCCGCCACCACCAGCACGACAATCAGAACGGCAAGCTCCATTGTGGCCCTCATTCACTAAAACGTCTTGTCAGATTACATCCCTTCACGGCAAACACAAGTTACGCTGGTTTCGGCAGGTCGCCAGTTTGTGAGATGCCAGGGTGCCGGCGAACGGTGAACAGGGCAGGCGGCAACCAGGACCTTTATTTCGCAGCCTCTTCGTCGCCAAAGACCTCGGCAGTGAAGGCCTCGAGGGTCGCGCCATGGCGCCAGGCCTGCGGGTCCAGACCAGCCTTGTGGCAGGTGTGCTCGAGGAAGGTCTCGCGGTCCCAGTGATGTTCGACGGGAACCTGGGGCAGCAGCAGGCCACGGCGAGACCCGAGCGAGATCACCAGGCCATGACGGCCGACTTCGACTTCTTCCGGCTGAACCGGAGCCAACCGGGAGAGGACGCTCAGCGAGACCTGCAGTTCCAGGGCCTCGGCTTGGGTGACCGGACAGAAGCGGGTGTCCTCGAAGGCGGCGGCCCGGGCGGAATCAGCAACCGCGGAGTGCAAGGGCGCGACCGGCAAGGCGTAGCCGACGCAGCCGCGAAGGTTCCCACGGAGGTAGAGGGTAGTAAAGACGCCGCGAGGCTCGGAAAGGTGCGGGGAAAATGACGTTTCGGGCGGAGGCGGACCGTCGAAGGCCGAAAGGATGGATCGGTGAGCAACGCCCAGCAACAGCCGGCGCTCTTCGAGTGAAAACTCGGGCTTGAGGGCACTACTTTGCTGGGTCACCGAGTGTCGAGACAGCCTGGACATCACGCTTCCTCCGCCGAGTGAGAACGAAGGCCCGGCGACGGCGCTTCTCCGATTGCCGATCGATTCGCGACCAGAAGGCAACGAAATAGTCGATCGCGGAAACCAGGGAAAGCAGGACCATGAACCAGATCGCCAGCCAGGCGATCCAGCGCACGGGGAAAATGTAGATGCCGACGAGCGGCCATTCATGCCAGCGGTGAGCGAGGATGACGGCCACCACCGCGATGATCTGCACCAGCATCTTGAATTTTCCCAATTCGCTGGCCTGAATCGTGAAGCCCTCGGAGGCGGCGATAGAGCGCAAACCACTCACC
>PMCH01000101.1:7582-11129 GCA_003154055.1 Acidobacteriaceae bacterium
GCCAGGTAACCATCAATTCCGTCGGTGATGGAGGCGAGGATAAAGACGGCTGACGCCAGCAGTTCCTTCTCTCCACGCTCGCTGGAAAAGCGCCCGCTGGAAAGAATCCAGATCAACAGTGGAATGCTCGCGATCCGGGTAAGCGTGATGTAGTTAGGCAGATTCACGCGATGAGGGCAGTCCGCGACTGAAGGGCGGGCCACAGTGATTATCCCCCACCGGAGAGTGGCAAAGCAACGGAGGAAGAACCGGGCCTGCTCAAAGGTGCTGGAGAGCAGCGCCCGGGGTCGAGCCACGGATGGGACTGAAATCCGGCCTACGAGGCTCGCTGCTGCGACAGACTCTTCAGCAGGCTGGATGCAATGTCCATCACGCCGCTGTGCTCGGGAACCTGGCCGTTGGGCGTGAGTTTGTCCACGATCGAGGGCAGGAGTTGAGCAATGGCAGAGCTTGCGACGTCCGGGGAGATGCCCGCCGCGGCAGCCAACTGCTTCACCTTGTCGCTGCCGAGAGCCTGCTGAATCTGATCGCCGGTAGCAGGAGGGTTGGGCCCGGTGCTGACCCAACCGGATATCAACCCACCTAAACCCTTGTCATGAAATGACTGCACCAGCCCTTGCAGACCGCCCGGCTGAGTCTGGATCATCTGCAGGATGCTGGTTGCTAGCGGATTGGAACTGTTGCCCAGTAAGCTGGTGACTGCCTGATTTTCGAGATTGTCGAGCAAGCCCATATGTGTCTCCTTCAAATTCCGTCAAAAACCTCTTACCGCAGAGATCGCAGAGCACGCAGAGGGAAAACTAGACCCCCCCCCGCGAACTCCGCGTGCTCTGCGGTTCAATGTCTTACTTCTGTTTCGCGATGATCTTGTCCTTGATCTTGTTGTAGGTGGCCTGGGGCACAACTTTCTTCCTTACCAGGTCGGTCTTTTTCGCGTAGGGGCGGCCGTCAATGATCTTCTGCGAGTAGGCTTCGCCGATCCCCGGCAGCGCATCGAGTTGGTCCTTGGTGGCCGAGTTGATGTCGAGCAAGTCCGCGGTGGCGGCCGCTGCGGCCTCGGGTTTGGCGGCTTTCTTGGTGGACTTGGCTTGAGCGAATGCCATTCCGCTCATCAGGCTCAAGGCAAAGATGGCAATGAGAATTCTGGTGATCAGGCTCTTGCGCATGGTTTCTCCTTTTTTCAATCCTTCTGGGATTCTTTGTAGCCGGCTGCCTTGGCTTCGGACTCGGTCATAAACTTGCCGGTCTTGGTCTTTCCATACCAGCGACCCCCCTTGTGGTAAACGCCGCTGTCAAGATTGACCCAGACCTTGCCACTGGACTGGGCAGCGGCGATTTCGGGACTGGACGCCGCCGGAGCCGCAGCCGCCTTGGCCGGTTTCGGAGCGGCTGGGCTGGATGAAGATGCGGGGGCAGTGGAGGGCTTGGCGCTCGCCGCGGGCGCTGCCGCCGGGGGCGCTGCTGCAGGCGTGCTGGCTGCCGGGGCGGCACTGGCTTCAGCCGCCTTGGACTTCTTGCTCCTGCTCTTCTTGGGCGCGGCGGAAGCATCGGCGCTGGCCGGCTGATCTGCGCTGACAGCGGCCTCAGTCTTCTTCTTGCGGCTCTTCTTGCTGCTGGGTTCGGTGGCGGCTGAAGTATCGGCGGCGGGGGCTTCAGAGGCGCTGTCGGACTTCTTCTTGCTCTTTCTTGATTTCTTGCCCGAATCCGCGGCGGCGGGAGTGCCGGCAGCGGCGGCTTCGGAGGCAGCGGCGGATTTTTTCTTGCTCTTCTTCGACTTCTTGCCCGAATCCGCAGCAGCCGAAGCATCGGAAGAGGCGGCTTCGGAGTCACTTGCCGACTTCTTGCTCTTCTTGGATTTCTTGCTGGGCTTGGACGCGCTGTCGCTCGCAGCAGTCTGATCGTCGGCGGCAGCCTTCGCCTTTTTAGCTTTCTTCTTGGACTTCTTGGTGGTATCCGAACTCGAAGTATCGCTCGAGCTCGCCTGCGCCTTTGCCAGGGCGGGCGAAATAATCACCGTGAGCAGCAGACAGAACGACAATGCCCATAGCGGAAGTTTGTACCGGGAGTAGTTCATTCGTTTCCTCGTGAGTGAGAGGCGGAAGCCCCGTATTTTTGGTATGAGTCAACAACCTGGATTTCTCAGTGAAGTCGGGAGCGGCGCGCCGCCCAACATCATGCCATTGCCGGAAACCTGAGGTCAACCGCGCCNNTAGGCCGCGATCCGGTTGTTCACGCCATGAGTCTCGGCATATCGAACCACGTCATCGAACGCCGTCACCATGATGTCTTCCAGATGTTCGTTGACCACCGACTCCTTCCAGAAGTAGCCCTGGCGGTCCTGCACCCATTCGAAATAGGAGGTGGTAACGCCGCCGGCGTTCGCCAGGATGTCTGGAATCACGAAAATTTTCTTCTCCGAGAGGATGTCGTCGGCGGCGGCAGTCGTGGGACCATTCGCGCCCTCGGCCAGGATCTTGCACTTCACGCGGTCGGCATTCTGGCTGGTGATCTGATTTTCCGTGGCAGCCGGGATCAGGATGTCGCAATCCATCAGCAGCAACTCGGCAGGATCATATTGCTCCGCCCCCGGGAAGCCGTGGATGGTGCCGTTGCGCTGGCGGAATTCCCAGAGCGCCTTGACGTCGATTCCGTTCTTGTTGTGGAGGCCTCCGCCGACTTCGACAATGCCGATAATCTTGTATCCCGCCTCGGCCATCAGGCGAGCAGCATTGGAGCCAACGTTGCCGAAGCCCTGCACGATCACGCGGGTGGTGTCGCGATTCAGGCGAAGCTTCTTGATGGCCTGTTCGCAGACGATGAGGACGCCGCGTCCAGTGGCCTCGCGGCGGCCGCGCGATCCGCCGATGTTGATGGGCTTGCCGGTCACAACCGCAGTGACGGTCTGGCGCGCATGCATGGAGTAGGTGTCCATGATCCAGGCCATGACCTGTTCGTTGGTGTTGACGTCGGGAGCGGGAACATCTTTTTCGGGGCCAATGAAATCGAACAGTTCGGCCGTGTAGCGGCGGGTCATGCGCTCCAGTTCGCCCATGGACATCGTGTGCGGATCGCAGATGATGCCGCCCTTGGCACCGCCGAAGGGGATGTTCACGACCGCGCACTTCCAGGTCATCCAACTGGCGAGGGCGCGGATTTCATCGAGGTTAACGTCGGGTGAGTAGCGCAGGCCGCCCTTGGCGGGGCCGCGGGCAATGGAATGCTGCACCCGGAATCCGGTGAAGACTTCCAGATGGCCGTCGTCCATTTGCACGGGGATGTGAACAATAATTTCGCGGCTTGGACTGCTGAGGACTTTCCACAGGCCTTCATCGAGGTTCAACTTGCGAGCGGCGAGGTCGAAACGGGCGGCTTGCGCCTGCCATGGATTAGTTTCCTGTTCGAGGTCGATGGTTGTCATATGAGTCTCCGCGATGATGGCGATTCCGGCTGTCCTGGCGCAGGGCACGTCCACCCGGGAAGCGGCAGGCAAACTCAGAAAGTATAGTGATGGCTGGAAGGGGAGGCAAGGGAGAGCGAGGGCGGGGGG
>PMCH01000101.1:11152-12008 GCA_003154055.1 Acidobacteriaceae bacterium
TATACGTTCCTTGGCGTGCGGCCGTTTTTGCGGCTGGAATCGCGCGGGCCGGATGTCACGATCGAGCGCGGACGCAGGCTTGAGCGGCGCACGGCGGATATTTTTCAGGTGATGAAGGAATTGCTGCGGCAGCACCGTCCCGCGACCATGGAAGGACTGCCTCCGTTCACGGCGGGCGCGGTCGGGTATTGCTCGTATGACATCGTGCGGCAACTGGAGAACATTGGGACCAGCGCGAAGGACGACCTCGACGTGCCCGACTGCGTGCTGATGTTTTTTGACCGCGTGCTGGCGTTCGATCATCTGCGGCACCAGATTCACATCGTGGTCTCGGCCGACGTGACGCGGGAAGCGCCCAAGGCCGCGTACCAGCGGGCGGTGAAGGAGATTGCGCGCATCGAGAAAAAGCTGGCGGCGGGATCGAAGCCGGCGTACTGGCGAAAGCCGTCGGCGAAAACGAAAGTGGCGGTGCGGGCGCGCACTCCGAAGGCGAAGTTCCTCGAAAGCGTGCGGCAGGCCAAGGAGTACATCGCGGCCGGCGACATTTTTCAGGTTGTGCTCTCGCAGCGCTGGGACTTTGAGCCGGGAGTGGCTCCGTTCGACTTATATCGTGCGTTGCGGACGGTGAATCCATCGCCATATATGTATTTTCTGCGCTTCGGTGGGGACGGGCGTCGCGGTTCGGGAATGCACGTGATTGGGTCTTCTCCCGAAATGCTGGTGCGGGTGAGCGGGCGCAAGGTTGAGTACCGGCCGATCGCAGGCACGCATCCGCGCGGACGCGACGAAGCCGAGGATGTGGCGCTTGAGAAAAAGATGCTGGCGGATGAGAAAGAGCGCGCCGAGCACGTGATGC
>PMCH01000119.1 GCA_003154055.1 Acidobacteriaceae bacterium
CAGGCCCAGACCCAAAGTCCGGCGCCTGCGGAGTATTCACCCTCAGGTTCCATCCAGGAATACTTTCGGGGAGCCTGGAAACTGGTCTCCACTGAAAACAAGTATCCTGACGGCCACACCTCGCCGTACCCCTATCTAGGGGAAAATGGTATGGGTTTCCTTCTGTACACTCCGTCCGGCAACATGTGCGCACAACTGATGAAACCCGGGCGGCCCCGCTGGGCCAGCGATAACACTGCCACCGCGGCCGAAGCTGTTCTGGCACTCGAAGGATTCGTTTCCTACTGCGGAACGTTCGAGATTCGCGAGAGCGAACGCACCATGATCCACCACCCCGATACAGCCTGGTCTCCGAATTGGGTGGGAACAGTTCAAAAGCGGCCCTATTACCTGGTCAGCCAGGACCGATTCTTCTTTCGCGGCGAGGAGAAGCAAAAAGCGAAGGACGGCACGGAAATCAACGTGATCTGGACCATCACCTGGGAGCGGCTCAAGTAGTCAGTTGCCCGCGCTCTGGATCGCGGCCGCGGGCGAAGGTTCAATTCGTACGCTGGCCACGCGATTCCCGTCCATTTTCTCGATCACGAAACGCCGTCCCTCGAAGTCGAAGGCGTCGGCTTCGTGAGGAATCTTCTGCAGGCGCGAGAGGGCAAACCCGGCCAGGGTTTCGAAGCCTTCATCCTGGGGAAGTTTCAAGTCGTACTGCGACTCGAGATCGCGGATGTTCACTGAACCGTCGAGCGAAAGGGGCGCATTGGCGTCCAGGTCGGGCGGCTGGGTGGACGCGATATCGAATTCGTCCTCGAGTTCGCCCACCAGTTGCTCCAGCACATCCTCGACCGTGATTACGCCGGCGGTCGAGCCGAACTCATCCACCACCACAGCCATGTGCCGCTTGCGCTGCTGGAACTCTCCCAGCAATTCAAGCAGGGGCTTGGTTTCCGGCACGACCAGCACGTTATGCATGATCTGGCCGATTTTCATGCGGGCCACGCGCAGCGCCGCCGGGGGCGTGTCACTGAAGCTGACGCGCATCCGCGTCCAGCGCATCAGGTCCTTGGAATAAAGGACGCCGACGATGTGTTCGGGGCCGCGCTCGGGATCGTAGACGGGAACGCGAGAATGTTGTTCTTCGACCACCCGTGACAAGGCTTCATCCAAGGTCAGGTCCGCCGGCAGGGAAAATATCTTGGTCCGCGGAACCATCACCTGGCGGGCGGTGATGTTGTCGAGTTCGAGGGCGTTCAACAGCATCTCTTCCTGCCCCGACGAGAGTTGCCCGGAGGTGCGGGCGGCGGTAACGATCAGCTTGAGTTCGTCGGGCGAATGGACGGAGCCGTGGCGGATTTCGCGGGTTCCGAAGGCGCGCAGCACGACTCCGGCGGCCCGGCTCATGATTACCGTGATCGGCCCGGTGATGGTCAGGAAAACGTCCATCGGGGCGGCCACGGCGAGTGCGACTCGCTCGGCGCGCTGCAGAGCGAGCGACTTCGGAACCAGTTCGCCGAGAATCACGTGCAGGTTGGTGATCAGGACGAAGGCGACGACTACGGCAGCCGTGTGCGCATAAACGCCCGCATAGGGAATGCTGCCGATCCAACTCTCGAACAGGTGTGCAAGAACCGGCTCGCCCACCCAGCCGAGGGTCAGACTGGTAATGGTAATTCCAAGCTGAACCCCGTTGACCACCCGGGTGAGCTGCTGGTGCAGTTTGAGGACGGTGCGCGCCCCGATCCGGTTGGCTTCGATGAGTTGCTGGATGCGGGTTTCGCGGACGCTGACCAGCGCAAATTCAGCCGCCGCGAAGAAGGCATTGGCCGCCACAATGAGCAGGATGACAAACACCCGCGGCAGCACATACGCAATCATGGAACCTTAATTCTAACATTCCAAAGGGGAAAGAGAGGCAGGTGGCAGAATGGCAGGTCGCGGCTCAATGCCAGACACGTTCATCGGAGTGTGGGTTAACTGCCGGCTGCTCCCTGCCGCCTGCCATCTCCCGTCGCATGCTTCCCTTTTTCCATATTCCCGGTCTAACACTTGCAGAATGAAGCAGGCAGAACATACCCGAGCGATTTTCGAGGAACTAATCACAGACGCAGCGCGTAACAAAGGGTGAAGCTCAGATTTCCCCTGGTTTTGGACTTCCAGGTAGGAGGCAGTTGTGAACGGTAACGGAAACGGAAAAAAGAAGCGCCGCAAATTATTCATCTATGGCGGCATCGCCCTGGGAGTGGTCCTGCTGGGAGCGGTCGCGCTCTATGCATTCTCCGCCGGCGGCACCAAGATTGATCCGTCGAAGCTCGCCAAGGTGGAAAAGGGCGACCTCGCCAAGAGCGTAGTGGCCACCGGCAAGATTGAGCCCATCACCAAGGTTGAGATCAAGTCGAAGGCTTCCGGCATCGTGAAGAAGCTCTACGTGGAGTACGGCGACAAGGTCAAGAAAGGCCAGCTCCTGGCGGAACTCGACAAGGAAGAAATCATCGCCCGGGTGGATCAGGCGCGAGCCCAGCTCGAAGCCTCGACCGCCAGCATGAATGGCACGCGTGCCGACCTGGAACGCGCCAAGGTGGATGCCGAGGGACCGGACGTGCCTCTGTTGAAGCGCGCTTATGACCGCGCCAAGGGCATGGCGAAGGAGGGAGTCGTCTCCGTTTCCGCGCTCGACGAAGCCCAGAAAAATTACGAGATGTCGCTGAACAAGCAAAATGTCTCCAAGGCGCAGTTGCAGGTTCTGCAGGCCAAGATCGGACAATCCCAGGCGCAGGTGGCGCAGGATCGCGCGAACTTGAAGCAGTTGGACGAACAGCTGGGATATACCACCATCACTTCGCCGATCGAGGGTATCGTTCTCTCCCGAGACGTGGAGGTCGGCGATGCGGTCAGCTCCATCCTGGTGTTGGGCTCCTCGGCCACGCTCGTCATGACGATGGGCGACACCAGCGAGGTCTACGTCAAAGGCAAGGTCGACGAGAGCGATATCGGCAAGGTGTACATGGCCCANNTGGGCGTGGAGAAGGACAACGTCACCACCTTCGAGGTCCGTGTCTCGATCAACAACCCGGAGGGTGTGCTCAAGGCCAACATGACCGCGAACGCCGAGGTCATCCTGGAAGAGCACAAAGGCGTGCTCCAGATTCCGGAAGGCGCCATCCTTTACGACAAGGACAAGAAAGCCTCCGTTGAAGTCCCCGATCCCAAGGGGAAAGAAGGCAAGAAAAAAATTGCCGTCAACATCGGGATCTCCAACGGCGCCAAAACCGAACTCCTGGGCGGCCTGAAGGAAGGCGACCAGGTAGTGCTGCAGTAAAGAGGTGGCAGGTGGCAGATAGCAGGAAAAACGCACGGCTGTTCTTTCGATCCGAGATCCTGCAACCTGCCCCCTGCCAGCCGCAAACTAGGCCATGACTTTCACCGAAATCTTCCGCCAGGCGTTCGCTACCTTCCGGGCACACAAGATGCGAACGTTCCTTACCATGTTCGGCATCGTGTGGGGCATTGCGTCGGTGATCCTGCTTGTGGGCCTGGGGCGCGGTTTTACGGTTGACCAGAAGAAACACATGGAGACTCTGGGCAAGGATCTGGTCATCGTCTGGGGCGGCCGCACCAGTTCCCAGATTGGCGGGCTGGCGGCCGGTCGCGAGATCAGTCTGACCATCGACGACGCCCGACTGGTCCGCAACGACTGTTACCTGGTTAAGAACATCAGCCCGGAACTGCGCCGGCAGGTTCCCGAGGTCAGTTCCTTCAATTCGGCGAGCCGTGCGGTGGTGGGGGTGTGGCCCGCATACCAGGATTTCCGCTCGCTGAAGCTGGCCGAAGGCCGCCTGCTGACCGATGAAGACGAACGTGACGCCCGGCGTGTCGTGGTGCTTGGTTCGGCGGCGCACCAGCAACTCTTTTCCGGACAGCCCGCGGTGGGCGCAATGGTCACCATCAAGGGCATGCCCTACGCGGTGATCGGGGTTCTGGAGAAAAAGAATCAGAATTCGAACTACAGCGGCCCTGACAACGATTACCTGTTCGCACCCTACTCGGCAGTGGCACGAGATTTCCCGCCCCCGCAGAAGCCCGGAATCGTCAAGGGCTACCTGGACGACATCGTGTTCCAGGTCGCCGACCCCCAGACCCATGATGATGCGGTTCTGCAGGTTCGCCGAACGCTGGGCCGGGTGCATCACTTCGATCCCATCGACAAGGACGCTTTGTTCATCTGGGACACCATGGATGGCGCCAAGATCCTGGCCAAAATCTTCGACGTGGTCACCATCTTTTTCGGCTGCGTAGCCATCGTGACCCTCTGCCTGGGCGGAATCGGAGTGATGAACATCATGCTGGTGTCCGTGACCGAACGCACCCGGGAAATTGGCGTGCGCAAAGCCATGGGTGCTACGCGTAGCGATATCCTGCGCCAGTTCTTTGCCGAGTCCGCGCTTCTGACCATCGTCAGCGGCGGATTGGGTCTCGCCTTCGGAATTGGGACGTGCCTGGCCATCGCGGTAGTGCCTCTGCCTGACTTTGTGCCTCACCCGATTATTTCCACCATCTCCGTAGTAGCTTCGGTACTCACTCTTTCACTGATTACGCTGACCGCCGGGATGTATCCGGCGCAGCGGGCAGCCGAAATGACACCTGTGGAGTCGCTTCGTTATGAATAACTCTTCGCTGATTCGCAATCGCTCAATTCGTGTGCTGGCATTTGTGCTTGCCAGTTCGCTGGCCGGCTTCGCGTCGGTCATTGGAAGCTTCGACCGTTCGTTTCAGGTCAACGGGCCGGTAGATCTCGAAGTGCTCACGCGCTCCGGAGACATCACCATCCGGACTGGTGCTGCCGGGACGGTTTCCATCCACGGGAAGATTCACAACGGCAACTCCTGGTTCTCCGACCGGAAAGAGGACGTGCAGGAACTGGAAAAAAATCCTCCCCTGCGCCAGACCGGCAATAGCATCCGCATTGACTACGTCAATTTGCGCAACATCTCGGTGGACTACGATGTCACGGTTCCGGAGAACACCACGGTTCGCTCCCACAGCGGATCGGGCGATCTGACGGTGGAGGGAATCAAAGGCAGCGTGGACCTGGAGAGCGGATCGGGTGACTTGCGGCTGACCCGATTGACCGGTGACATGCGCTTCCAGACCGGCTCCGGCAACGTTCGCGGCCAGCAGATTTCAGGTCCGGCGCGCGTTAAGGCCGGTAGCGGCGACATTGAGATCGAAGAAATAGGGGCCGGCGATGTGGACATCCGGACGGGCTCCGGCAACATCACCGTAAGCGGCGTGAATGGCGGCTTCCGCGCCGAGGCTGGCAGCGGTGATATCCACGCCGACGGCACTCCCAAGAGCCTNNGGCACCGTCGTCGTGGATCATCCGGTGTCAACTACGGTCCAGGGACGGGTGCAGGAATCGCGCAAGAGCGTGGTGGGCAAGGTTCGCGGTGGAGGGCCGACGATCTCGGTTCATACCGGCTCGGGCGACATCCGCCTGAATTGACACTGGAGTTGTACCGGGCATCCCCATGTTGCTGAAGGAACTCATTTCGCAAGGCTGGCTGGCGCTGAACCGCAATCGTCTGCGCTCGGTGCTGACGATGCTGGGAATCGTGTGGGGTCTGGCCTCGGTCGTGCTCCTGTTGGCTTACGGACAGGGGCTCGGCGGCAGCGTGCTGCATGCCTTCATGAACATGGGCAACAACGTGATCGTCCTATGGCCCGGGCAAACCAGCCTGCAGGCCGGGGGACAGCGCGCCGGCAAGAAAGTGGAGTACGAATACGCGGACATCGAAGCCATCCGCGAGGAAGTTCCTCTGGTGCGCGCGGTCAGCGCCGAAATCGATCGCGATTTCGGCTACAAGGTGGGCACGCGCGTCGTCTCCATGAACACGCGCGGCGTGGAACTGCCCTACGGCCAGATGCGCAAGATCGACATCGCAGACGGCCGCTATTTCAATGAAGCGGACTTCCTGGAGCATCACCGGGTCGTCATCCTCGGTTATGACGCTGCCAGGAAAGTCTTTCAGGGAGCGCCTGGCGTCGGGCAGAGCGTCAGCATCGGGGGACTCGATTTCGAAGTCATCGGCGTGATGAAGAACAAGATCCAGGACTCCATGTACCAGGGACCCGACAATCAGAATGGATTTATCCCTTTTCCCCTGTTCCGCGACCTCAAGAACATCAAGGATCCGGACATGATCATCTTTCAGCCAGCGGCCGCCGAACTGAACAAGAAATCGCTGGCCGCGGTGCGGGAGGTCGTCGCCCGGCGGCATCACTTCGATCCCAAGGATGAAAAAGCCACGCCCGAATGGGACACGGTAGACAGCCGGCAAATGGTTACGGCATTCTCTCTCGGCCTGCAGGCGGTGCTGGGACTGATCGGCGTGGTGACGCTGGCGGTGGGCGGCGTGGGAGTGATGAACATCATGCTGGTGTCGGTGCCCGAGCGCACCCGCGAGATTGGCCTGCGCAAGGCGGTGGGCGCGCGGCCGCGGCACATCCTGGTGCAGTTCCTGCTGGAAGCCCTGGTGCTCACGTTTTTCGGGGGGATATTGGGCAT
>PMCH01000289.1:0-1419 GCA_003154055.1 Acidobacteriaceae bacterium
CGAGGCCGGCCTTCTCACTGCAAGCTTCCGCGGACAAGAGTGTCCGCGCCACACAAACACTACTTCTTCGGGGCGATTGCGTCTTTCGCGGCTTTCGCTACGCGGAACTTCACCACGGTCTTGGCTTTGATCTGGATCGGTTCGCCAGTCTGCGGGTTGCGTCCCATGCGGGCCTTGCGGTGCGCTTTCACCAGGCGGCCGAGGCCGGGGACGACGAACACGCCGTTCTTCTTCGTCTCCTTAATCGCGACGTCAGCCAGTTGCTCCAGGAATGCTGCTACGGTCTTGTTGTTGGTGTCGAGTTTCTCGGCCAGATGACGGGTCAGTTGGGTCTTGGTCATACCAGAAGCCATGAGTCCTCCTTGGGGGACAGACGAGATTTTTCTTATGGAACAAGCGCATCTTATCGCACTCGCCTGTGGAAAAACAGCGGTTTATGCAGATTTTATGCGGTTTCTAGCAAGGTACCCCTCCAAAATGGGCCGAAAATGAGGGTTGGGGAGCTTGGAGAGCGCTAAAATCGCTGGTCCGCACTCCCGTGAACGGCGGGGGATGGCCCAGATTGCAAAAGTGAGAAGCCAGACTGCAGAAGTAAAACCCAGCCCGCGCAGATGTCACTTCTGCAATTTGACTTCTCATCTTCTGACTTCACGTATTTGCCTCCCGGTCATGCTCTACTTGAAAAAAGTAAGGTCTGATCTGGCGGCCCGAGCCGTCCATTCGATACACTGAAGCACCTTTTTACGAGGAGGATGGTTTATGCCGGAAGCCGCGCTCAGTGGCGCAGAGTTCAAGAAGCAATTACGCGCAGGAACGCCCAAGATGGGCCTGTTCCTGAACGCGCACAGCCCGACCGTCGCCGAGCAACTGGCGCACAGCGGTTACGACTGGCTGCTGGTGGATACCCAGCACGGTCCCATGCATTACGAAAAACTTTCCGCCATGCTGAGCGGGATCGCAAACGGCGGCGCCAAGTCCCTGGTGCGCGTTGGCGGATACGATGATCGNNTGCACGAAGTATCCGACGGTCGGAACGCGCTCGGTGTATTTTCCGCAGCGCAGCATGAACAAGGCCGGACTGCTCGGCTACGCCGGCAACTGGAACAACGAAGGCATTATCGCGATGCAGGTCGAGACCGCCTCCTGCATCGAGAACATTGCCGAGATTGCCGCCGTCCCGGGCGTGGACATTCTGTTCCTGGGGCAGAACGACCTGTGCATGTCGATGGGCCTCTACAACAAGTATGAGTTCCCGCACATGTACACCTCGCCCGAACTGGGCGCGGCGACGCAGAAATTAATCGATCATGCGCGCAAAAACAACGTGATCCTCGGTTTGTTCTTGTTCGGCACCGCGCGCGTCGGCGAGTTCCTGGAGAAGGGCTTCACCTTCATCAGCATCGGCAACGACCTGCACCA
>PMCH01000289.1:1473-5940 GCA_003154055.1 Acidobacteriaceae bacterium
ACCCCGCCATCTCGTACAGGAACTCCACGTACGACCGCACCGCGCCATCCATCCCCTGCACTTTCGGGTTGGTGGATTCGATTAGGTAGTACTCGTTCGGAGCGTGTGCCCCGTCGCCGTGTCCCAGGCCGAAGCCGCCGGCCGGCAGATGCAGCGGATCGCCCGTGAACACATATCCCGGCCACGAGCCCGGACTGCGCGGCAGGACGATCGGATCTACTCCCGCGGCGCGATAAACCTTCAGCTGCGTGCGGATGATGCCGGCGTCTGCCGAGGTGCTATTGGGATCGTATCCGCCTGTCATGTTGACCTCGATGTCGCCGAAGCCCTGTTTTGCCAGGTGATCTTTCAAGGCGGCCAGCGCACCGGCGGCGGTCATGTCAGGGACAAGGCGCAGGTCGATTTTCGCAACGGCCCGGTGCGGCAGGATCGTCTTGCCCCCCGGCCCCGTGTATCCACCAACCAGACCCTCGATGTTCACAGTCGGCCGCGACATCAGCATCTCGAGCGATTCCTGATAATTTACGTCGCGCAGCCAGCGCTTCACGCCAAACGACTTCTTGTCGGTGGTTTCGTCCAGTCGCTTAGCCGCCACCGCAATCATCTGTTTCTCGCCTGCAGATAACGGCCGGGCTTTGTCCGCGAAACCGGGAATTGCGGGCTCATTACCGTCGGCGGAAACCAGCGTGTGCAAGGCCTGCACCAGATGCCAGGCGGGGCTATCCACGCGGGCCTTTTCGCTGGAATGGATATCGTGGTCCGGGCCGCGTCCCCAGCGCTCGCCGCTTGAGACCAGTTCGAGTTCGACCACGCCTTTGGCCCCGAGTTCCACGGTGATGCTGCCGTCGAGATCCTGCGAAGCACTAGGCAGGAAAATTCCGTCGGTCTTCTTGAGCGCGGCGATCACCTCGGGCCGGCGCACGATCTGCGGAAAGTGAGGCGAGCCGATTTCCTCTTCGCCCTCTGCCACCAGCACAAGGTTCACAGGCAGCTTTTTCCCGGCGCCGCGAATTGCGTGCAGAGCCGCGAGGAACGTGGCTTCCGGTCCTTTCTGATTGACCGCGCCGCGCCCGACCACCACCTTGCCCACTCCGGGCTTGTCGAGGAGCGCGGCATCCCACGGCGGAGAGGACCACTCCGACGGCGTCACCTGTTTCACGTCGTACATGAAATAAACGCCGAGCGTCTTCGGAGCCCCCGCGTCGAGCGTTGCGAAGATGCCGGGATGGCCGTCGGTGGGAACCTTCGACACTGACTGGAAGCCGGCGTCGCGCAGCATCTGCATGGTCAGTTCACAGCCTTCGTTCACTTCCCGGTTCTCGGCGGCGATGGAGGGCTGGCGAATCCAGGTTTGCAGACGCTTCACCGATTCATCATGGCGCTTTTCGATCTCGGCCCAGATGGGGGCAAGTTCGGCCCGTTCGGCTTGCAAGAGATGAGGAAGAGTGAGTGCGGCAGCGGTGGCAGCGGATCCCACAACGAAGTCTCGACGATTCATGGCCGGAAGAGTAACGCGGATGTGCAAGGATGTCTACGGGAGGAGTTCCGCTATTTTCCTGCGACCTGACACCTGAGAACTGACGCCTGCTTTTCTACGGATCGTACACCGCACTGCCCATGCCGGCTTTCTTCGCGGCTTCCTGCATGGCTTCGAGCTGTTTCTGCTGCTCGGCGAGTTGCGTCCGCATCTGTTCGACCTGCTGCTGTTTCTTCACCTGGTGCTGGTTGTACTGCACCCCGTTGTAGTAGGCGTTCGCTTCGACGAAACGGACGGAGTCGTTCAGCTTGTCCATCTGCGCCTTCAGTGTGGCGATGTTGTTTTTCTGCGCCAGAATCTGGCTCTTCCATTGCTCGGCAGACTGGCCGCTGGAAGGACTTGCCGGAGAGGCTGCGGGCTTCAGTTTTCCTACCGTCTCCTGCTGGCCGGGCGTCAGGTACGGGCTTTCGGGAAGGTCTTCGTTGGTGATGACTTTCTTTTTCGCAGCACCTTTCGCCCTTTCCTTCTGGCGAGTCTGGCGGGCAACATCCCCGAGCGACTGCCCATAACTGGCCATCGCGGTCAGCAACACGAACAGAAGAATTTTGTGGATTCGGCGCATGAANNAACGCCTCCCCGCCCTCCGCGCGAATGCGGGGGCTGCTTTGACGATGGTAGCGTGGGTTGGATTCGGACCGTAGTTACGCCTGTACCGGGCCTTCGGAACAATGCAGGAGCAGGGGCAACTACCGAGGGGACCGGAGTCCTGCCATTTCCAGGACCTCCTCCATCGTCATGCCTCTCTCGCGCAGCTGCCGGATGCTGAGCGCATCGTGCCGTTTCGCGAGGCGCGCTCCGCCCGCGTCGCGCACCAGTTCGCAATGAAAATAATCCGGCGTGGGATATCCGAGCGCCCGGATGAGCAGCAGTTGTCGAGCGGTGGACTTGAGCAGATCGGCGCCGCGAACGACTTCAGTAATCCGCATGGCGTCGTCGTCTACCACGACCGCGAGTTGGTAGGCGGGAACATCGTCTCGCCGCCAGACGAGGAAATCGCCGAAACCGCGCCCGGCAGTGTAATGACGCGGACCCAGGCTCAGATCGTTGAAGGTGACCTCCGCGCCATTCGGCACTCGGTAGCGCCAGTTCACGCCTTTCGGATCGGCGAACTCGGCCGCATCGGCGCGCCCGCGGCAGCGGCCAGGATAGATCGGCTCGTCATCGTTGTCATTCGGGGCGCTCGCCGACTGCGCCAGGTCCTTGCGTGAACAGGTGCAGGGATAGATGACGCCGCTATCCCGCAAACGGCGCCAGGCAGCGAGGTAGTGCGCTCGCCGCTCGCTCTGCGAATAGGGAGCATAAGGACCGCCGCAGTCCGGGCCTTCGCTCCAATGAATGCCGAGCCAGCGCAGATCCTCGATCATCGCCTTGGCAAACTCCGGCCGCGAGCGCTGCGGATCAAGGTCTTCATTTCGCAGGATCAGCGTGCCCTGCCGCTCAGCCGCCCGTTGCGCCGCGATCCAGAACGTGCGCGCATGGCCGATGTGGAGCAGGCCGGTCGGCGACGGGGCGAGGCGTCCGCGGTAGGCGTTCTTGACAGTCTTAGACATCCCTACGTGCTTCTTTCCGGCGCAAACCATCATACGAGAGACTCATCCCGCCGCTCGTGTCCTGCTGGACACACCGTGCGAGTTGCACCACGAACCATCCCGCGCTCACCATCGCTAACTCCCGCCAGATCAATGAATCAAGCTTTGGTTATTTCCCTGCCATATCACAGCCGACTGCATCAGCAGCAGGAGGTGAGTATGGCAACGACTTGGGGAACAAAGGGAAACAACAGCAACACATCTACTGGGACGGTGCTTTCGTCCTGGTCGCGTCAACAGAAGATCGCGATGATCGCCAGTACGGTGCTCCTCGGCCTGTTACTGGCCATGAGCGCATGTTCAAAGCAGGCGTCAAAACCGGCGCTGGTCGGGGTTTCGAACCCGGCGCAACCGGCTTCTACTTCGGCCGTCGCCACGACAGCGGCTTCCGCGGCCCCGGCTACAACCGTGCCCGCGACGCCCAAGAAAAAGGTCCACAAGAAGCGCCCCGCGAACGTCACCTTCAGCGAACCCAACTTCGGCGTCTCGTTCCGCTATCCGCGCAAGTATGAACTGTCGTCCGGCGAGAAGGCGCAGCCCGAACTGGCCGGCCTCGGCGCGGTGCCGATGAACTTCATCCAGCCCGGTGGAGTCGCATTGGCAACGGTCGCGCTGCCGGAAGGTTCGTATCCCGGCACGGATTTCTCGGCCGCCATCTTCAACGTCAACGTGAATCGCAGCCTCTCCGAGCAGGAGTGTTCGCAGTTCGCCTTCGTCGACCACCGCAATCCCGACGGCGAGCCAATGGATCCTGAGCAGGTCGAAGTCGGCTCCATGCAGTTCAGCCGAACCTCCGACTTCAACGGCAGCATGATGAAGCAGGCCGAAGCCGAGTACTTCCACAGCTACGAGAACGGCGCGTGCTACGAGTTCGTACTGGGACTCGGAACCGAAGGCTTCGGCGCCAAGGACGGCATCGAGCCCGTCAACCGCGATGAAGTCTTTGCCAAGCTGGAGAAGATCCTGGCGACCGTGAAGATCAAAGAAGTCGAGCAACAGCAGGTGGCAGCGAAGACGGAAACCACAACGGAGGACTCGGCAAAGTAAAGATGATCCTCAGCGAACCCGCCTGTCATCTCCGATTTCCCTTCGGTTGCCACGGCCGAGTTACAAGCATTTACCACAGGGGGCACAGAGGAACACAGGGGAAAGCAATGAGAGGATTTTCCCCGTGTTCCTCTGTGCCCCCCGTGGTTAAGGTTTTGACGCTGCGAGGGCCCCGGGTGTGGTGCCGTAAAGCGGCCCGGAATCCGTATTTTGCTTTTTCTTCGCCTCATGGCATACTCCAAACGTGGTGACAGGAATCTGCCACCGTGGGTGAAGCAGATCAAGGTCCGCAAA
>PMCH01000359.1:0-2730 GCA_003154055.1 Acidobacteriaceae bacterium
CTGCTCTGCAGCAGACGCTCTCGCAGATCTCCGGACAGGCAGTGTCCCTTGAAATCTCGACGGAACTCCTGCCCGCTGCTGAGTCCGACCTGTGGTACCTGGTCACGGCCGGAGGAGGCGCGCGTGGCGAGATGACCTTCCGTCTGCCTTCCAGCATCGGGGTTCGCCTTGCCCAGATGTTGATGGGCGAACCCGAGTCCGCGGCGAACGATCTGACGGCCGAGCACAAAGAAGCTCTGGAGGAACTCCTGCGCCAGGTTTCCGGATTGGCTGCGACCGCGCTCGTTTCGTCCGTGGGTAAGGTGCAACTCCACGTGGCTGCATCCTCGGCGCCGTCGTGGCCGGCGGCAACGGCCGTGTGCCTGCACAGGCCGGGGGACGCAGCCTCTCCGATCTCTTTGGAGATCCAGATCAGCGCCGCGCTGCTTTCCGCCCCGCAAATGCGCCCGCAGGGACAGCCCCCTTCGCCTTTGCCTCCACCCTCTTCCTCCGCGCCGCCGCCCTCGGGAAGCTTGGAGCGACTGATGGACGTTGGTCTGGAAGTCAAACTCCGTTTCGGCAGCCGCCGCATGGTGCTACGAGACGTGCTGGCACTGAGCGCCGGAGTGGTTGTCGAACTCGACCGCAACCTGCAAGCTCCCGTCGATCTGCTGCTCGACGGCCGCATCATCGCGCTTGGCGAAGTGGTGGTGGTGGATGGCAAGTATGGACTGCGGATCACCGAGGTTCTTGATCCGGGATCGGCGGCCTGAGGGCATCATTTATGCGAGAACTTTTCAAACCCGCGCGCTGGACCAGAAGCCTGGGAAGAAGGTTGGAAGACTCGATGCCGGGTTGTGGGCTGGCAACCTGCACCGGCGCCAAAGCGGCTTGGCGGCGGATGTGGAGGCGGCCCGGCGGAATCTCCATGGAAGGTGTGCACTATTGCGGTCCACAATGCCTGGAAAGCGCGCTGGCCGGCCACCTGGCGCGCCTGCAATCGATGTCTCCCGCACCGCCACCTTCCCACCGCATGCCGTTGGGACTGCTGATGGTGGCCCGGGGCAAGTTAACCTACAACGAAGTGCTCGCCGCCCTCGAAGCGCAGCGCCGCGCCCGCTACGGAAAAATTGGGGAGTGGTTTGAAAAACTCGGTTTCGCGACCGAACAGGAAGTGACCGCAGCCCTCGCCCTGCAATGGGGATGCCCGGTAGCTTCCGTCCTGAAGGACGACGCCAGCGAGCCCTCGCACCGGGTACCGCTGCTTATCCTGGAAGCCTTCCATATGTGGCCACTGCACCATGTCCCGGCGACCAATACTCTCTATCTCGCCTTTGGCGAGCGGGTGGACCACGGCGCCCTCTACGCTATCGAGCAAATGCTCGATTGCCGCACCCAGCCCTGCGTGGCCGGACGGAAAGCGATTGCGTTTCCGCTGGAGCGCTTGGGGCAGCAGCCGCGGCCGAGCGAGGTCCAGTTTGCGCCCCTGCGCGATCCGGCGGAGATGGCCCGCATCGCCAGCAGTTACATCGTAAGGATGGGGGCCGAGGAGATTCGCGTCCGGCGGCTCGGCTCTCTCATCTGGCTGCGCTTGAAAGCGCGCTCCGCCGGAGTGAACGTGTTGTTTCGCCTGAAGAGTGAGGCGCTACATTCGCCGGGCAAGACGCGCCCCCTGCTCGCCGTGTCTCCCGAACGTTGGCGGGGCATCCGCGACAATCATGCCGCAGAATAAATTGGGGGAATAACCTACAGCGTGCGCTTGAACAGCGGCACTGCCAGCGCCAGCGTCACTACCGCGAAGATCGACAGGTACACCATATCGGGCACGATGGCGGCCAGTCCGCTCTCTTTCAGCAGCAATGCCTTGAACCCATGTACCGCATAGGTGAAGGGATCAACCCTGGCGATTGCTTGCAGCCACGCCGGGAAAGCCTGCACGGGGTAGATGGAACCGCTGGGGAAAAACAGCAGCGTATTCAGAATGCCGAACATGGCCCGCGGCACGAGCGGATCCTCGATCCGCACCATCAGCAGGAACATCATGGTGTTGAACGCCAGCGACGTGGTCACGATCATCCCGACCAGCCCCAGAATGGTGAGAGGACTGAAAATGGTCCCGACGCCCGCCATGAGCGAGCCGACCGTCGTGATGACCACTCCGGTCAGCACCGCCTTAATTGCTCCCGCCCCGTTTAACCCGAACACCAGTTCAGTTTTCGTGATGGGAGTGACCAGGTATCCTT
Organism: Acidobacteriaceae bacterium; assembly: GCA_003154055.1. Taxonomy (GTDB): domain Bacteria; phylum Acidobacteriota; class Terriglobia; order Terriglobales; family Acidobacteriaceae; genus Acidiflorens. The sequence continues at coordinate 2,223 of PMCH01000359.1, forward strand.
CGTGGACACCCCGAGCCTTGTCGTCGATGTACAACATGCCGCCGCCGATCATGACCGAGACAAACATGGCCAGCGTGATCGATCCCGGAAGCAGGTACTTCATGTACTCGATGTAGGGGTAGAGTTCCACAACGTCGAGCGCTGTCTGGCGGAGCAGGCGCGGCTCGATGTCCGGCTGGTTCAGGGCTTCCGTGACTCCCGCCATTTTTTCCTGGAGCGTGGAACTCATGAAGTTGTCGCTGTTGTCCACGATCAGAGCGATGCGCGGACGGTTCTTCTCGTACACCCGCGCTGAATACTGCGGTGGGATGATGACCGCGCCCTGGATCTTGCCGTTGCGCACGTCCTCGCGCGCCTTGACCTCATCGTCGTATTCCACGGGGACGAAGGTCCGCGAGTTGTTGCGCACCGAGTCGAACGCTTCCTTGATGCGGATGGCGTACGTTCCGTGGTCTTCATCGACGACTCCCATCTTCGCGTCGCGAATCTTGCCGCCAAACGCGTTCCC
>PMCH01000359.1:2742-3491 GCA_003154055.1 Acidobacteriaceae bacterium
TTGACCAGCTCATCGCGCAGCTGCCGCCCGGTGTAGTGGACGAATACATCGTCGAGCGTCGTATTCTGCACCATGAGCGTCCTCACGGGAACGCCTGCCGAGACGGCCATCTCGACCAGTTCCGTGGTGGTGCGGGAGCCGTTGGCCGTGAGCACGCGGTACATGCCAGCCGACTCAGGCTGGACCGAAGTCACGTCGGACAACGCGCGCAGCTTCTGCTCCCAATCCGCCGGAGGGTTGTCGAACTGGACCTCGATCACATTCGATCCCGGCACGCTCGCCTTGAGCGCTTCCGGGGTGTCCAGCGCAACCAGCTTCCCGTGGTCCACGATCGCGATCCGATTGCAGAGCCGGTCGGCTTCGTCCATGTAGTGAGTTGTGATCAGCACCGTCAACTTCCTCCTAGCCTTGATGCTGGTCAGCATCTCCCAGACCGACACGCGCGATACCGGGTCGAGGCCGGTTGTCGGTTCATCCAAAAAGAAAATCTTCGGACTGTGGACCAGGCCGCGAGCGATTTCCAAACGACGCCGCATGCCGCCGGAAAGTGTCTTGGTCTGTGCCCCCCGCCACTTGGTTAGATCCACGGTCTCGAGCAATTCCTCAATCGCTTCTTTGCGCCGCTTGGCCGGGACGTCATAGAGCTTGGCGTAAATGTTCATGTTCTCTTCGACGGTGAGATCGAGATCGCTGGTCATGGCCTGCGGGATCACGCCAATCGAACGCCGAACCGCGCCTGCCTCCTTCGC
>PMCH01000250.1 GCA_003154055.1 Acidobacteriaceae bacterium
GCCCGGCCCAGGATCGTGTCGCGGATGTTCTCATAGAAGCCGCGGTAGTCGCCGCGCTCCGTGGGAAACGGGCGGGAGGCGATGCCGTCTCCGTCCGGAGTCGAAAGGGTTCCCCACTTGTCCTGCTCTTCCCTGCCCCAGGAGTCGCCGCCTGGAATCTCGCCGCGTTTGAGCGCGTCTTCTTGCGGGTCGAACGACGCTTTCCTGTAGGACCCGGCAGTTCCCCGCACCAGGAAACGAGGCCCTGGGGTCGGGGCCAACATGCTGGCGCGAAGCACGGCGCGCATCCCGGGATAGCGCAGAACGACGTCGAAAGCATCGTCCACTGCGGCACCATCGCGCTCGCAACGAATATCGGCGCTCACCGAGTCGGGCTTCCCGAACAATTGCACGGCCTGATCGATGAGGTGGACGCCGAGGTCGAAGAGTATTCCGCTGCCGGGTTCGTCGCGCTCGCGCCATGCGCCTGGACGAAGCTGGGGGCGATAGCGGTCATAGTGCGACTGGTACAGCACCAGCCGGCCAAGAGTATTGCTCGCCAGGAGTTTTCGGACGGTCAGGAAATCGCCGTCCCACCGGCGGTTCTGATAGACCGACAGCAGACGCCCAGCGTCTTTGGCGAGGCGAGCAATTGCCACCCCTTCTTCCTGGGTCGTTGCGAAAGGCTTGTCGATCACCACGTCTTTGCCCGCGGCCAGGCACTGGCGCGCGAGATCGAAGTGAGTGACGTTGGGCGTGGCAATCGCCACGATTCGAATGCCGTCGATTGCCAGCAGTTCGTCGAGCGTACGCACAACGCGGACGCCGGGGTATTGCTGGCTGGCCTCGGAACCTCTGCGCTGGAGCACCGCGGCCAACCGCAGCCCTGAAACGGAACGGATGACGGGGGCGTGAAACGTGCGGCCCCCAAAACCAAACCCAATCAGCCCGACATCAATCATCTGCCTATTTTACGGGACGAGCCAGGGTGGCCAGATAGCGTTGTGCGCTCTGGTCGGGACCGGTTGCGCCTTGGACAAACTCCAGGATCAGCTTCACCCTTTCGCGCTGTGGGAGCGTGGCATCGTCGAACTTGATCCCCACGCCGACACCGGGATTGGTTCGAACGACGATTCCCTCGACCTGCAAGTTCCCGCGCTCAATCGCGAAAGCAAGTCTCCACTTGGTGGCGGTCGAGATGAGGGTGCCGGTTTCAATGAAACACCCGCCCGCGCTGATATCCGACACTTTGCCAAACACTGGAGTGCGACTGCCCTCCTGGCAAAGTTCGACGGGGACGCAGCAGCCCAGGCGCGGGTAGGTTCGGCGGTTCTTCTTTCCTGACCGGGATTGTTTCTCCGCGTACATGCGCCGGTCGGCTTCGGCAAGCAGCGTGTCCATGTCCTCCGCATCGTTCGGGAAGACAGTCTTTCCGACACTCAGCGACAGCAGGTCCTCTCCGCACACTTCGTGACCGGCTTCCCGGGCCAGTTCGCGCAACTGCGCGGCCTTGACGTTCGCGGCTTCGGGAGAAAGATCGGGTACGATGACCACAAATTCATCGCCACCCATGCGGGCAACGTAGTCGTATTCGCGGCAGGTCTCTCGTACGCGGCGGGCGAAGATCTGCAGCACTCGATTGCCTTCAAGATGCCCGAAGCGGTCGTTGATCTGCTTGAAGCCGTCGAGATCGCACACCATCACGGTTACGGTCCCATTGGTGCGCTTGGCGCGGGTCAACTCCCGCCCCACCTGGAGGAACATGGAGCGCGCGTTGGGCAGTCCGGTCAGATAGTCCGTGGTGGCGGAGTTTTCCGCCTTCTCGTATTTCAGCGCATTTTCGATCGCCAGGGCGATTTTCGAACTGACCGCCAGCAGGACCCGGAGGTGGTCCTTGGCGAAGGCGTCTTTTTCCGCGCGGTAGAGGGTCAAGACTCCCACCACGCCCTCCAGTCCTTCGAGGGGAACCGCCAGGGCGGAACTCAACATGGCCAGCTTGCCCGGATCATTCCCATAGCCGGGCTCAACCGTCGGATTGCCATTAAGGATCGGCTTCTTGTTGTAGGCCACCCAACCGGAGACTCCCTCGCCCATGGGGATTCTGAGGGCGGAGAAGCGGCGTAGGTTTTCTCCGCTGACGTGCTCGGGCAGCAAGACGTCGTCGTAACGGATGTAGATGACGATCGAGTCGTACGGAACCAATCGCCGCAGCTTGGCGGCAAAGACGGACAGTGTGTCGTCGAGGCTCAACGAGGTGCCGAGTTCCTGGCTGAGTTCAAACAGGATTTGGACTTCCTGCTTGGCGGCCGCAATCGAGTCGAGGAATGTGGACTCGCTCGTAGCCGGGCCGGCGGTTTCCGAAGAACCTTCAAATCCGCTTGCCGGCGCCGCGCCGTTTCCCACCCTGATATCGGTCGACAGTTTCGGCTCGACCATGCCGGAAGTCCGCTTGTGAACCAACTTCTCCAGATGCCGGTAACGCCGGAGGATGATCTCGACCACTCTGGGATCGAAGGACTTGCCCGACTCCTGCGAAAGCCGGGTCATGACTTCGTCCAACGGTAAAGCGTGGCGATACTGCCGGTCGGAGGCCAGCGCGTCCAGAAAATCCACGGCGGCCAGAATCCTGGCGCCAATCGGGATTTCCNNTTCATCTTCTCGAATTCTTCCGGGGTCAACTTGCCGGGTTTGGAGATGATGTGTTCCGGAACGGCGAGCTTGCCAATGTCGTGTAACAAAGCCGCGGCCTGGAGCGCTTCCATTCCGTCGGAACTGACGCGTAATTCCCTGGCAATCTCGGTCGCATAGACACGAACGCGTTGCAGGTGCGCATGGGTGGTCTGGTCTTTGGCTTCGATCGCCAACGCCAGCACTTCAATGGTGCGCAGATGCAGCTTGGCCATCTGCTCGGCGTGTTCCTTTTCGGCCTCGAGCTTCCCCAGATAAAGGCGGTAGGAACGGTAGATCAGATAGACGCCGGGCAGAAGCAGCAGCGAGGTCTGCCAGTTGACTTTGCCGTGCATCCAATTCAGCAGCCCGGCCAGTCCAGCGCCCAGCAGATAGTAAGGAAAAGCCCAGAAATAACATTCTTTCCATGTTTTGCGGAGAGACTTGTCTTCGGTGAGCGAGATGATGGTGGAAACGGGAAGCGTGTTGGCAAGAAAGTAGGTGCAGGCTGCAGCCAGTAGCGGGACGGTCTTTCCGGCGGGGCCACTCAGAACCGCGAGGTGATAAACCCGGTCGGTAAGCAGGACCGCGATCGCGCTGGCGCAGACATTGAAGATCAGCTGCACAAACCGGGGCCGGTCTTTGGAAAAAGATTGCGCCAGGGTGGTCGCGCAGCCGATGACCAGCGATTCCGACAAACCGAGTTCCACCACGGCGAGCAGGATGACGAGGAAGCTGGCCGACATCGTCCCGGTGATTCCCGGCAGCTTCACTTTCAGCCGGGAAGCCAGGATGGCAATCAGCAGGTAGCAGAAAGTCTGAAGCGGTTCCCTGCCGGTCCAATGCACGACGCCATAGACCAATGCGGTTGCGCCCACGGCGACCACCAGGCCGATGAAGACTCGGGCTCCGACCTTCATCGCCTGCCACGTGTTTGTCTGGCCACTCATGCTTGCGGTGTCTCGACGCACACTGGCGCTCCAGAAGCTTGCAGCTCAGCCGGAGCCGCCGTCCACAGATCGGACGTCCGAATACCGGTGGAGCTTCACCCTGACGTTTTCCGTCTGAGCGCCTGAAAACTAAGGAGATCACGCACCTATGCGAGTTTCTCCCCTCCCCAGATTAGAGAGGGAGACTGGGGGCAACAAGTTACCGAAGTAAGCCGCGTCAGGAACGCTTTTCCACGGGAACTTGGATGCGGTTTTGAACCAATACCTGGATATGGGAGCGCTGGACGGGGCTCAGGGTGAGGAACTGGAAGCCGTATTCGGTTCCAAGAACGCGCGCCACTTTCGCCTGCAGAGAAGCCTTCTCCAGGCCAGGAACGGGAATGGCGAGGGTCACGAGTTCGCCCGCACTGAGCGCCGGCCCGACAAAAGCCCCCAGTCCGCTCTCACTGATGTCGCGGGCCCGGCCCTCGAAAACAAGGCTCTTCCCGTGCCGCTGCACGGAGATGCGAAAGCGGGCTTCGAAAACGTAGCGCGGAGAAATCCTCTTGGAATCCATGGTGGTTTTGATTGCGGCGTGGCCGCGTCCTGATTCTACGCTGGGCAGTTTTCTTGGCGGGAGGGTCTGGGGCAAAAATCGGCCGAGAGTCTCAAACATGAAAAGCGGGCCAGCACGGGAACTACCGAGCCGGCCCGCATAGGCAAACGATCCGCCTTCTAGAGTCAGTGTGCACCCGCTCCGGCTGACATGGCGCGAGCCTGCAGGACAGGCGCCGACTCGCTCATTTGCCGGAAGCAGAACTTATACGACCGGTAGACCAGCAGCATGGCCGGCAAAATCAACAGAGGAACCTGCCACCCAATCGCATGATCTGCCAGCTTGACCAGCCCCGCGATCCCCGCCGCGAGCCCATAGTAGGGGAACGTGAGCTGAACGATGTGCGCCCAGACGCGGGCGACATGGCCGGCCTCCGTGATACCGATGATGGCGGCGACCGGTAAGGTGTTGGCCAGCAGAACGGTAAGCGTACCGGAAACGATGGCCAGCGCCATGTTGTGAGAGGCTAACCGCAAGGCCAGCCACGTGGACTGCGCCGCAACCACCAGCACCGAGACATTGAACGCGACCTGAACCAGATTGCGTTTCTTGCTCTCGGGCCAGAAGCTCTGCACGAAAGTGGAGACGGCCGCGATCATCAGTGCTTCGGGAAGACTCAGCTCGATCAGCGCAATCAGAATAAAGGGCAGATTGACTGACATCGAACTCGTCATCCGCGGCAGCGAGACTCTCAAACGGGTTGCCGCCACCGACACCAGCAAGTAGGCCAGGAACTTCGGGTAGTCGTGCACCTGTCCCATGCCCAACATTGCCTTCGCGAAAACCGCCAGACCACTCGCCACCGCGACGGCGATCAGAATCTTGGCTTTGATCGGAAGAGGTTTCATGTTTAGTCCTCTCCGTCCAGGCCATCACTGAAGGCCCCCACCGAATTGCCCCAAATCACGCTGCTGCCCCAGATCACGCTGCATCCCTGGTCCAGCGTATTGCCCCAGACCACGGAGTTGCCCCAGATCACCGAGTTGGCTCCAATCGAGTTGCCCCAGATCACCGAGTTCCCCCAGATCACCGA
>PMCH01000080.1:0-10174 GCA_003154055.1 Acidobacteriaceae bacterium
TCGTGCTCGCCGCTGCGTCCGCCAAAGAGGATGCCAACTCGGAGTTTTGCCATTCCACTTCAGTTTGGCGGGGCGACGGTTCCCCGTCAATCACAGGATTGGTACCCGAAGGGTGGTGAGTGTGGGACGGACACTCTTGTCCGTCGCCTTTGGTGTTGGGGTTGCACTTTGCTTTTGGCGTTGCAGTTGTTTTGGCATTGTCAGAAAGTCTTTCGACATCGAGCCCAACAGCGGGCTTGACAGTAGCTTCAACTTCAACCCCAGCTTCAACCCCANNACTCCAGCCCCAACTCCAGCCCCAACCTCAACCTCAACCCCAACGGCGGCGGACAGGACTGTCCGCCCCACACGGTCGTTGGGTTGACAAGTGTCCAAGGGGCGATTAGCCTCCTTCGTCAAGGGGAAGATAAGAATGGCGAAGTGTCTTTCCGATTCCCAGAAGGCGGAATAATGATGAGAAAAGTTCTGTTCGCGGCAGCGGTATTGGGACTTCTGGCCACCACTTGGCTCAGTTCAGCGACGGCTCAGACCGCTCCCACACTACGCAAGAAGCGGGTCGCCGTTTTTGATTTTGACTATGCAACCGTGCACTCGGGCGTGGCTGCAATGTTCGGCCAGGATGTGGACGTGGGCAAGGGCATCTCGGACCTGCTGGTCAAGTACCTGGTCAAGGACGGCAGCTACTCCGTGATCGAGCGCAAGGCCATGGACAAGATTCTTGCGGAACAGAATTTTTCCAACAGCGACCGCGCGAATCCGAATTCGGCCGCCAAACTCGGCAAACTGCTGGGGGTCGACGCCATCATCGTGGGCAGCATCACCCAGTTCGGCAACGACACGAAGAAAACCGGCCTTGGCGGAGCGGGCGGAGGTTTAGGCGGCTACGGGTTGGGAGGATTCTCCCACAAGAAATCCAAGGCAATCGTGGCTCTGGATGCGCGCATCGTCGACATCGACACCGGTGAAATTCTGGCCGTGGCCGATGGTAAGGGGGAGTCGTCGCGGGAGAGCACTTCATTGCTCGGCGGCGGAGGCAACTGGCACGGGTTCGGCGCCGGCGCGGCGGATTTTAGCAGCAGCGACTTTCAGAACACAATCATCGGCGAAGCCGTCAAACTGGCGGTGGAGCAGATGAGCACGGGCGTGATCGCCGGCAAAGAGAAGTTGGTGGCACGAACGGTGGTCGTGGAAGGGCTGGTGGCGGCCGTGGATGGCGGGCAGGTGGTTCTGAATGTCGGCGCCAAGGCCGGAGTAAAGGTCGGCGACCAACTGAGCGTGGAACGGGTGAGCAAGGAAATCAAAGACCCGGCGACCGGGAAGGTGCTGCGCCGCTTGAGCACCTCGATCGGGATCGTGAAAGTCACTGACGTGGACGACATTTCCTCAGTCTGCTCGGTGGTTTCCGGGGCGGGCTTCAAGACCGGCGACGCGGTGAAAACGAAAACCGAGTAGATTCGATTTCAGATTGGAAGGTTCGCGGCGGGGCGCGGTCTGGCTCCGCCGTTCTGTTTGAGCACATCGCCAGGTTCCAGAACCCCTGAACCACGGGGGGCACAGAGGTACACGGGGGAAACACAGAGCATTCCCTGTGGCCCTCTGTGGCTTCTGTGCTTTCAGGTTTCTACAAGATCTTCTTCCCAAACGCTGAGAGCGCCAGTTCCACCGCCAGGTCAGCGGTCTGGTTGCGCTCGTCAATCACCGGGTTTACTTCGACAATTTCGAAGCTCAGCATGCGGCCGTGGTCGGAGATGATCTCCATGGCGAGGTGGGCCTCGCGATACGTTGCACCGCCCCACACCGGCGTGCCCACGCCCGGTGCGTCTTCTGGATCGATCCAGTCCATGTCGAGCGAAACGTGATAGCCGGCGGTGCCGCGTCCGGCCATGCGCAGGGCTTCTTCCATCACGGCGCGCATGCCGCGCTCGTCGATGTCGCGCATGGTGAAAACCTCCACCCCGGCTTTGCGGATGTTTTCCTTTTCGAAGTTGTCGACGTCGCGAATGCCGACCAGCACGCAATTTTCCGGTTGCACCTTGGGGGAGAAGTCGTAGATATTGCCTAGTTCGGCGGGGCCCAGGCCCATGAGCGCGGCGAGCGGCATGCCGTGCACGTTGCCGCTGGGCGAAGAGTCGGGCGTATTGATGTCGGTGTGCGCGTCGATCCAGATCAGGCCGACCTTCTGGTTCTGGCGACGGTAGAACTCCGCCACACCTGAAACCGTGCCGACGGCGACGGAGTGATCGCCTCCGAGTACGAGGGGAACCTTGCCGGATTCAAGGGTCTTCAAAACGAGGTCGGCGCTCTTGGTGCAAGTGGTGGTAATTTCCTTCAGATATTTTGCGTTGGCAGCCCCTTCTTTTTTCTGCTCTGGAAGGGCAACTGAAATATTGCCGGCGTCTTCAACCTTGTGGCCAATGGCTTCGAGGCGCGCTTCCAGTCCGGCCACGCGGACGGCCGACGGGCCCATGTCCACGCCGCGGCGGGATTGTCCAAGGTCAAGCGGCACGCCAATTACCCGGATTTGGCGAGGAGTGATGCTGGAGAACGATGCCCTAGTCGTATGAACCATAGACCCTGATTACGGATACAGCCGATGCAGCATTCGCGGGAATGGAATTGTTTCCCGCACGTGTTCCAACCCGCAGATCCAGGCCACCGCGCGTTCAATGCCCATGCCGAAACCGCTGTGCGGGACGCTGCCGAACTTGCGCAGGTCAAGATACCACTGGAAGGCTTCTTCCGGCAGATTCTGCTCGTGAATGCGCTGCAACAGCAGGTCGTGTGAAGCCATACGCTGCGAGCCGCCGATGATTTCACCATAGCCTTCCGGGGCGAGCACGTCCACGCACAACGCCAGTTCCGGATGCTGCGGGTCGGGCTCCATGTAGAACGCCTTCACGCTCGCTGGATAACGATGGACCATCACCGGCTTGTCGTATTGCGACGAAAGATAAGTTTCGTCGGGCGAGCCCAGATCGCCGCCGTATTCAAACTTATTTTCCAACGCGCCCTGCGAATGGCCTTCCTGCAATTTCTGTACCGCCTCGTCGTAAGTGATACGGGGGAACGGCGCTTCGATTTTCTCGAGCTTGCCGACGTCGCGACCAATGGTCTGAAAATCGGCGCGGCGGCGCTCGAGGCAGCGCTTCACCAGGAAAGTCAGCAGTCCCTCGGCCAGTTCCATGACATCGTCGAGAGTGCCGTAGGCAACCTCGGGCTCGACCATCCAGAACTCGGTGAGGTGGCGGCGGGTCTTCGATTTCTCAGCGCGGAAGGTCGGGCCGAACGAGTACACCTTGCCGAGCGCCATGGCGGTCGCTTCGATGTAAAGCTGTCCGGACTGCGTGAGATAGGCTTGCTCTTCGAAATAGTCCACGGGGAAGAGGGTGCTGGTTCCCTCGCAGGCCGCGGGGGTGATAATGGGCGGATCGGTCAGCGTGAATCCGTTGCCGTCGAAGAAGTCCCGGGCGGCGCGAATAATTTCCGCACGCACGCGCAAAATGGCCGCCTGCCGCAGCGAGCGCACCCAGAGATGGCGGTGCTCCATCAGGAACTCGGTGCCGTGCTCCTTGGGAGTAATCGGATAGGGCGTGGACTCGGACACGCGCTGTACGACCTGAACATTCGATACGTCGAGTTCGTATCCGCTAGGGGCGCGCTTGTCGGCACGTACCTTGCCTTCGACGATTACGCTCGATTCCTGTGTGAGTTCTTTGATGGCGTCAAACACTTCGGGCGGAACCGCGTTCTTCGGGACAACGCCCTGAATCACGCCGGAGCCGTCGCGAAACTGTGGGAACAGCAACTTGCCGCTCTCGCGCAGGTTGTAAAGCCAGCCGCGGATCGTAACCGCCTGGCCTTCATGTTTGCCGATTTCTGCAATGGTGCTGATAGGTGCGGACATGAGATCAAAACCTTGAACCGCAGAGGACGCTGAGAGCGCAGAGATTTTCCGAATTTACGGTCGATGAATTTCCCTGCGATCTCTGTGTACTCTGCGGTTAGCTTTCTTCCAGCTTGCGGAACGTCGCGCTCACCTCGGCGCTCGGGCTCTTCTTCTCTTCGCCGTCGATTTCGAGCAGCAGCGGCGGGGTTTGAGGCGCGGTACGCAGCAACTTCATCGTCTCTTCCCAGTTGATGGAGCCTTTGCCCGGCCACAGGTGCGAATCTTTATCGGCATTGTTGTCGTGCACGTGGGTCGAGCAGATATGCGGCTTCAGGGTTTCAAACGCCTCGGGGATGCCGCCCATCATGTGCGCATGGCCGCAGTCGAAGCAGACGCCGACGTCATCCANNTTCTCAACCAGAATGCGCACGCCCAGCGGCTTGGCAAAGGCGCGCAGGTGCTCGATGGAAGTCATGGCCGCTTCGAACTTCTTCTCGTCAAATTCCTCGCCGGGATTGCCAATATGCTGCACCAGGAAACGGAATGGAATCTGCTCCGCGATCTCGAGCGCGCGTTTGATCTCATCCATGGCCTCGATGCGTCCAGCGCGATCGGTGGAGGCGACGTTGACCGGAGGTGAGCCGGTGCGTCCCCACTCGTAGTCGGAATACAGCGGCGCGTGCACCGAGTTCAGCGGGATGCCCGTGGTCCGGAACCAGTCGGCAATTTCGCGGATGTGCTGCTTGCGATTGGCGTAATCAAAATGCTGGCGGGCGGCAAAAATCTCGATCGCTTGGGCTCCGGCTTTNNGGGGTCAACCATGATGCACTCGCCGTCTCCCCAGAAGTGCTCGACGTTCAATTTATGCCCTTTGGAACGCAGCAAAGTCATTGTATCGGGAGACAGCCGGTCTTCCACATCAATTGAGTCGGGGAGCCACTGATGATGAAACCTTGGTGCATGGACCGCGTCCTGGATGTCGAGTCCAAAATCCACGACACCCATCAGAATATTGGCCACCGTAGTAATGATGGTGGGACCGCCGGGCGAGCCTAGAACCAAGAACAGCTTCCCGTTCTTGAGCACGATGGTGGGAGTCATTGCGGAGAGCGGCCTTTTGCCCGGGCCGATGGCGTTGGCGGGCCCTTGAATCAGTCCGTAGGCGTTGGGTACGCCTTGCTTGGCGGCGAAGTCGTCCATTTCGTCGTTGAGCAGGAAGCCGAGGCCGGGGGCGGTAACACGCGATCCGAGCGTGTCGTTGAGGGTGGTAGTTACCGCGACGGCAGTACCTTCTGAGTCAACAACGGAAAAGTGCGTGGTGTTTTCAGGCTCGCGGACTACGGGGCGCAGCTGGGCCACGCGTTCCAGTTCATTGAAATTTCCGGGCCGCTTCAGTTCCTTGCTCGCGCTCGCGTGGTTGGGATCGATGGTATCGCGCCAGGCCGCTGCGTACCGCTTGTCAAGCAGCTGCGGTACCGGAATTCTTGAGAAATCCGGATCGCCCAGAAAATCGGAACGGTCATAGAAGGCCCTGCGGAATGCCTCGGCGGTCAAATGGATGGTGGCGGCGGAGCGATTACCAGACTTCGCGAGATCAAATCCTTCCAGAATGTTGAGGATCTCGACCAGCGCCACTCCGCCCGAAGAAGGAGGCGGAGCGCTGATGATCTCGTAACCACGATAGGTCCCACGAATGGGCTCGCGCTCTTTGACCTCGTACCGGGCGAGGTCGTCGGCGGTGATCAGCCCGCCGCCCTTCTGGATTGCGGCCGCCAGTTCACGGGCCATGGCGCCGTGGTAGAAGTCGTCCGGATTTTTCGCGATGCGCTCCAGCGTCCGGGCGAGTTCCGGCTGCTTCAGGACCTCTCCAGGCTGGTAATACTTGCCATCTCGCTGGAAGATGCGTTTGGATTCCGGAAATTTCGCGAGGTCCTCGTCTTTCAGATCCTGCGCGTCTTCCCAGGCCAGCGCGAAACCGTCGCGGGCGAGTTTGATCGCCGGAGAGATCACTCTATCGAGCGACAGCTTGCCGTATTTCTTTTCGGCATAGACGAGACCGGCAACCGATCCGGGCACGCCGACCGCTTTGTATCCAACCAGGCTCAAGTTCTCGACCACATTCCCTTGAGCGTCGAGATACATGTTCTCCGATGCCGCCGCGGGAGCCTTCTCGCGGAAATCAACAAAGTGAACTTCGCCATTGGCCTTGCGCAACAGAAGAAATCCGCCGCCACCCAGATTTCCTGCCTGTGGGTGGACGACGGCGAGTGCGAAGCCGGTCGCGACCGCGGCGTCCACGGCATTGCCGCCCGCCTGCATGATCTCGACCCCGGCGCGCGACGCCAACCCATGCACGCTGGCCACGATGGCGTGCGGCGCGTGAACGGGACGCAGCGGAGCGGCGGCGAGGCTCCCGATCAGCAGCCAGCAAACGATCAACAACTTGTATTGAATGCGCATTGGCCAGGGAAGGAACCTACGAGGCTAGCCCACGGGTATTGGGAGAGTCAAACAGGCAGCCCCTGAAGGGACGCTCGGGAAGGTCGCGTTTTGGCAACGCTGAAGCGATGCCCTGATACGAACGGCTCTGTCCCGCGGGTTATACTCCCGTCGGCCGAGAGACGCGGCTCGCCGCGTCTTCATTTCGAGTGCCGCTTCCTGGAGGGCGCTTTCTTTCGAGCCTTCTTCTTCGGCGCTTTCGCGGTTTTCGGCACCTTCGCGACCACTAATTCGTACGACTGCCGCAAGAGGTCTTCAAGTTCCTCATCCCCCAGGAGGCTTGCACTGGCCAAACGAACCCACTTGTATCGTCCGACGTAGGGCGCGGGAGTGATTCCCTCGATCTCCAGCAGTTCGTGGAATTTCTCCGGTGCGCATTTGAGTGTAATCGGCGCGAGTTTGCCCTGCGAGAGATCAGCGATCACAAACAGTTTGCCGCGCACTTTGAAGCAGAGGGCTTCGCCCCACTGCATGTTCTCTGTGGTGTCGGGGAGGGAAAGACACAGCCTCCGGATCCAGTCAATGTCAGGCATGCCCGGTATGATAACGCGCCTTGTGAAGCGGCAGAGACGCGGTGAACCGCGTCTCTACCGGTGAGTGTGGTCAAGCTGCCGGCGGCCCTTTGATCAGCGTTGCTTTGCTGTACGCCACACGGAAGCCCAGTCGCTCGGCGTTGCGCATCGAGGTGGTGCCGCCCAGGGTAACGATGACGGCATATTCGCATCCAGCCTCGATGGCCACTTGCATCCGCCGTTCGAGCATGGCCGTTTGCAACCCCCGCCCCCGGTACTCTTTGAGCGTGCCCGCCCCGAACAGGGCCACGATCTTGTGCTCGGGGATGATGAGCCCACCGCCGGTGGCTACGAGTTGACCGTCCATCTCCGCGACGAAAGTCAGGCTTCCGGGGAAGGCGAACAGTGGAGAGAGCATCTCGTCGAAGCCCTCCGGTTCGCCTCCGTCGGGAAAGAAACTTCGCCGGACAATGCTGCTGAACGCTAGCGCCTCCTCTGTCTTTCCCCGGCGGATGGCCAAGCCCGGGCGGGAGGGGAACTTCTCCGTTGGGTCCAACTTACGCACCAGCACATTGTTGAGTTCGGCGATGCCGTACCCTCGTTGCTTGGCAAGTTCCAGCAGGCTCGGGTCGGTCAGCGGACAGTAATCCGTTTGCGCCGCGGCCTTGCGGGAATGGTAGAAGTGTTCCAGTTGATCCATGTCGGCCGCGGTGACCGGGGTGGCAAACCCCATGCCCACGGCGCGTCCGATGGGCGAACCGAGTCCGGCAAAGATCATGTGACCGCCCGAGATCTTTTCCACGGCGGCCCCGACATTCGGCTGATTTTTCTCGCACCACTGAGCGTGATACACCTGCGGCATCTCTTCCGCAGACTCCAGGCGGCGGGCCAAAGCCCGATCCACGAATTGCATTGGGTGATCCTTTCTGTTGTTGAAGGCAGGAGAACGGCGGCGAACTCGCACACGTCGGCGCGAGCATCGCCAGAACAACAGAGGCCGAATTAGCGGACGGCGGTCATAGGCAGGGGAATAGGATACGACATTTTGGGCCGGAAATCATTTCACCGATAGGCCACAGATGGCCCTGGTGAATGGCGATGCTGCGGCACTCAGAAAAGGCCGCCCACCGGAGAAGTCCGCTCGACGAGTTCGGCGCAAATATCTTTTGCAGACTGCGACAAGCTATACTCCCTCCGGCAATCCCCGTCCGTGCTTCGACGGAACGTATGCGACTCCAAATTGATTCTCGCGTTGTGGGTGAGGTGCTGGTCGCGAAATGCAGCGGCCGCATCGTGGCCGTGGACGAGGCGCAAGCGCTGCACGAACATCTGAAAAATGCCTCCCTGGAAACCCCTGACCTGGTGCTGGACCTCGGAGCAGTGGCCTTCATTGACAGCAGCGGCCTTGGAACACTCGTGCGCCTGATGACCCATGCGCGATCCTGCGGCGGGGATCTCAAACTCTGCGTGGTCCCGGAGAATATCTTCAGGACACTGCGCATGACGAACCTGAGCGCTGTCTTCGAAACCTATGCTTCAGAGGGGGAGGCGATTGCCGCCTCAAACCGGCGCCGTCAGTCAAAAAGCGAAACCGTTCAGCCGTCTCGGACGGTCCTGTGCTTCGAGGAATCCGCCGATGTGCTGGCTTATCTGAGGGAACTGCTGCGCCACGCGGGATACCGTGTATTGACCACCAGCATGCTGCCTGACGCGCGGGTTTTACTGAAGGCGAACCGGCCCGATCTCATTATTCTTGGTCCGCGAATGGAACACGTGCGCGAAAAGAGCACCAGGGCATTGTTCGGAGAGATAGCGCCAGAGGTTCCGGTGCTCGTTTTGGAAGAGGATTTCTGCGCGCAGGATCCTGGAGAGGCCGGGGTGCGGTTGCTGGAGAAAGTTCGCGCCCTGGTGCCCGCCGGCTGACAGCTCTTGGGTCGCCTCCGCATCAACACCACGCCAATTGACATTTTGTTGGACGCGGTATAGCGTTGCGCCTGCTTTTCCAAGACCTTTCCGTAACGCGGTCCGGCCACCAAGCAGCGGTCCGCGATCCCACTCAGGAGTCTACATGCGCAAGTTCGCGACCTTTGTTACCCTGCTGTTCCTCTCCATCTCGGCCCTGGCGCAATCCTCGCCCCAGATGGTTTCTGAAGTTCACATCACCACTGCCAAGCCCGGCATGACCGCCCAGTGGGAATCCGGCCGCAAGCAGCATTCCGCCTTCCACGCCGCCCAGAAAGATACTTGGAGCATCCTGGTGTGGGAGATACTCACCGGCGAGCGCACCGGCGCCTACATGATGTCTTCCCCCGGCCACAACTGGAAGGACTTCGACGCCCGCGATGCCTTCAACAAGATCGACGCCCCCGACGTGGAAAAGAACATGGCCCCTTACACTGCCGGTTCCGCCGCCGCCTATTACGTTTTTCGGGACGACCTCAGCCAAACCAAGCCGCCGGCCACTCCCGCCAAGATGCGGACTTCCGTCAGCTACACCCTCATCCCTGAACACCTGAATGACTTCATTGACGCGGTCAAGAAGATCAATGCTGCCATTCTAAAGACCAACTACCCCGCCAAACCGTCGCGTTGGTATGTGCTCGCCAATGGCGGGCAAGCGCCCACCTTCGTTCTCATTACCGATCGTGCATCCTGGTCCGACATGGAGCCGCCGGAAAAGAAACTCGAAGATGCGCTCAAGGAAGCTTACGGCGACAGCGGCCCGCAGGTGCTCGACCAGCTCCGTCACAGCTGCCGCAGCATCGTCAGCGAAATGTCCGTCTTCCGCGCCGACCTGAGCTACATGGCGAAGTAGCTAGCCTTTGAGTAGCCGACTGGGTCCGGTGGTAGCGCAGCGCTTTAGCCCTGCGCTGCCACCTCCCAGCAGGAACTAGAAGCTGCTTCACACCTGATCTCGCGCCTCGCCCAGCACCACACTCACAATCATTTGTTTCTTGGCGCGGAAGATAGTCACTTTCACCGTGTCTCCGGCGCGGTGGTTGTTCATGATCTGGGCCAGATCTCGCTGGGTTTGGATCTTCACTCCGTCCACCGCGACGATCAGGTCGCCGCCGATCATGATCGGAATATTCCCGAGGTAGGCGCGCTCGCTGCCGCCCCGGAGGCCAGAGCGATCGGCTGCGCCGCCCTGAACGGCTTGAACGATCAGCAGGCCATAGTCCGCAGCCAAGCCCATTTCGGTGGCCAGACCGGGATCGATCGGGATGGTGCGCACGCCGAGTGCGGGACGCCGCACGCGGCCGATCGTGACCAGGTC
>PMCH01000080.1:10249-10665 GCA_003154055.1 Acidobacteriaceae bacterium
AACGGATTGCCGATGGCATAAACCTTCTGGCCAACCTGCAAGTTGGTCGAATCGCCCAGCGTCATCGGTTCCAGGTCGGGTGCCTTGATTTGAACAATTGCCAGGTCGTGGGACCGGTCGGTACCAACAATCGTAGCTTTGTATTTCTTGCGGTTGTGCAGTGTGACTTCCACGGTGCGGGCATTCGCGATGACGTGGTAGTTGGTGAGGATGTGTCCGTCTTTGTCGATGACGAACCCGGAGCCCTGGCCTTCCTCGGGTACGAGCCCGTAGAAAAAGTCGAACGTCATGGCCCGCGAAGTGATGTTCACGACCGCCGCGATGTTCTTGCGGTAAACGCTGATGTTGTTCTGCTCTTCGGCGTCGAGCGGTTCGGGGGTGGCAGCCTCAGTGATCTCGATCTTGTTCGGCCTGCT
>PMCH01000080.1:10731-12003 GCA_003154055.1 Acidobacteriaceae bacterium
TCTCCGGAACGCAGCCGCACGCTGCACTTGCCTGCTAATTCTTCTTCCGAACCGTCCAGATGAACGACGACCGTCCGGCCGCGAGCGCCGTCGCTTCCGCCGGCGAGCCCGTAAGGCCCGCGCGCGCGCCGGTCGGCGAGGAGTGTGACCTGGGCATCGGTGAGCACCTCGATTTCGCGGACAATGCCGTCGCCTCCGGTATGAAGGCCTCGCCCACCGCTATCGGGACGAAGACTATAGCGCCGCAGTCTGACCGGGTACGCATACTCCAGTGCCTCGGCCGGCGTATTCAGCGAATTGGTCATGTGGGTATGTACGCCAGAGACGCCATCTTTGTTCGGACGGGCGCCCATCCCTCCGGCAATGGTTTCGTAATAGGCGAAGGGTTGGCCGGAGCGCGGGTCGATTCCGCCGATGGTCAGGTTGTTCATGGTTCCAGCTGCGGCGGCAGGAATGCGGTCGGGAATTGCCTTCGCCAAGGCTTTCAACAGTACGTCCACGATCCGCTGCGAGGTTTCGACGTTGCCGCCCGCGACGGCTGCCGGGGGTCTGGCGTTCACGACTGTGCCCGCCGGAGCGATTACCTTGATCGGCCGCATCAGTCCGGCCGTGGCTGGTACGTCCTCGCGCAGCAGGCAGCGGAACACATAGAAGCAGGCNNACGTGGATGCTCACCGCGATCCGCACCGGCTCGGGCGAAATCCCGTCGTCATCCAGATAGTCCTCCGCCTGATAGGTGCCGGGGGGAAGGTCGCGAAGAAAGCCGCGCATCATCTCTTCGGAATACTGGAGCAGTTCGCCCGCGGCTGCATTCACGCGCGCCATCCCGTAGCGGCTGCAGATATCGCGAAGCCGCTGCGCGCCGGTCTGGCAGGCGGCGATCTGCGCGCCCAGGTCGCCTTCGCGCTCTTCCGGTGTGCGGACATTGTTCAGCAGCAGCGCCAGCACGTCGGGGACGAGCTTTCCGCCGCGCATGATCTTCACCGGCGGGATGCGGAATCCTTCCTGATAGATCTCGCTGCACGGCCCCATGGATCCGGGGAACGTTCCGCCGACATCGGCGTGATGAGCGCGCGAAGCCACGTAGAAATCCGGGGTTGTGTGGGGCGGGTACTCCTGCCCGCCACTCTTGGCCTTATCCACATACACCGGCATGACCAGAGTGATGTCCGGCAGATGTGTTCCCCCGCAGAACGGGTCGTTCAACATAACAATGTCGCCGGGTTCCATGGCACAGCGGTCAATGGCGGCCGCAACCGACATCGGCATCGA
>PMCH01000080.1:12091-14910 GCA_003154055.1 Acidobacteriaceae bacterium
TGGGCTGTTTTGAACCCACCAACTCTTCCAAACTCCAAACAAAATAGCCCACTACCGCAATCTCCTAGACGGACTCCTGGCAACTGGGTACCGGGTACTGGGTACTGCTACACTCTGATTATGGCCGACGGACGTTCGCGCGCATGGATGTGGCTGCTGATTGGTGGCGGCGCTTTCCTCTTTTTTGTGATCGCCGTTTTCAGTCTCGTCTACCTGGTTTTCGGCGGCAGCCAGGACGATTCACTCGCCTTTGGCGACAAGATCGCGGTCGTGGATCTTGAGGGCGTCATCCTCTCTCCCAAGCAGGTCGTTTCCCAGTTGAAGAAGTTCGCTGACGACGATTCGGTTAAGGCCATCATCATTCATGTCAATTCGCCCGGCGGCGGGGTGGCTGCGTCGGAGGAAATTTACCGGGAAGTGAAGCGCATCCGGGACGAGAAAAAGAAGCGCATCGTCGCTTCCATCGAAACGGTAGGCGCGAGCGGCGCCTACTATGTTGCATCCGCCACCAACAAGATTTACGCGGACAACGGCAGCATCGTCGGCTCCATCGGCGTGATCGCGCAATGGGTGAACTACGAAGAGTTGCTGCGCTGGGCCAAGCTGAAGGACGTCACCCTGAAAGCCGGCGAGTTCAAAGACACGGGCAATCCGGCGCGCGAAATGACGCCCGCCGAGCGCGAATACTTGCAGGGCATGATCGACAACATGCACACCCAGTTCATCCAGGCGGTTGCCGAAGGCCGGCACGTCAAGGAAGAGGACATCCGGCCCATCGCCAACGGCAAGGTCTGGACCGGCCAGCAAGCCCATTCCATGAAACTAGTGGACCAGATCGCCGATTTCGAATCCGCGGTGAAAGATACGGCCAAAGCGGTGGGAATTTCGGGCGAACCGACGCTCGTCCGGCCGCCGCGTTACCGGCGCTCGGGCCTGGATTTGCTTTTCGACGACGTTTCCGACTACCTGCCTTCCCGGGAGAAGCTCATGGAGCAGCAGGTCGGCTTTTACTACCTGTGGAAATAGGTACTTCAGGCTCCACTTGCATTCAACCCCTGAAATTTGAGAAGGTTATAAGCAATTGAACAGGCGGAAGCTCCCCGGACCACCGAGCGGGAGCCTGATAGCCCTGCCGCCGGGGAGCAAAGAGGCGTATGACAAAAGCGGATCTGATCGAAGAGGTGTCCCGGCTGGCGGAATTGACCCGCAAAGACAGCGAAGTCATTGTAGAGACGATCTTTGACAGCATCGTGCGCTCGCTGCGCGTGGGCGACAAGATCGAGATCCGCGGTTTTGGCAGTTTCCGGACTCGCCAGCGCAATCCCCGCGTGGGCCGCAACCCGAAGACCGGCGATCGGGTGGAGGTTCCCGCCAAGAAGATTCCTTTCTTCAAGCCCAGCAAGGAGTTGAAGGATCTGGTGAACACGGGGGCTCCCGGAACTGCGCCGCCCGCGGTGGCTCCTCCTTCCGCCCCACAACCGTAGGCAAAGCCTGACTCAGCCGCCGTCCCCGCAGCTTCTGAAAAATTGCGAGGGTGGTTTGCAGGATTGGTGTCCGGGGAATGTGGGCTGCGGGTTAGCGGGATGCAGATCGAGCGCGCTGCGCACGCTCGGCAAGCGCTTCAATGGGCGGAATGGACTTGGCCACGGTGAAAGTGCGCTCGGATGGCTGCGCGCCGGTCTCGATCGCTTTCAACATCATCTCAATTGCCTGATCCGCGTTCGGCGGCGAGAAAACCGTAGCCGTCAGCAGATTGCGGCGCACCCATTCCTGCCCGGTTTTGGGAAGGCCATCGCATCCCAAAAAAGGCACTTTCAACCAGCCCTCGCGTTGGATGTGCGGGCACTCCTCGATCGCCTTGCGCGCCCCGAGCGCCATGGAATCGTCCTGCGCGCAGACCGCGTCGATCTGCATATCCCGTGCGGTGGAGAGCTTCAGCCAGGAACTCACCGCCTTGTAGGCGCTGGCTTCCGTCCAGTGTGCTTTCAGAACGCGGAGTTGCAGGTTCTCCGGCTTGGTTTCCAGCAGGCCGAAGTGCCGCTGCTTGGCGGCCAAATGTTCCGTGGGGCCTTGAATGTACAGCGCGGAACCGCCGTCCGGCAGCAGCGCCACCAGTTGACGGCCTTGAATGCGGCCAATTTCTTCGTGGTCGGCGGTGAGGGTGAAGACCGGAACGTGATAGGTGCGGCGAAGTTCGGCCACGTACTCGACGGCGCGGTTCAGCACCACCCAGCCAATTCCCGCTGCCGCTGCCGCCCGGGCGACGTGGGGAAGCGCAGTCGAGCCTGCCGGCTCAAGAATGATGGCATCCGGGAGCGCCGCGGTNNATCTGGTAGTCGTTATCGTCGTTAGTGAGAGACAGCAGAAAACGCAGCTTCTTCATCGCGGGCACCACTACAGGCCTATCATACCCCCCATAAGGATGTACGCCGCGTGACCCAAGTAACTGGTCCGGGAGCAGATGCATTAGCCGCGAAGCGGCGCAAGAATGCAGCCCACGGCGCAAGCCGTGGGTGAACGTGAGAACGGATCAAGCCCCATTGGGGCGAAAGAATAGCTACGACACCGACTCCAATGCTGCTTTGCGGGAACGCCACCACTTTTATCCGGGCTCGCATGTGCGGAGCGCGCCATCCCGCCCGTGGCGGTCCGATCAGGGCGTCATTCTGTGCTAGATTGAAGCCAGCCGGGCCCGTAGCTCAACGGTTAGAGCAGCAGACTCATAATCTGTTGGTTCCTGGTTCAAATCCAGGCGGGCCCACCAGGAACGCGCCCCACCACCTTACGCTTTACTTTCCGCCTGGGTGGGCGGTGATCAC
>PMCH01000157.1:0-1854 GCA_003154055.1 Acidobacteriaceae bacterium
TGGTCGCTCAACCAAAGCTCGCTGGGCCGGGAGATGCGCGAGATGATGGAGAAGCGGGCGAGGAAGAAAGAAAAATAAGTTGGCAGGTGGCAGCTGGCAGAGTACGGATTTTGAACACCTGCCACCTGCGACCTGCCAGCTACGAGCTAATTATGCCAATCACTGACAAAGTCGCTGCTGCCAAGAAGATTGGGGAATTCCTGCAAGCCGTGATCTCGAACGGCGGCTTC
Source organism: Acidobacteriaceae bacterium (assembly GCA_003154055.1). Lineage (GTDB taxonomy): Bacteria > Acidobacteriota > Terriglobia > Terriglobales > Acidobacteriaceae > Acidiflorens. The sequence continues at coordinate 231 of PMCH01000157.1, forward strand.
AAGCTGAAATACCGCATCACGGTGGATCCGCCGATCCCGGGAAACCGGGAGTGGGAGCATCCGGAGATTCTGGTGGAGTTTGCCGGACCGGACTCGACGCTGCTGCTGGAGCGAGGCGGCGAACTGCTGCGGTCCTTCGAGCTGCTGGGAACCGAGATCCTGCGCCTGCAGGGCAACGAGCACGAGAAGATCTGGTTCGACTGCAAGAACTTCCGTTCGCTGCGCATCGAAGAGCTCCAGATGGCGGCGAGGGCTGCAGCGGAAAAAGTGCGGAGATCGGGTGAGCCCTACCGGTTTGCGTCCATGTCATCGCGCGAGCGGCGGATCGTGCATCTGGCGCTGCGCGAGGAAAAAGATTTGCGCACCGAGAGCGATGGTGAGGGTGGAAAGCGCTCGGTGGTGGTGTATCCGGGAAGCTACAAGACGGCGGCAAGACCGGAGCGTCGCCCGATTCATTAGTTGAAAGTTGCCGAGGGCGGCTGTCCCTGCACAAAATCGACTTGCACTCTTTGCGCGGCAGTTAGTTTCTCGACACTTGACAGCGCGCGGAAATCGCGGTTGGATGAAGCGCTCGCGCGGAATATTTTCCCGTAAAGACACCGACGCGGGAAAATTTTTTATGCTAGTATGCGGTTCGTCTCCGTATTAAATTTCATCACCATGCAACCAGCGCCGTGAAAGCGGATGCTGCTCTGAAGTAGAGAAGAAACTCATAGTCTTAAGATTGGATTTCTACCGGGCGCGTCCTAACCGGCGGCCTGGCATTTTTTAAAAACATGTCCGTCTCCGGTTCCGCTATCGTCCCCAACCCTTGGGTGCGCATCCTCGATGCGCTGGAAAAGAAAATCAACCGCCACTCCTATGACACCTGGCTGAAGCCGACCCGCTATAGCCACGCCAGCAACGGCATTCTGTTCGTGCGCGTTCCCACCGCCGAGTTCCGCCACGTCGGAGACAAGTACGCCGACCTCATTCAGGAGGCGGTGGACAATCTGGAACTGGGATTCCAGGACGTCAAGTTCGTGACCGCGGAAGACGATCCGTCGAATACCCCGATCCGGCACAATGGCGGGCTTTCCATGGCGAACTCCGGGACGCAGACCTCGTCCGTCACCGGGATGCCACTCTCCCAGTCGCGTTTCGACTGGGACGGCGCGGCACAGTTGAATCCTCGCTACACCTTCGACGCGTTCGTGATCGGCAGTGGCAACCAGTTTGCCCATGCGGCCTGCCAGGCGGTCGCGGAGCGCCCTTCCAAGGCCTACAACCCGCTGTTCCTGTACGGCGGCGTCGGCATGGGCAAGACTCACCTGATGCAGGCCATAGGGCACGAAATCAAACGCCGGTCTCCCCACGCGGCCATCTGTTACCTGTCGAGCGAGAAGTTCACCAACGAGATGATCAACTCGCTGCGCTACGACAAGATGATCAGTTTCCGGGACAAGTTCCGGGGCGTGGACGTACTCCTGGTGGACGATATCCAGTTCCTCGCGCAGAAGGAGCGCACCCAGGAGGAATTTTTCCACACCTTCAACGCCCTGCACGAGTCCATGAAGCAGATTGTGATTGCCAGCGACCGTCCGCCGAAAGAGTTACCCGAGATTGAGGACCGGTTGCGCAGCCG
>PMCH01000157.1:1869-12219 GCA_003154055.1 Acidobacteriaceae bacterium
CTCATCCGCCTGGTGGCGCACTCTTCGCTGATTGGCGCCGAGATCACGCTTCCCTACACTCAGCAGGTATTGAAGAATTTTATTGACTCCCAGGCCCGCAAGGTCACGATTGAGTCTATTCAAAAGGCGGTGGCGGAGCAGTTTGGGCTGCGCCTGGTGGAGATCAAGGCGAAGAACAACTCCCGCTCCATCGTCTATCCGCGGCAAATCGCGATGTATCTGGCCAAGCACCTGACCGAGGCTTCCCTGCCCGAGATCGGACGTCAGTTTGGCGGCAAGCACCACACCACAGTTTTGCACTCGGTGGACAAGATTGAAGGCGTCCGCAAGGGTGACAAGGATTTGAACAGGTTGCTGAACAAACTGACCGATCAGTTGGGCGCTTGAATCGCGGTTTGTGCTGTCTTTTCCACTCTCCCGGCCATTCTTCCTACCCTCGGGCTGTGGAGTGTTTGTGGAAACTGTGCGAGACAGGACGAAGACCTGGGAACGGTCCCTGCGTTACGATGATCTCACCCTAAAGTGGGCGTGATTGTTCACACGAAGGGTGGATGTGGAACTGATTGCACCGGCGGCACCTGGACCGGTTTTCCACTTCTCCGAAGCACCTACTGCTACTACTGGTTTTATTGTTTAATCATTTGATATAAGGAAGTAACAGAAGTACGAGTCGGGAGAGCCCAATATGCCGGTAGAAGTAGCCTCTGCCGCGGCCACTACGACCATGGAGATCGTGGTCAGTAAATTTGAACTCCTGCGCGAACTCACCGCCACCCAGGGCGTGGTCGAGCGCAAGACGACGATTCCAATTCTCTCCAACTATTTATTCGAGGCCTCGGCGGACAAGTTGTCCCTGACCGCAACGGACCTTGATCTAAGTCTGCGGACTTCCTGCAACGCAAAAGTAAAGAAAGATGGCTCGTGCACCATCCCGGCGCGCAAGTTGCATGATTACGTAAAGCTGCTGCCTGACGCCGATATCACCATTAAGCTGCTCGAGAATCATTGGGTCAGCATTCGCTGTGGCCGGTCCAACACGAAGATGGTGGGCATGGCGCGGTCCAATTTTCCAACTCTGCCCGTGTTTCCGGCAGCAGGAGTAGTGAAGATCCCGGCGCAGGTGCTGCGGTCGATGATCGCGAAGACCGGCTTTGCCATTGCGAATGAAGAATCGCGCTACACGCTAAATGGCGCGCTAATGGTGCTGAAGCCTGAGTCCATCACCATGGTGGCCACCGACGGCCATCGCCTCGCTCACATTGAGCGTTCCGGGGAGAAATTTGAAGGCGTTTCGGGTGAGATGAAGACGCTGGTCCCCAAGAAAGCGATGGATGAACTGAAGTCGCTTCTTGATTCCACCGATGCGGAGACGATTGATTTCGCGAAAGACGAGTCCACGCTGTATTTCCGGATAGGCCCGCGGCTGCTGACCTCCCGCCAACTGACCGGGCAATTTCCGAACTATGAAGCTGTGCTTCCCAAGGAGATCACCAAGTCGGTGTCCGTGCAGGGCGGAGACCTGGGTGCGGCGATATCGCGCGTGGCGCAGTTTGCCGATGAGCGGTCGCGTGCCGTGCGCTTGCGGTTGGAAAAGGGCGAACTGAAGCTTTCCGCCTCGTCCACCGAAACCGGCGAGTCGGAAGATTCCATCGAGATTGCCTACAATGGCGATCCGCTGACCATCGGGTTCAACGCCCAATATCTGATCGATTTCATCAAGGCGACCGGATCGAGCGAGGTCAAGCTGGAGCTCAAGGATTCACAGTCGGCCGGCCAGTTCCGTCCCGCAGAGGGCGAGGATTACAAGTACCGGTATATCGTGATGCCGATGCGGATCTGAGGGCGCGGGGCCAGGGAAATATCTCTCCTCGAACCCGAACTGGTAGCTGGGTCGAACCAGTTTTCGCCGCCCTCTGAGCGTCTGTTGTGCGCTTGTTCGATCCCAGTCAGAGATTTACAGTTGTCGCCCAATACTTTTTGGAGGAACGCATGTTATCTGGATTCAAGCAATTCATTCTTCGCGGTAATGTCGTTGATCTGGCAGTCGGCGTAGTCATTGGTGGCGCGTTCGGCACGATCGTGACCGCCCTGGTCAAGGACATCATCAACCCCGTCATCGCGCTGGTGGCAGGTAAGCCGGATTTCACTGGAATTTCCTTCGCGGTCCGCGGCACGGTGTTTCCCATCGGCGATTTCATCACCGCCGTGGTCAGTTTCCTTCTGGTGGCGGGGGCCGTTTACTTCTTTGTCGTGACCCCGATCAACGCCCTGATCGCCCGTACCCGGAAGGCTCCGACGCCGGCCGATCCAACCACCAAGAAGTGCCCGGAATGCCTGAGCGAAATCCCGATCGATGCCCGCCGCTGCGCGCATTGCTCGCAGCCGGTCATGGGCAAGGCTGCCTGAGACCTGCATGAGGGCACAACTTGGCGAAAACTTCCGGAATCCTGTAAAATAATGGTTTCGGCATCAAGCCTTTGAGGAATCAGGAGTTATGGCGCGAGTCTGTGATATCTGCGGCAAGGGGCCGCAATTCGGCAACAACATCAGCCACGCTCACAATGTGAGCAAACGGCGCTGGAACGTCAATCTGCGGCCGGTTCATGCCAAGGTGGGGGCGGCCAACAAGCACATGCGCGTCTGCACCTCCTGCCTGCGCAGCGGCAAGGTCGTTAAGGCCTAGAAGCTCGGAAGCCCGCAGAGTTCCCACCCTGCGGGCTTTTGTGTGTCTGGCGGCGTGGTTAGAAGGCTGCGGAACTTCGTTCCGCTGGCCGGGTCAAAGACCCGGCCCTCCACGAGCTGCTAGCCCCTACTTCACTCCCAGAAGCTCAATATCGAACACCAGGGTCGAATCCTGCGGGATCAGCGGCGGATAGCCGTGGCGGCCATAAGCCAGGTCGGGTGGAATCCGCAGCTGCCGCTTTCCTCCGACCTTCATGCCTGCAACCCCTTCGTCCCAGCCTTTGATCACATCCCCGGCGCCCAGTTTGAAGTCGAAAGGGGTGCGGGAATCGACCGAGCTGTCAAACTTCTTTCCGCTGGTCAGCCAACCCGTGTAGTGCACTTTGACGGTTTGGCCAGTTTGCGCGACCGCGCCGGTTCCGACCTTGATATCCCAATACAGCAGGCCGCTCGGCATCTTGATAGGGTCGCCGGTGACCTTGGTGGGCGCGGCGGTCGCGGAGGGTTTTCTTGTTTGGGCCAGGGCGAAGATTGTCAGGCCGAGGATGGCGAAGAGGAGAATAAGAGTTTTCATAGTTCCTTTCCGTGAGTTCTCAGTTCCCGGTTCTCCGTTCTTAGAAAAACCCGACACCCTGGGGCTTCTACTGAGAACCGAGAACTGGGAACTATTTTCAAGCGAGTGCGATCACGTCGATTTCCACCAGCACATCTTTTGGCAGACGAGCCACCTCGACCGTGGAGCGTGCCGGCGGAGTCTTGCTGAAGTAGCGGCCGTACACTTCGTTCATGGCGGCAAAGTCTCCCATATTCTTCAGGAAGACGGTGCAGCGCAGGACCTTCTCCAGGCTGCTGCCCGAGGCTTGCAACACGCCGGAGAGGTTCTTCATCACGCGGTCGGTCTGCGCGGCGATGTCTCCGGTGATGACCTGCTGGGTGGCGGGATCGAGGGCCACTTGGCCCGAGGTGAAGACCAGCCCCGCAGCCTTAATCGCCTGCGAGTAGGGCCCGATGGCCTGCGGGGCCTGATTGGTGGCAATGACTTCGCGCATGAGCGCCTCCGGCGTCGGACGCGGCAAGCCGCGTCTCTACGTGAGGAATGAAAGAAATGACGAAGGGTGATTAACGCAGATTCGTGGCGGGGAAGTCAACCGGGCCCAGCCGGGCGTCCGTCCCCACGCAGGCTTCTTAGAACCGCAGCAGGTAGGAAACTTTTACGAAGAACAACCGGCCATCGTTGATCACGCGGCTGGAGCGCTGCACGCTGTCGAAGTTGGGATCGATGGCCAGCGCACGATCCAGGTTCTGAAGATTGCTGTTGTAGCCGACGTAGAGTGCCGTACCCGGATGTAACAGGTAGGTGATGAGGATGTCGGTGTTGAAGTTGCGGGTGGTGGGCAAAGCGGTGAAGATGTAGGCCGGATCCGGCTGGTTGTTGCGGGTCAGGGTCGCGTTGTATTGCAGGATCACGCGCAGCGACAGTTCCCGGGTGAACTGCCAGTTCCATTTGCTGCGGATGATGTGATTGTTGAAGATGGCGGCGTTCGCGTCGCGCGCGCGGAGCCGGCTGAACAGGTACGAGTTATCGATCTTCAGCTGGTTAAAGGGATGAATCGTTGCGATCGCGCCGGCTTGGTCGAAGTGGGCAAGGTACGGAGTGGTATAGCGGGCGAACTGCGGGTCGGAGTTGAATCCGGGAACGAAGTTGATCGAGTTCCCCCAGAAATACTGTCCCCCGAACGTGAGTAGCGGCAAGGGAGAGCTGGAGACAGTCGCCCCGCTGGCGTGCTCGTGGAAGTCGAGATCAGGATCCGCTTTGACACCGAAATCAAATCCGGGGCGGAGGCGCTCGCGGAATTCCTCGTAGGGAAGAAGATAAATGTGGGTTTGCCGCTTCAGAACGATATTCACGGCGGGAGTGTAGTCGGTGTCGAGACGCAGGCCGGTGTGGTCCCAGGTCCAGTGGCCAAAAAACTCCGGCCCCCAGGAAACTACCGGACCGCTCTTGGGGCGGAAAACGTAGGCGGTGTCGTTACGGTATTCGCGAATATCCGCACGATTCACGAATCCGGGAACGGTGGTAAACCCGGGGCTGACGTCGTTGTAGACACCCTCCTGAAACCAGGAACGGCTGGTATAGGCCAGGTCGGCCTTGTATGCGGGCCCGGCGGAGTGGGTGCCGTCGAATTCGCTGGAACTGGTGACGGCCTGCAGAGTGGCCGTCAATTTCGGAGAGAACTTGAGCCGGGAATCGACGCCCCCGACGCGATTGAAGCTGTGGGCCGCGGGATATTCCCAATCGGTGTAAATCACTCCGATGCTGGATTGTCTGAAGATGTCACGCGAGACGCGGGCGATGTTGAAGTAATCGCGCGTTTTGAACAGTGAGTTGTCGGTAGGAACGCTCAGGCCGCCGGCGCGGTCATCAGCCGAGAGAATGCCCAGCGAGTACGGGCCCGCTTTGCCGGTCAGACGGATCCCCGCGTCCGGGTCGACGATGTTACGGGTGAAGAACAGGTCGATGGGCGTGCGGAAATAGTCCGCATTCTCGATGAAGAATGGCCGCTTCTCGGGAAAGTACACCCGGTAGCGCTGGTTGACCGTGACCTGAGGCTCGTCGGATTCCACCTGGCTGAAGTCAGGGTTGGCGGTTGCGTCCAGGACCAGGCTGTCCTTCAGGATGACTTTTCCGTCCACACCGAAGGTTCCACCGATGGCGCGGTTCTGGAAACGTGCCTTGGCTGGATCCCCGAAGGGGCCGCGATCATCCACGCTGTGGAATGAGTTCAGCAGCCCGTAAGGGATAAGTTGGATGTTGCGGCCGGGCGAGATGCCGCTAAGTCCCTGGGCGGTGGCTGCCTGCCCCAGGCGCCCCTCCTGGTTGATGGAGACGTGCGGCCAGAATGCCTTTTCATTGTCGCGCGTGATTTCCCTCAGCAGGACAACGCCCCAGGTCTGGTCCTGCACCGACGGGAATCGCAAACTGCGGAACGGGATCGCGATCCAGACTACATATCCCTGCGAGGTGAGCTTGCCCTTCGTGTACCAGAGGGTGTCGAACGACACATCAAAATTCCCGCCCGTGTCGGCGTAGGAAGCCTCGGTCCAGATGGCGTCCCACTGGACTCCCTTTGGATTCACCTGGAAGGCGTAGGCACGGCGGCGGTCGTGGAAAGTGTCGAGCATGATCTCGACATCGTCGTCGCCATCGAAGTCCTCCCGGCGGGCTTCGTGAGCGCGAACTTTCGCAGGATCGTCATGGCAGACGAAGACGGCGTACAGATTTTTGTCGTCGTATCCAAGGTAGGCCTCGGTGGGCCGGCTGACCGGTTCACCATCGTGCGGCTCGCGCTGCAGAAAACGGGTAACCTTGGCCATCTGCGGGGCGACGTCGCCCTCCGGCTTCATGGCCAGGAAATCCTCCAGCGCGGGACCGTGCGGCAGGCGGGGAATGACCAGGTTGGAATCGCGGCCGGTTTCGACCGAAAGGCGGTCCGGGGCGGGTGTCTGGCTCTGCGCCGGCGAAGAGGTGGTGGCGGCCGTTTGCGGCGCGGCCAATGCCGCTGCGCCGCAACTCGCCAGAATCATCAGGGACAGCAAGTATTTAGGACTAAAGGACCCGGAAAACAAGACACCCCCGCGAGCGTCGCCGTGCCCCCTCTGACAGGCGGATTTTAGACCATACAACAGAACCTCCACCCTTGTCAGTGAGTGTCTAGTAACTTTCGGGCAGGCGAATCATGACCCTTAATCCCCCGCCAATTCTCCCGTTCGATTGGCTCAGAAAAGGGAGCTTTGCCGGCGATTGGGTGTAATTCCGAAGTGCTCATACGCAAGTTGGGTGGCCACCCGGCCGCGCGGAGTGCGGTTCAGGAAGCCGATCTGAATCAGGAACGGCTCGTAGATTTCTTCGATGGCGTCGGCTTCTTCGGCGAGCGCCGCGGCCAGCGTGCCCACACCCACGGGTCCGCCCTGGTACTTCTCGATAATGGTAAGGAGTAGTTTGCGGTCAATCTCGTCGAAGCCGTGCCGGTCCACTTCGAGCATGCTGAGCGCAGCCTGGGCGATGGCTTGGTCGATCGACCCTTCCGCGCGGACCTGGGCGTAGTCCCGCACGCGCCGCAGCAGCCGGTTCGCAATACGGGGTGTGCCGCGGGAACGGCTGGCAATTTCGACCGCGCCCGGCCGGTCGATAGGGACACCCAGGATTTCCGCCGAGCGCTCGACGATGATGCGCAGGTCTTCGTGGGTGTAGAACTCTAACCGCAGCAGCAATCCGAAGCGCGAGCGCAGCGGCGCCGATAGCAGGCCCGCGCGTGTGGTGGCGCCGATGAAGGTGAAGGGCTTCACGTCCATGGTGTGGGTGCGCGCGGACGGCCCCTGGCCGATCATGATGTCGAGCTTGTAGTCCTCGAGCGCGGAATAGAGGATCTCTTCGAGTGCAGGTTGCAGGCGGTGGACTTCGTCGATGAAGAGCACCTGCTTATCACGCAGGTTGGTCAGGATGGCGGTCAGGTCGCCCTTGATCTGGAGCGTGGGGCCTGAAGTCTGCTGGAAAGCGGCGCCGAGCTCGTTGGCGATGATGTTGGCGAGTGTCGTCTTGCCCAGCCCCGGAGGCCCGTAGAGCAGAACGTGGTCGAGTGCCTCGCCGCGGGATTTCGCCGCCTGGATCGCGACGTCCAGATTCTCTTTGACCTTGTTCTGTCCGATGAACTCCTGCAGCCGCTGCGGGCGCAGCTTGAGCTCAAACGAAGAATCGTCCTCGACCGGCGCGGCAGAGACGATGCGGTCTTTGGACGGCAAGTTGGGATTGTTCTTTGCGAGAGCCACTGTGGGCGATGGTAGCAGTTCTCAGTTCTCGGTTNNGGAGTGTCCGCCCCACATGGGCTACTGGCCGATCACTCCCAGCCTGACGTCTTTTATCTTGGAAGCGTCGAACCAGGCCACCTTCTGCGCGAACCAGGTTTTCCCGCCGGATAGTTTGTACTTCTTGGTGGCGGCGGAGAAATCCTTGGTGCTCAGCAGGTAGGCGACCGGGCCCTCCCCGAACCGGCCGACGCGATCGGAGACCCATCCTCCTCCGGAAGCGAGGATCACGGGCTGGCCGGGAAAGTAGGCGAGCTTGCCAAAATCTTTCTGGGTCTCGGTCAGCGGCTCAGACCAGCCGTAGGCCTTGCGGAAGAGCGCAATCGAAGCGTCGAGATTGTTCACCCCGACGATCACCAGATCCAATCCTCCGAGGGGAGAACCTTTTACGCTATCCGATGTCTGTACGCGCCAGGCGCGCGGGGTCTGGTCCTCGATGATGAACGGCAGCATCGAGCCCGGAGCCCCAGGACCGACCTGGGCCGTCATCCACTCGACGTTCATTCCATCGGCGCGTTTGCGGCTGCCCCGCTTGGGTTCGGCCACCGTGATGCCGGCCTTCTTCAGGCGGTCCACATCCTGCAGCAGGACGTTGGTGCCCACGGCCCAGGCGCAGGCCCCTGCATTGTCGGTGATGAACTTGGCCCAGTCCGAACCCTCAGTGACGCCCGGCTTCACGGGAGCGATCAGTTCAATATAAGACTGGTCGTCGAAGCCGATGAGCGCCATCTGGGTGACGCCGTTGCCATGCGGGCCGCCGAAGTCGGGAGTGAGCCCGACGTTGGTGAAGGCCTGGCGCAGCGCGTCCAGATCCGATCCGCAGATCGAAACGTGATCGAGATCGAGCATGGTTTGTGCCATCGCCGAATAGGAGAGCAGAGAGAGAACGGAGAACACAAGTGCGGCTTCGAACAAGCGGCGGACAGCCGGGGAATTCCGCTTGGACATGATGACTCCTTAAGGAATAACGAATGGTACGCCAGAATCGACCGGCGGCACAGAGTTTTCAGATTCTCCCTGTGCTCCCCTNNATTCTTCTTCCTCTTTTACCTCGCCACGCTCCGCCTTGGCCTTCTCAACGATCTTGTCCTGCAACTGCTGCGGGACCACGTCATAGTGGTGCATTTCCATCGCAAAGCTGCCGCGGCCCTGGGTCATCGAGGTCAGGTCGGCGCCGTAGGTCAGCATTTCGGCCATGGGTACTTCCGCCTTGACGATGGTGTTGCCGCCCTTGTTGTCCATGCCCTGGATGCGTCCGCGGCGGCTGTTCAGGTCGCCCATGATGGTGCCCGCGAACTCATCCGGAATGCTGATTTCAACATGCATGATCGGCTCCAGCAGCGTGGGCTTCGCGACTTCCATTGCCTTCCTGAACGCAATGCGCCCGGCCATCTGGAATGAGAGGTCGTTCGAATCGACGTCGTGGTACGAGCCGTCGTAGAGGGTCACGCGAAAATTCACCACCGGAAAGCCGGCGAGGTAGCCCCGGCCAGCGGCGTCTTTAATGCCCTTCTCAACCGCTGGAATGTAGTTCTTCGGGATGGACCCGCCAAAAATGTCGTTGACGAACTCGAATTCGATGTCGCGCAGCGGCTCCATCCGGATCTTGCAGTCACCGTACTGGCCGTGGCCGCCGGTCTGCTTCTTATGGCGTCCCTGGACGTCGGCCTTGCCCCGGATGGTTTCACGGTAGGGCACCTTGGGCGCCTTCAACACCACTTCCGCGTGGTAGCGCTTCTTCATTTTGGCGACGACCACTTCAATGTGCTGCTGGCCGGTGCCGGCAATCAGAAATTCCTTGGTCTGCGGATCGCGGAAGAAGCGCAGCATGGAGTCTTCTTCCATCAGCTTGTGAAGGCCCGCGCCCAGCTTGTCTTCGTCGGCGCGGCTCTTCGGTTCGATGGCGAACGTGATCGCCGGGTCTGGCAGTTTCACGGGCGGGTACTGGATCGGAGCGTTCTTATCGCCGAGCGTGTCGCCGGTAAGCGTCTCGCGCAGCTTCGCAACTGCACCGATGTCGCCCGCATGCAGTTCCTGGACGGGGATTGCCTGTTTGCCTTGCATCACTGCGATGTGTGCGAACTTCTCTGAAGTGCTTCGGTTGAAATTCTGGAGCGAGGCGTCGTTTTTCAGGATGCCGGAGAAAACCTTGAAATACGAGATGCGGCCGGAGAAAGGATCGGAAACAGTCTTGAAGATAAAAACAGAAGCAGGCTCGCTATCAACACCCTTGCGGACCGGCGGCTCGCCGTTTGGGCCCGGCTGGCCGGCGACCGCGTGGTGTTCATTGGCGGCGGGCGTGTAGTCCACGATGAAGTCCATCAGTTCGTCCACGCCGATGTTGCCCAGGCCGCTCGTGAAGAGTACCGGGAATAACTTGTCTTCACGGATTGCTTCGTGGAGCGCCGGGACCAGGTCCTCCTCCGGGATCGTGCCCTTCTCAAAGTATTCTTCCATCAACTCGTCTTTGCCTTCGGCGACGAGTTCGACCAGCTTCTCGTGCGCTTCCTTCGCAACGTCAGCCATGTTCGCCGGGATCGGACCTTCTTTGCCCTTGCCGCTGCCGCCCATCTCGTAGGTGTAGGCCTTCATGCGGACCAGGTCCACAATGCCGGAAAGGTTCTTCTCGCTGCCGATCGGTAGCTGGAGCGGGGTGACGGCGCGTCCGAACGCGTTGGTCAGCGATTCGAGGACGCGGTTGGCGTCGGAACGCTCGCGGTCCATGCGGCTGACCACGATCATGCGCGGCATCGCGATCTCTTCGCAGTAGCCCCAGACGCGCTCGGTGACAACTTCCACGCCAGC